>NZ_JACCBV010000001.1:3606338-3906867 GCF_013409785.1 Microbacterium immunditiarum
TCGTCGACCATGTCGGCCTTGTTGAGCGCGACGAGCAGGTAGGGCACGCCGACCTGCTTGGCGAGCAGCACGTGCTCACGGGTCTGAGCCATCGGGCCGTCGGTGGCTGCGACCACGAGGATCGCGCCGTCCATCTGGGCGGCACCGGTGATCATGTTCTTGATGTAGTCCGCGTGGCCCGGGGCGTCGACGTGCGCGTAGTGACGCTTCGGGGTCTCGTACTCGACGTGCGAGATGTTGATGGTGATACCGCGCTGACGCTCCTCAGGAGCCGAGTCGATCGACGCGAAGTCGCGCGGAACGTTGACGTTCGACGGGTACTTGTCGGCGAGCACCTTCGAGATCGCCGCGGTGAGCGTCGTCTTGCCGTGGTCGACGTGACCGATCGTTCCGATGTTCACGTGCGGCTTGGTCCGCTCGAACTTGGCCTTAGCCACTGGGTCCTCCTCAGGACGGTCATGTAGAGGTTCCGGGCACTGGTTTGCGACCGGTCGTCTACGGGGATTTCTCTAGCTTAGTAGAGGGGTTTCTGTGAAGTTATGGGGTTCGGATGCCCCGGCCGCCCTCGACGAGCTCGGGAGGCCGAGGCATCCGCAGAGGTCATTCGCCCTTGTTCTTCTGGACGATCTCTTCGGCGACGTTCTTCGGAACCTCGGCGTAGCTGTCGAACACCATCGAGTAGACGGCGCGACCCGAGGTCTTCGAACGCAGGTCGCCGATGTAGCCGAACATCTCCGACAGCGGCACGAGCGCGCGCACTACCTTGACGCCGGTGACGTCCTCCATCGACTGGATCTGGCCGCGACGGGAGTTCAGGTCGCCGATGACATCGCCCATGTACTCCTCGGGCGTGCGCACCTCGACGGCCATGATCGGCTCGAGCAGCACGGGGCTCGCCTTGCGGACGGCTTCCTTGAAGCCCATGGAGCCGGCGATCTTGAACGCCATCTCGGACGAGTCGACGTCGTGCGAGGCGCCGTCGATCAGCGTCGCCTTGACGCCCACCATGGGGTAGCCGGCGAGCACGCCGACTGCCATGGCGTCCTGGAAGCCCTGGTTGGTCGGCTCGATGTACTCGCGCGGGATACGGCCACCCGTGACCTTGTTCTCGAACTCGTACGTCTTGTCGGCCGTGACCTCGAGGGGCTCCAGCGCGAACTGGATCTTCGCGAACTGACCCGAGCCACCCGTCTGCTTCTTGTGGGTGTAGTCGTGGCGCTCGACGGTCTTGCGGATCGTCTCGCGGTACGCGACCTGGGGCTTGCCCACGTTCGCCTCGACCTTGAACTCCCGCTTCATGCGGTCGACCATGATGTCGAGGTGCAGCTCGCCCATGCCCTTGATGACCGTCTGGCCGGTCTCGTGGTTCTGCTCGACGCGGAACGTCGGGTCCTCCTCGGCGAGCTTCTGGATCGCGAGGCCCAGCTTCTCCTGGTCGGCCTTGGTCTTGGGCTCGATGGCGACCTCGAGCACGGGCTCGGCGAACGTCATCGACTCGAGCACGACCTGCTGGCCGGCATCCGACAGCGTGTCGCCCGTCGTGGTGTCCTTGAGGCCGATCACGGCGTAGATGTGGCCGGCGGTGACCGAGTCGACCGGATTCTCCTTGTTGGCGTGCATCTGGAAGATCTTTCCGATGCGCTCCTTCTTGCCCTTGGTCGAGTTCACGATCTGCGAACCCGAGTCGAGGTGACCCGAGTACACGCGGATGTAGGTGAGACGGCCGAAGAACGGGTGCGTGACGACCTTGAACGCGAGCGCCGCGAACGGCTCGTCGCGGTCCGCGTGACGCTGGATGATCGTCTCTTCGTTCTTCGGGTCGTGCGCCTCGATGGCGGGCACGTCGAGCGGCGACGGCAGGTAGTCCACGACCGCGTCGAGCATCGGCTGCACGCCGCGGTTCTTGAACGCCGAGCCGCACAGCACGGGGTAGAGCTCGCCCGCGACGGTGAGCTTGCGGATCGCGCCCTTGATCTCGGCGATCGTGAGCTCCTCACCGCCGAAGTACTTCTCGAGCAGGGCGTCGTCGGTCTCGGCGACGGTCTCGAGCAGCTTCTCGCGGTACTCGGCGGCCTTGTCGGCGAGGTCGGCGGGGATCTCCTGCACCTCGTACTTGGCGCCCATCGTGACGTCGCCCTTGGCGTCGCCCGGCCAGACCAGGGCACGCATCTCGACGAGGTCGACGACGCCGACGAAGTCGCTCTCGGAGCCGATCGGCAGCTGCAGCACGAGGGGCTTGGCCTTCAGGCGCGAGACGATCGTGTCGACCGTGAAGTAGAAGTCGGCGCCCAGCTTGTCCATCTTGTTGACGAAGCAGATGCGGGGCACGTCGTACTTGTCGGCCTGACGCCAGACGGTCTCGGACTGGGGCTCGACGCCCTCCTTGCCGTCGAAGACGGCGACCGCGCCGTCGAGCACGCGAAGCGAGCGCTCCACCTCGACGGTGAAGTCGACGTGGCCGGGCGTGTCGATGATGTTGATCTGGCGGTTGTCCCAGAAGCAGGTGACGGCGGCCGACGTGATCGTGATGCCGCGCTCCTGCTCCTGCTCCATCCAGTCGGTCGTGGCCGCGCCGTCGTGCGTCTCGCCGATCTTGTGGTTGACGCCCGTGTAGAAGAGGATGCGCTCGGTCGTCGTCGTCTTGCCGGCATCGATGTGCGCCATGATGCCGATGTTGCGGACCTTGGTGAGGTCGGTGAGCACTTCTTGTGCCACGGGGTCTTTTCCTTATCTGTCCATGTGGATGCGGGGGCCGGGTCGCGGCCCCCGCATCACGGAGGCTGTTACCAGCGGTAGTGCGCGAAGGCGCGGTTGGACTCGGCCATCTTGTGGGTGTCCTCGCGGCGCTTGACCGCGGCACCGAGGCCGTTCGAGGCGTCCAGGATCTCGTTCTGGAGACGCTCGGTCATCGTCTTCTCACGACGACCCTTCGCGTAGCTCACGAGCCAGCGCAGCGCGAGCGTGTTGGCGCGGTGAGGCTTGACCTCGACCGGCACCTGGTAGGTCGAACCGCCGACGCGGCGGCTCTTGACCTCGAGGGTGGGGCGCACGTTGTCGAGCGCCTTCTTGAGCGTGGCGACAGCGTCCTGTCCGTTCTTGGCCTCGACGCCGCGGAGGGCGCCGTAGACGATCGACTCGGCGAGCGACTTCTTGCCGTCGACGAGGATCTTGTTCACCAGCTGGCTGACGATCGGAGCGCCGTAGACCGGGTCGTTGACGACGGGGCGCTTCGGGGCGGGTCCCTTGCGAGGCATCTAACTCAACCCTTCTTCGCGCCGTAGCGGCTGCGAGCCTGCTTACGGTTCTTGACGGCCTGCGTGTCGAGCGCGCCACGGACGATCTTGTAGCGGACACCGGGGAGGTCCTTCACACGACCGCCGCGGACGAGCACCAGCGAGTGCTCCTGCAGGTTGTGGCCCTCACCGGGGATGTACGCCGTGACCTCGGTGCCGTTGCGCAGCTTGACACGGGCGACCTTGCGCATGGCCGAGTTCGGCTTCTTGGGCGTGGTCGTGTACACACGGGTGCAGACGCCGGCCTGCTGCGGGTTCGACTTCAGGGCCGGGGCCTTGGTCTTGGAGACCTTCGGCGAGCGACCCTTGCGAACCAACTGCTGAATGGTTGGCACGTTCTCTCTTCTCTGGTTTGTGCTGCACGGTGACAGCGGTCGTGTTCTCCTCCCGCGGGACGGATCCTGCGGGTCTCACGTGGATCCACCGGCACGCCAGAGCCTGGCGAAGCGTTCGTTGGTGGATATGCCGTGGGGGTGGCCTGTTCGCAGACCGTTCCCTGAGATGTCGTCACACGGTCGTCCCGTGCCGGGGCACGGCGGACGGCGCGCGTGAGCGCACACCCGATCTATGATACGCCGGATTCACGGGGGCGGCAAACGCGCGGCCCGCCGCGGCGACGCGGTGCGTGCGGGGGTCAGCCGGCGACGACGAGGGCGATGATCACGGCGGCCGCCGCGAGGGCGGTCACGGATGCCGCGGCCACCACCGCGATGACGCGGTGCCGTGCGCGCGACCGCAGCCTCGCCTCGGCGACGGCGGTGTCGGCGGGCGACTGCGGCGGGCGCTCGGCGGGGGCTTGGCGCGGCGCGACGACGGGGGCCGCCGCACGAACGGGATAGACGTCGCCGGGGCCGGGGTGGGGCATCCGCGCATCTCGGCCCGCCACTTTGGGGACCGGAACCGGCTCGTGCACGGACTCCCCGCGGGCCCGCCGCCGCGACTCGCGATGCGCGACCACCGTCGACCCCTCGGTCGGCTCCTCATGCTCGGACGGCACGTCGAGCGCCGTGTCCTCGGGGGACCTGCGCCTTCGGGGCCCGGGCCGGCTCCTGCTGACGGCGACCGTCTCGTCGACGAAGTCGTCGTGGTCGTTGCGGCCCACCGGATCTCCCCCGGCCGGGCCTGCCCCCGTGAGCTCTCCTCCGGTCGACGCGATCACAAGTCGGCCCGGACGAGCCTCAGGTCGGCATCGCCGAGCAGGATGCGCGTTCCCGCGATCGACTCGACGCCGGGCACGACGTCGATCTCCGCGCCGGCGTCGGTCACGAGCACGACGCCGTTCGTCGAGTCGAGGTCGGTGATGATCCAGTCCTCGTCGCGCAGCTCGAGCCGCGCGTGGGTCTTGGAGACCGTCGGCTCGTCGATCGGCACGAGCTGCGCGTCAGGGAACTGCGGATCGCTCGAAGGGCGCCGACCCAGGACGACGACGTCGGAGGTCAGCGGCACCGAGCGCCCGGCCGGCATCTGCAGCGTCCACGTCGTGCGGCGACGGCGGGCGACGATCGTCTCTTCGAGCGGCTCCTCGGGGATCTCGGCCTCCGGGTGCTGCGCCGACACCGACGATCGCGCGGCGCGCGGGGCGCCGGCGTCCGGAGCGCCCGCGATCGCGGAGACCTCGCCCGAAGTGCCCAACGCATCGCCGTCGGACGGCGCCCACGGATCGCGCGTCGGCACCTGGGGCGCCGACGGCACGCGCGTGACCGGCGGCGCGGCGGGGGGAGGCGCCGGAGACGCGGCGCTGACGCCGGGGATCGCGGAGATGGGTCCGGGTGCGCCGGAGACGCCGCCCGTGACCTCGCCGGTCGCGCCGAGCGACGGCTCGTAGTCGAACATCGCCCACAGATCCTCGTCGGATCCGGGCAGCGGGGCCGACCGCGCGGAGGAGCGGCGCAGGCCCGCGCCCGCCTCGACCGGGTCCGTGCGAGCCGGGCGCTGCTCGGAGTCGGGCGCGTGGTGACCCGAATCGGACTCGCTCGCAGGACGCGACACCGCGGAGCGCGGCTGCGCGCCATCGACGGACGCAGCGCCGTCCGATGCTCCGCCGTCGCTCGCGCTCGGTGCGGCGGGCGCCGGCGCCGCGGGCGGAGGTCCGGCGGGCGAGGAGGGACCGGCCTGCGCCGCGGGCGTCGCGGAGGCGGGCTCCCACGGGCCGTGCACCTGGGCGGCCTCGGCCGCGGACGCCCGAGGCACGGGCGGGATCGGGTTCTGCGAACGGGTCGCCGACGGGCGAGAGCCCGCGATCTCGGGGTCGACGACGGTCGGCGGGAGCGGTGGCGCGGGGCGCACCCAGCCCGGCGCGGACGATTCGGCGACCGGATCGTGCGAACCCGAGCGGCGCGGCCCCGGCGCCGCGTACGTGTTGCGGGTCGGACCTGTGGGCCGTACGGCGCCGCCCGATCCGGTGGCCGCACCGCCGGGGAACACCGGAGACAGGCTTCGCGTGTCGTCGAGCGGCCGACGGGCGACCCACCGGTCCGGTCCGAACCCGAGCACGGTGGCCCACACCGGGAAGAGCAGCGCCGCGAGCACCGTCATGCCGGGGCCCTTACCGAACGCGACGTTCACGCGGTGGCACGCGATCACGATGAGGACCCAGGCCGCGAGCGTGCCCACGATCGGCACGAACACCACGAGGAAGAGCCACCCCGAGAGCCCGCCCAGCCACAGCAGCGTCATGCCGTTCAAGACGGGCACCCACGCCTTCCACGGCTCCTCCTCCGACTTCCGGAAGACGGCGGCGAGCGCGATCGCGGTCCAGACGTACAGGGCGATGGCCAGGGCGACCGCGACGGTTCCCAGTGCGAAGGCGAGGCCTGCGGTGTCGGTCATGGCGTGGTGCGCACGGCCAGCGGCCGGCGCGTCCCCCTCTCGACGGTGTGCGGACGACGCCCGTGCACGGGGGTCGCCTGTCTGACGAACGACTTCAACGATACGGTCGCGGCGAGCCGCCGCCACACGGTCTCACCCTCGGTGAATGAGCGCCGCTCCTCGTCGACGACGCTCCAGAACGCCGCGGCGTCCTCGTCGCGCAGCGACGACCCCGAGAAGACCGCGCGATCGGCGCCGACCGCGAGCTCGGACCCGCGCGGTGTCGCGAATGCCTCGGCGAGCTCGACGCGAGTCGCGGAGGGCGGCGCGGTGCGGCCGGCGTCGACGGCGGCATCCGTGTATTCGTCCCATCCGGCCGCGAAGCGAGCGGCCGCGTCGCCGCGCATGCGGCGGCCGCGGCGACGCGACGCCTTCGCCGCAGCGACCACGACGAACGGGCCTGCGATGAGAGCGAGTCCCGCGAGGATGAGGCCCGCGATGCGCAACGTCGGCCACAGCCACGCCAGGTCGATCCCGGCGTCGGCGCCCTCGCCGGGCGGCGCGGCCTCGTCCTCCTGGAACGGCTCGGGCGGCACGACCTCCTCGACCGAGTCGGGCCGCACCTCGGTCGGCAACTCGGGGTCGCGCTGGCGCGTGAACTCGAGGCTCGGCGAATATTCGTGCTGCGGAGTGGCCGCGACCGGCACCCACTCCCCCTCGGCGGACTGCACCTCGACCCACGCCGACAGATCGCGCGCACGGCACACGCCGCCGTCGCACGTGCGCAGATCGGGGTCGGCGGCCGACAGATACGCGCCGACGACGACGCGCGCGGGGAAGCCGAGCTCCTGCGCGATGAGGGCGATCGCGACCGCGAACTGCTCGTCGTCGCCGACGGCCGCGACGAAGTCCTCGGGAGCCACCGCGCGCTCGTCCGCCTCGCGCTCGAGCAGGCGCCGGAAGAGCGAGTCGATCCGCGCCAGCGAGTGACCGGACGCGCTCGCCTGGAACGTGTAGTCCCCGAGCTCGAGCATCCACGTCGGCGGGTTCCCCTCGTCGACGGCGAGCGCGTGGCTGAGGAAGCCCCGGTCGCGCAGGAGCCCGGCCAGGCCCGCGAGCGCGGCGCCCCCGGAGCCCTGCCGGTGCGTATCGACCCACTCGCGGAGAGTCTCGGGCGGCTCGACGCGGGACCGCGATCCGCCGGGCGCGGCGATCGACGAGAGATCGACGGGTTCGGGCTCGACGACGCTCAGGACGTACCGGTCGCCGGTGCGAAGTCCGCCGCCCGCGGTCTGGACCCCGGCCGCGCCCGTGGAGTTGTAGTAGAAGCCGTCCTCGAGCGCCGCCGTACGCTCGCCGGTGAACGTCGCGCGCTCGACCTGCCCGATCGTCGGCATCCAGATGTCGTCGAGCCCGTCGATCGTGATGACCACCTCGAACGGCTGCCCGTCGCCCGCGTCGAGCGCCGACGGCACGCGCACGAAGCGACCCGCGTCCACCGACCGGCTCCCGGCGCCCGTCCGGAACGCGGCGCCGTCGTACACGTCGAGCGTCGCAAGGCGCACCCGCTCAGGGAGAGGCCCGTCGGAATCGACGGTGAACAGCACCTGGTCGGCGCGATCCGGGTCGAACAGCGCCCGGTAGGAGGCGAGCGGGCTGACCGCCTCGGCGAGGTCGAGGTCGGGACCGACCGCCGATCGAAGCACCTCGCGCGGGGCATCCGCCGCGACGGCCGGAACGACGGCTGTCACTCCGACGACCGCCACCGCGACCATGCCCGCCCCGAGCGCGAGACGGCGGCGGTCGGCGGCCGACGGCTTGCGCGGAATGCGCACGCCGCTCGACGCGGCGGCGCGGCGCAGCGCCCGGATGCGCTCGTCGCCCGTGCGCCACGCGAGCCATACGAGGCAAGCGAGGAGGCCGGCGATGCCGAGCGCCGTCTCGACGGGCGCCTGCAGCCGCACCGCGCCGAGCACGAGCGGTTCGCTCACCGACGTCCGCCCGAAGAAGAGACCGAACCCCAGCATGCCCAGGCCCACCGGCACGGCGGCGTACGCGACGCGTGAGTCGCGCCACGACAGCAGCAGCGTCGCGCATGTCCCCACGAGGAACACGATCAGGGCGGGGACGAGCAGGTTGCGGTACGACCCCACGGGGAGGTCGACCGTCACGAGGTCCTTCCAACCGAGCACCACTCCGCTCGCGAGCTCGGCGAGCCCCCGCGCGACCTCGAGAGGTGCGCCCAGCCGGGACGGCACGGCGAGCGGGACGCCCAGCACGAGGATGGCGACGGCGACCGCGCCGGCGGTCGCCCATCCGCTCCACCGGCGCACCCACGAGACCACCGCGATCGCGGCGGCGACCACGATCGAGACGAGCACGAGCAGGACGAAGGACGACGACTGGTAGATCGGCCACGCCGCGAACGCCGCGAGCGTCGCGGCCGCAGTGGTGAAGAGCGACCCCGCGACGACGCGCGCCGAGAACAGCCGCCGGTTGGGTCGGCGTCGTCGCGACGCCCCGGCGCCGATTCGCGCGGCGATCCGCTCGGTCATGACGTCGCCCCCTGAAGCAGGAGCCCGGTGAGGTCGTCGAGCGTGCCGACGGTCAGCACGGTGAGGCCCGGAAGCGTGCGCGTACGGGGATGGGCCTGCTCGTCGCAGATGACGGCGACCACAGTCGTCTCGGCCCCGAACCCGAGCGCCGCCTGCCGCAGCCGCGTGAGGGGCACGGTCGAGCCGACGACGACGAACGCGATCGAGAGGTGGTCGCTCGACTCCGCCGCGAGGCGACCCACCTCGGCGACGGGCATCGTGCTCTCGATCATCTCGACGCCGCTGAACGCGTCCAGGAGCGTGCGCGTCGACGTCGCCGGGAGGCGGCGGATCGCGCGGAGGCGTCCCCGCACGACGCGCGGGATCTCGGTGCCGACGACGACCTCCACCTCGCGCACGTCGTGCACCGCGCGCAGGCCCAGCGACGCCGCGCAGCTCACGGCGAGCTCGTACTCGTCCTCGTCCGCGAACTCGCCGATCGACGACGCGAGGACGACCGCCATGCGCGAACGGCGCGACTCCTCGTACTGGCGCACCATGAGCTGGCCCGTCTTCGCCGTCGACTTCCAGTGGATCTGGCGGCGCGCGTCGCCCGGCGCGTACTCGCGGATCGCGTGGAACGACATGTCCGCGTCGACGAGCCGTCGCGTCGGGCTTCCTTCGAGATCGCGCACGAGCCCCGTGCTCGTGGACGGGATGCTCACGGTGCGCGGATGCACGTACAGCACGTGCACGTCCTCGAACGCGTGCTCGCGGCGCAGGAGGCCGAGCGGGTCGCTGCGGACGGTCGTCGCCGGGCCGACGTCGTACACGCCGCGGCGCAGGCTCGGAATGTCGAGGGGCTGCGACACGGTGTGCCCCGGACGCAGGAGCGGCACGCCGAACTCGACGAGGCCGTTGCCGACCGGGATGTCGATGCGGCCGGGAAGCGCGAGGCGCGTGCCCGCATTGCGCACGACGACCTCGCCCACGACTCCCTCCCCCGCGACGATCCGCTCGCGCGCGAGCTGCAGGTCGACCTCGTAGAGCCGCGTCCCGAACAGGAACGGCACCGTCATGAGGAGAAGCACGACCGCGACCGCACCGGCCACGATCCACTCCACCCAGCCGAACACGAGCCCGAGCACGAGCCCCGCCGTCGCGGCGGCGAGGACGAGCGCACCGGCCGGGCGCACGGTGTGCGCCGCCCACGCCCACCCGCTCGCGGCGGCCGTGCCGGCGACCCGCAGCCCCTCGGTGACCCGCACGACGGCGCGCACGATCCGGCCGCCTCGACGCGTGGTCGAGGTCACCTGGGTCGTGCGGTCGGACGCGTCGGTCTCGAGTGAGAGCCGGGTCTGCCGCGGGTCGGTCAGCGTCATACGGCCTCTCTGCGGCTGGGCGGTGTCACATCGAGGAGCACCTGGCCGACGACGGCCTCCTGCGTCACGCCGTCGAACTCGGCCTCGGGGTGCAGGATCAGCCGGTGCGACAGCACGGGCACGGCGAGCGCCTTCACGTCGTCGGGGGTCGCGTACGTGCGCCCCTGCGACGCCGCGCGCGTGCGCGTCGCACGCGTGAGGGAGAGGGCGCCGCGGATGCTCACACCCAGCCGCACCTCGTCGGCCGAGCGCGACGCGTCGACGAGTCGCGCGATGTAGTCCAGCACGAGTGCGTCGATGTACACGTCGCGCGCGAGGTCGGCCATGCCGACGAGCGCCTGCGGCGTGATGATGGGCTCCAGCTCGGCGGTCGCGACGGCCGCGCCGTCGAGGATGCGGACGGTCGCCGCGTGGTCTGGGTAGCCCAGCGACGCGCGCATCATGAAACGGTCGAGCTGCGCCTCCGGGAGCCGGTATGTGCCGGCCTGCTCGACGGGGTTCTGCGTCGCGAGCACGAGGAACGGCACGCCCACCTGACGCGAGACGCCGTCGATCGTGACGCGCCCCTCCTCCATGACCTCGAGCAGCGCCGCCTGCGTCTTGGGACTCGCGCGGTTGATCTCGTCGGCGAGCACGATGTTCGCGAACACCGGGCCGGCGTGGAACTCGAACGCCCCGGACTTCTGGTCGTACACGGTGATCCCCGTGATGTCGCCGGGGAGCAGGTCGGGCGTGAACTGGATGCGCGTGTTCGTGCCCTGCACCGACTGCGCCATCGCGCGGGCGAGCGAGGTCTTGCCCGTCCCCGGCACGTCCTCGAGGAGGACATGGCCCTCGCTGAGCATCGCGGTGAGCACGAGCTCGACGACGTGGCGCTTGCCGAGCACGGCGCGCTCCACGTTGTCGGCGATCTGGCCGAACGTCTGCGCGAACCAGGTCGCCTGCTCCTGCGTGATCGTCATGCGGGTCGTCCTCCGGGTGTCGTTCATGGCGCGGGCTCAGGGGGGCCAGGGGGCCCAGGGGGCCCCGGGGGCCCAGGGGGGCCCGGCGGGAGGTTGGGGTCGCACGTGGCCGAGTACGTCGTCGACGCCGGCTGGAGGCCCCAGCCCTGCGCGGACCAGTCCACGCTCACGCCGATGCCCTCGACGCGCACCGCGCCCACAGGCACCGTCCAGTCTCCGGGCGTCGACGCGAGAGGCACGCCTGCCGCGTCGAAGTATCTCAGCCTGGCGTTCGAGAACGCCATGGCGGCCTTGCCGGCGGGCGTCGCCGACGAATCGCCGCGGGGCTGGAGCTGGTTCCCGCCGACGCACGAGTCGACCCACCATGTCGCCTGCAGCTGGAAGGGTGCGCTGCCCGCGGCGGGCACGACGTTCGCCCACGGGGTCGCGGTGCCCCAGCTCTGGTGCACGTAGCGCACCTGGAGGCCAGGATCGCGGTCGAACACCGCGGGCGGGATCGCCTGGTTGAACTCGACACGGTTGCGGTTCGGGATGCGCTCGGGCGAGGTCGGGGTCGAGCGGATGATCCAGTCCGCACGGCTCTCACCCACGTTGGGGATGCCGTCGACGACGAACGTCCACCCGGTCGGAGCGGCGCCCGTCTGCACCGCGCGGACCGACGCCGTCGCCGTGATGCGCCCGTACGAGGTGTCGCCCAACCACGACTCGGCGCACAGCGTGAAGGCGTACTCCTCGCCGTCGGGCAGACCGCCGAACACCGCGCTCGCACCGTCGGGCGTCGCGGTGCAGGGCTGGCCGTCGCGCACGATTCCGAACCGCAAGGTGGATCCGTCGCCGTTGAGCCCCGCCGAGCCGTTGGCGGTGACGACCGATGTGCCGTCTCCCGAAGACTGCGCCGCGAGGGTGAGGACCGGATCGCGCGGCGCGCCGATGCCGTTCGCCCACACCGTCACGGCGGACCCGGAGGTCGTGCCGCCGAGCCCCGGCGGCAGCTCGAATCGCGAGAACGGCGTCACCGTGATGGGAGACGTGGAGTTCGACCCGACCCGGTAAGACGGAATCTCCACGGTCGTCTGGCCGCGCCCGACCTGCACGCGCAGGAGCTCGCCCGCGGGGCTCGCGACCTCGAGGCTCGCCGTCTGGGTCGCATCGACGCCCTCGACCGTGAGCGCGACGACGCCGCCTTCGCCGCCCGTCACCACGGGCCGGGCGCTGACGGATGCGGGCGCGGGCGGCGCGTCGTACGCCCACGCGGCCGTGCTCACGCGCGTGAGCGATTCGCCGACGGCGTTGACCGCGGATGCCTCATACACGCGCCGCTCGCCGTTCGGCGCGGAGATCGAGGGGCACAGCCCCTGGACGTCGCACTGCGCGACGATCGACCCCGCGGACCGGATCACGAAGCCCGACAGGGCAGGGTACGCCAGCGCCGACTCCCCCGGATCGACCCGCAGCGTGAGCGAGCCGTTCGCGTACGCCGTCTGACGCACGCTCGCGGGAGCCTTGGGGTAGCCGAGGAGGTCGAGGAGCAGCTGCCCATCGCGCTCTGCGTTGGTGCGGCGGTTCTGCGCGTCCTCGACCGAGAAGGCCGCGGTGCACGTCGCGCCCGGGGCATCCGCGGTCCACGACGCTGTGACAGACGTCTCGGATGCCACCTGGAAGGTGACACCGACGCACGCGCCCGTCGGCTTCACGTCCACGACCTGCAGCGGGGTGCGCGGCAGCGGGTTGACCTCGCCCGTCGCCCCGACGACGT
The DNA here is from genome assembly GCF_013409785.1 of Microbacterium immunditiarum. Lineage (NCBI taxonomy): Bacteria > Bacillati > Actinomycetota > Actinomycetes > Micrococcales > Microbacteriaceae > Microbacterium > Microbacterium immunditiarum. The sequence continues at coordinate 3,619,074 of NZ_JACCBV010000001.1, forward strand.
CGATCGTGCACGAAGTGCCCGCGGCCTGCGTGCACTGCTGCGTGACGGACCCGCCGCGCGGCAGTGTCGACGGCGCGGCGCCGACCCGCAGGATGAGCCGGACGGGTTCGACTCCCGCGTGGCTGGTGACAGACACGATCGACGCCTCTTCGGTGCCCGGGAGCGCCCGGTCCGCACCGGTCACCGTCACGATCGAGCCGTCGAGCGAGACGTCGAACGCGGCGCCCTGGTAGTCGAGGGCGTACTCGATGCCATCCGGGTCGGGGCGCAGCTGCCAGTCCGTCATGGCAGTCAGGTCGAAGGTCGCCGTCTCGCCCGGCCCGACCGTCATCGAGCCGGCCCGCAGCACGGGCTGCGGATCGAGCGGCTCGACGCGGATCGGCACCGACAGGTAAGTCCACTCCGTCTGACCGGCCAGACGCACGGGAACCTGGCACGCGTCCGCCCACGGCGCGCCCGCACCCGCGTCGTAGCGGACGGTCGTGCCCGTCTCGCGCGCGCACGCGGCTCCTTGGCGGGCGCCGGACGCCTTGACGCCGTCGCCGACCTCGACCGCCGCGCCGCGCGGGCGCACGATGAGGTCGGCCATGTCGAAGGCGACCGACGCGAGCTCGCGCACGTCGCGGGCGCCCATGCCTGCGCGCAGCGCGAGAGCGAGATCGTCCTCGCCGGGCACGCGCAGGAAGCCGTAGGTCGTCACCTCGCCCGACTGCCCCTCGCCTGTGACCGAGAACGGGATCACGCGGGTCGACTCGGGGAGCTCGCCACGGATGCGGCGGCCCTGAGCGGCGACGTCGTCGGGGTCGCCCCACAGCTCGAGGTCGAGGTCGTCGACTTCGCCCGAGGGCCACGAGACCTTGCCCGTGAGCACGTCGACGCCGCGCGGGAAGTCCTCACGCGACTCGGCCGTCAGCACCGTGTCGGTCACGATCGGGTAGTCGGGGACGGACTCGCGAACGGCCTTCACGACGATGAGGCCTCGGCCGGTGTTGCCCGACGACGACTCGACGTCGTACAGGAAGGCCATCGTGCCCGGCACGTTGCCGGCCGAGATCACGACGGTCGTGTCGTCCACCTCCCGCAGACGGGACTCGAGCCGCTCGTACTCGGGGTTCTCGGTGCCGTCGTCGAGCGTCGGCGCGACGTCGGGACGCACGTCGGTGATCGACAGCTCGCCCATCGTCGGGTCGATGTCGTTGGACAGCGGGCTCACTCGGATCGTGCTGGAAGCCCCCACCTGCACCTGCACGTAATCGGTGAACGTGACGGGACTCGGGTTCGCCTGACTGTCGAGTACGCCGACGCGCGCGGTCGCCTCGCCGGTCTGCCCGAAGGCGTCGACGACGCGGTAGCGGAATGACACCTGGCCGCTGAATCCCACGACGCTCGTGTAGATGAGGGACTCGCCGTCCGGCGAGATCGTGGCGACGCCCTGGTCGGGCTGCCTCACGACCTGGTCGAGCTGCACGACGTCGCCGTCCGGGTCCATGCCGTACCCGTCGAACTCGATCACCGTCGACTGGCCGCTCAGGACGCGGCCCTCGAGCGTGTCGGGCTGCGGCGCACGGTTCTCGTCGTAGGGCAGCACGTCGATGCGCACGACCGCCGAGTCGACGAGCGCGGGAGCGCCAGATGTGTAGACCGAGTACTCCACGCGGTATTGCCCTGGCTCCTCCGGCGCGAGGTACCGCAGCGTGTCGCCCGACGCGAACGCGAGCGCGTCGGGCGTCGACGAGTCGATCGACGCGGGATTCAGGATGGGCCGGCCGCCTGCGGGGGCGGTGTCGTTCTCGAGCACCGGGATGTCGATCTGCGCGCCGGCGCGCACGACGAGCGAGTCGTTGACGGCGATCGGCGCGAGCTCGGGGGCGACAGGGAGCAGATACACGGTCGCCTCGCCCTGAACGCTCGCTCCACGGTCGGTGGTGCCGTCACTCACGGTGTAGGTGATCGTGCCGAGCCGCCCCGCCTCGCTCGTCGCGGTGGTGCCGGAGACGCGCAGGAAGTTCTGGCCCACGACGTCGACCGACAGCGAGGCGCCCGGGTCCGCGGTGGCGACGACGTCGGACAGCAGCAGCACTCGCCGTGTGGGGTTCTCGACCGCGACGAACACGTCGAGCGTCGCGTCCTGCTGCGGGTGCACGAACGCGACGACGGGCGCGGTCGCCAGCTGCGGCGGAGCGTCGGACGGGAGCACCGTGATCCGGGCGGTGCCCGTGTCGTCGTTCTTGCCATCCGTCACGGTGAAGCCCACGCGGTACGTGCCGGGCTCCGTCGCCGCGAAGTCGAACTCGGTCGCGCCGCGCACCATCGTCGCCGTCGCGGCCGCATCGTCGAGCACGCGCACGGACTCGAGTGACAGCGTGCCCGCGGTGCCGGTCACGTGCGGCGCGACGTCGACCGTGATCGCGGACCCGATCGAGTCGATCACCGCGAACGACTGGACACGGAGCTCGGGTTCGGGGCTGACCTCGACCACCAGCGTCTTCGTGGCCATGCGCCCCGTCGTGTCGGAGACCGTGACGTCGAGCTCCACCGTGTCGGTGCCGCCCGAGCCGTCCTCGCTGTGCTGGTAGACGACGTCGCCGTCGGGAGTCGCCGCGACGGTGCCCCCACCCGACACGTTCTTCACGTCGAGCAGCAGAAGCGGATCGCCCTCGGGGTCGACCCATCCCGGCAGGACGGGAACCGTGACGGTGCCCCCTCGCCCGACCTGCGGCTCCGGCCACTCCGCGAGGCATCCCTCGACGCCGCACCACACGGGTGCGGAGTCGGCCGAGCTGACCGTCAGAGTGACCACGGCGGCGTCAGACGGAAGCCCGCCCTCGACCGTCCCGTCGGTGACGGCGTACGAGAAGGCCGCCGTCCCCGACGCGCCGGGCTCCGTGCGCACGGTGATCCGCTGCCCATCGTCGGTGATCGACACGGTGCCGAACGCGGGATCGAGCCCCGCCACCGACGCCGGGTCGATGCTGAGCACGTCGCCGTTGGGGTCGTGGTCGTTCAACAGCACGGGCAGCGTCGTGAGCCCGCCCGCACGCACGCCGAAGGCATCCGGCTCCGCCACCGGCGGACGCGGGTCGATCACCACGGGGACTTCGACCTCGCTCTCGACCGCATCCGGTTCGATCTTGTCGTCGAGGCTCCAGTCCTGGCTCGACGCGACGAGGCGTCCGTCGGGGATGGTCCATACCCACCCCGTGCGCGTCTCGTTGAGGATCATTCCGTCGCCGCCCACGATGAACACGGGGCGCCCCTCGTCGACGAGCGCCTGGCCGCCGTAGTCGAGCTGCTCGAACGCCCCCGTCTCGGAGTTCCACAGCGTTCCCGGCCCCTCGCCCTGCGGGAGCCACGCGGCGTACACGATGCCGTCGCGCGCGACCGGCCGCGCGGGCGTGCCGAGCCCCGCACCGCCCGTGCCGGGCACGACGACGGGATCGGAGCCGTCGACCGGAACCCGCACGAGCACGGCGTCGTCGGCGACGTACACGGCGTCTCCGTCCTCCTGCGGCACGCTGATCACCGCCGCATCCGACACGGGCGCCTCGAACGCGCCATCGACATCGCGCACCCACACGTCGCCGTCGGCCGCGTCGACGACGACCCACCGGTTCCCCGCCGCCGAGATCATCGGCTCGGCCAGCCCATCCACGTCGAGCTCGTCACGCCCCCGCACCTCGGAGGCCGGGATGTCGTACCGCAGCACCGCGCCGTCGGCCGACGAGTACGAGTAGAGCCGGCCGCGTTCGTCGACGGCGAGCGCGTCGGAGGTGTACTGCGGAGCGTCCTCGTCCTCGGACGGGTAGGGGTCGAGCTCTTTCGTCTCGCCGGTCGAGAGGCGCCCGACGTGCACGACGCCGGAGTCGGTCATGTACGCGACGAAGTCCCCGGCGGTGGAGACCTCGACCGTGCCCGGAGGCGTCGGCGGCGACGCCCGCAGCGCGTCCTCGCCGAGGTCGGCGGGCAGGACGGGATCGATCGGCGTGACCTTGCTGTAGCTGTCGGAGAAGATGTAGGCGCGGTCGCCCGTCTGCACCACATCGCTCGGATTGCTGACGGCGCGCACGGTGTCGAGCTCGCCGACGGCCGTGTTCACGCGCGCGTACCGGCGACCGTCGGCCGTCTGCAGAGCCCACACCGACGTGTCGACGGGAGGCGTCTCCTGCGCGTCGAGACCCGGCCACACGATGCCGATGCCCACGACGAGCGCCGCGACGGCCGTGGCCGACGCGAGCCCGATCGCTGTGCTCCGGCGCATCACGAGGCTCCGGTCAGCACGAAGTAGACGACAGCGGAGGATGCCGCGACCGCCGCCGCGACGACTCCGGCGACGATCCACACGGCCGCGCGTCGGGAGACCCCGTTCGACGCGGCCGGCTCGGCGAAGTCCGTCTCCTCGTCACGCGCGAGCGCCGCCACGCCGACGGCGACGGGCTGCTTGCGGGCGCTCTCGTGCTCGACCTTGCTGCGCACGGGGCCGCGGGGCGTGGCATCCGTGAAGTCCACCTCGTCGGAGACGGGCATCCACTCGTCGGAGGGCACCTCGAGCGGCGTGGGCGTGAGACCCATGGACGCCTGAACGCGGCGCAGCGCCTCGGCGAAGGCGAACGCGGACGGATGCCGCTGCCGCACGTCGCGCGACATCGCGGCCGCGAGCACCTCCTGCAGGGCGGGCGGCACGTCGGCGCGCGCGATCGGAGTGTAGGTGGCGCGGGCGATGCGGCGGCGCAGCTGCTCCTTGCTGTTCTGGCCGCGCTCGCGTCGCTCGAACGGGCTGTGCCCCGCCAGCAGCGAGTAGACGGTCGCACCGAGACTCCACACCTCGCTCGGGATCGAGCCGGCCGTCTGCTCGGCGATCACCTCGGGCGCGCTCCACGGGATCGACATCGCGAGCACCTCGTCGGCGGTCTGCCGCGCGAGCGACGACGAGATTCCGAAGTCGGCGAGGACGGGGGCTCCGAACGTCGTGACGAGGATGTTGCTCGGCTTGACGTCGCGGTGGACGAGTCCCGCGCGGTGCGCGGACTCGAGCGCGCACGCCATCTTCACGCCGATGCGCAGCACCTCGTCGACGGGGATCCGCTCGATGCGGTATCGCTGCGCGAGCGAGCCCGGGCAGTACTCCATCACGATGTACGGACGGCCGTCGGCGGAGATGCCCGCCTGGTACACGGTGACGATCGACGGATGCGCCGACAGGTGCGCGAGGACGTCGGCCTCGGCGTTGAACATGCGCAGCAGGTCGGGGTCACGCACGTCGCTGGGCAGCACCTTCACCGCCACGTCACGACGGGGCATGTCCTGCTCGTAGAGGAAGACATCGGCGAAGCCACCCGACCCGAGCGGCCGGATGTAGGACAGCCCCGGCAGAATGGGCGGCGCTGAGGGGAGTCTGGTCGCCACGATCCTCCCTGCTGGACGGAGCCGAGGGTCCCCAACGCCCCTCGTTCACGCATCCGCGTCGGCCCCGTCATGCTAACAAAGGCGCATGAGAGCGCAGGCGACTGTCCACAGGAGCCTCCGGCCCGCGCTCGTGTCGTCGAGCGTCAGTCCTGCGAACCGTCGAGCGGGTCGAACGGCACGTCGAGGGACTGCGTGAGCTCCTGCAGCATCGCCTCGATCTGCGGCTCGACGTACCGCGTGATCGCGGCCTGGATCCGCAGGCGGTGGTGCAGCAGGATCGTGCACACCTCGCGCCCGATCATGTTCGCGTAGTCGTCGGCGAGTCCGACCTCCTGCCGCAGCGCCGCCTTGGCGTCTTCGCTCAGCGGCGGGAGCGCCGGCACGTCGGCATCCGCCTCTTCGGCCAGCCCGGCGATCGTGAACAGGAACGGCGCCCCCGGGGCGGGCTCGGGATCCAGCGGCAGCCCCTCGAACTCGGGCTCGAGACCCTCGGTCGGACGGTAGCTGCGCGCGCGGTTGCGCGCCGCCTGCTGATCGAGCTCGGCCTGCAGCATCGGGAGGTTGCGCGCCGTGTACTCGGCGACGGCATGGTCGACGATCGTCTTGATGCGGGTCGAGAGCCCGTGCTGCACGCCGTGCGGCACATCGGCGCCGAGGCCCGCGGCCGACAGCACAGGAGACCCGAAGCAGCGCCGGCACGGGGCGACGCGACCGCGGTGCGTCGCCGGCTCCCAGCGCGGCAGCCACTTGAGCCAGGCGTCGACAGCCTGGCTCACGCGGGTCTCGAGCGACCGCTCCATGGTCCTACGGTATCCCGACCTCGCCGGACGGCGTGCACGAAGATCGCGAGGTCAACGGCCGAATCCCGGTCACCTGTCCTCGTCGTCCTCCCACGGCCACAGCGGACGACGCGCCCTCGTGCGCGTGAGCGCGATGCCGCCCCACGCCGACACGGCCGCCGCCGCGAGCACCACGACGCCGAACCAGCTCGTCGCGATCCGCCCGGCGACCGATCCCGCGACCGCGAGGTCGGCGCCCGCGAACAGGCACCCGAACCATGCCCCGCCGACGTAGGCGAGCGCGGTCGCGAGCGCGATCCACGCCGCGCTCCAGTACGACGGCGGGTCGGGCCGCAACGCGAGCGCGAGCCCGGCGCCGAACACGATCGTCGCGAGGCCGGTGCTCGCGATGGCCGGCCAGGGGCCGAGACCGGATGACGCGACCACGTCCTCGTCGAGGAGCAGGCTCGCCATGCCGAGGCCCGCGATCTCAAGGGCGATGAACGCGACGGTCGCGAACGCGAGCGCGACCGGCTTGCGGACGGGACCGCCCGGCGGCGGGGGTGGAGTCGGAGGCTGCCCGTCGTCCATCACTGACGGACGATCGTCGGACCCGCCTCGAGCGTGCGCTCGTACTCGTACGTGGCGGCGTCGTTCAGCTCGGTCACGCGCTTGCCGCGTGCGGCGGCCCACGCACCGAACCAGATCGTGAGCTCACGACCGAACACGAAGGCGGCGATCGCGAGCGGCGCCAGCAGCTGGCCCTCGACGAGCTCGGCCCCCTCGGTCGCGGTCAGCATCCAGAACGGCGCCTGGAAGAGCTGACCGAGCAGGTGGCCGCCGTACGCGGCGAGGCCGACGAGCAGGCCCATGATCACCCACGCGCCCCAGCGCCCGCGGTTGATGATCGCCCCGAGCAGCCAGAACGCGATGAAGAACACGATGACCGGCACCCACAGCGACCACGTGCCGAGCGCCTCGAGCGCGGTCTCGCCCACATTGTCGATCGTCACGTCGCCCGCGAGCGCGCCGAAACCGAGCCACGCCGCGAGGTACAGCACGGCGAACGCGAGCGCGGCGATGAGGCCGATCGCGCCCGCGGCCGCACGGTTGCCGCGAGGGCGCGGCGGCTCGGGCGCCTGCACGAAGATCGGCTGGGGCGCCGCGGCCGCGGCTCCGGCCGCGGCACCGGTCGCGACGACGGGCTCGCTCGAGGTCACGACAGGGGCGTCGTCCGAGCGCGTGTACTCGTCGTAGGCGGTGGTGGGGGCATCGTGCATCGTGGTGTCTCCGGCGTCGGCAGTCGTCGTGTCGTAAGCAGTCGTGGCGTCGGCATCCGCGGCAGCCGTCTCGGCCACAGGCTCCTGCTCGGCCACTACGGGCTCCTGCTCGACGACGACGGGCTCCTGCTCGACGACGACCGGCTCGGCGTCCGTCGTCACGGGCTCGCCGGGCGTGGGCTCCCCCACCGCGTCGCGCCCGGCGGCGTCGGCCTCGGCCAGGCTCTCGTTCGCACTGCCGACGACGCCGTTGACGTCACGCGGCTCGTCGGCGGGCTCGCCGGGGCGGTTCGTGGGGTCACTCATCCGGGATCGACTCCTCACGCGGGGCGGTTCCCCGCACGGTGCAGAGTAGCGCTCCGCATCCGGGCGGTCGCGGAGGCGTGCCGAAGACACGCGGCGTTTCACCGGCGGCCCGCTCCCGTTCCGGCGGTTCGCCCGGGCGTCGCGCGTCGGAGGGCGGGCGCCGGGGCTATCGTGACCGCATGTCGCATCGACGTGGCACGGCGGCGGTGGCCGCGGCATCCGTCCTGCTCGTCCTCGCGCTCGCCGGCTGCGCGCCGGATGACTCCGCGGGACCCGCGCCCTCTCCGACGTCGAGCGAGACCTCGTCGCCGGCCGAGTCCGGCTCGCCCGAGCCGTCGCCCACGTCGACCGCCGATGCGACCCCGCCGATCCCCGAGGACTGCCGCGCGATCCTGAGCGCCTCGGTGCTCGAGCAGCTCGAGGGCGTGCCCCTCAACGACGAGGCGTTCGGTCCGTCCGGCCCGCAGCCCGATGGGAGCCTCATCTGCGTGTGGGGCGACCCCGGTGCCGACACGACGAGTCTCGTCACGACGATCAGCTATCTGTCGCGCGGGCCGGCGCTCGACCTGCTCAACGAGCTCGCGGACCAAGAGGACTTCACGTGCTACACGCCCGACCAGGGCACGCGCTGCGAGAAGACGTGGCAGAACGAGCAGTACCCCGTCACCGACGGGCGCACGCTGTTCTGGCGTGACGACGTCCTCATCGACACGCGGTACTCGAACCTCGCGCCCTCCGGCTACACCGACGCGATCATCGCGGCGCTGTGGGGCTGACGGCCGTCACTCCCACACGTGCGCGACCACACGGTCGGCGAAGCGGAGCGGGTGCCACCCGCGCTCGGCGATCGAGAGCCACACGCCGTCCCGCAGCACCTGCTGCACGAGATCGTCGTCGCCCGACGGCTGCCGGCAGATGAGCGTGCCGCCGACCACGGTGCGGCACAGGAACCCCTCGGCGCGCAGCGCCGCCTCGGCGACGGGCGTCATCTGATCGGGGACGCGCGCGAGCGCCGTGACGAGCTGCCGCCCGTCGCCGCCGCGCCACGTGCATGTCACGAGCACGGTGGGCGTGAGCGCCTCGACGAGCGTCGGCGGCATCGTGTCGGGCACGGCGATCGACTGCGCGAGCAGGGTGTCGCGAGACCACACGAGCTCGGCCCACAGATCGTCGGGGTAGAGATCGCGGCAGTCGGGCCGCTCGGCCTGAGTGATGGGCGGCGGCGCGTCGCCCGGATCCTTCGGTGTGCTCGCCGAGCGAAGGACCTCCCCCGCCCATGCGACGCTGACCGGAATCATCGGCAGCGCCAGATAGGCGAGTGCGACGACGACCGCGGCGCACAGCAGCCCAGCAGGCACCGCGATCCACAGATTCCGACCGCCGGTCCGCGCCATGGATCCCTCCGCGACCTCCACGCTAAGACGCGATGGCGGATGCCCCGGCACGGCGCGCAGGACTCGGGCAGGCTCATCCGGCGGGTCGCAGAGGATACCTCGCGCTTCTCGCGGAAGCGACCCCCTCTGTGCGATTCGCCTGCGTGGGGGACGGTGGTTCGCCACGGCGGAGCCGACGGAGCGCACTCGCTCCCGGGACCCCCATCCGCCGAAGAGAGTGGAGGACCAGCATGTCTGCATACGAAGCGGGCGCAACCGCGGGAACCGATTCGAAGAAGGAAGAGCTCAAGGAACGGGCCGCCGAGGCGGCGGGCGAGGTCGACGCGGGAGCGAAGCACGTCGTCGGCGTCGCCGGGGACGAGCTCGGAAACGTCGCGCACAAGGCGAAGACGGCCGCGCGGGGGTTCTTCGACGAGACGCGCCACCAGCTGACCGAGCAGGCGTCGCACCAGCAGCGGCGCGCGGCGGGCTCGCTGCGCACGACGGGCGACCAGCTCGTCGGGATGGCGCAGTCCACCGAGTCGGACAACGTCGCGACGGGCATCGTCCGCACCGTCGGGCAGAAGACCCGCGACGCGGCGTCGTGGCTCGACCAGCGCGAGCCCGGCGACCTCGTCCACGAGGTGCGCGGCTTCGCGCGGCGCCACACCGGCGCGTTCCTGCTGATCGCCGTCGGAGTGGGCGTCGTCGCCGGCAGGCTGACGCGCGCGCTCATGTCGAACGGCGACGGGTCGTCATCGAGCCGGACGTCCGCGCGGTCCACACCCGCCGCGGGCGGTGGATCGGCGGGCCACCCCATGGCGACCGGCGCGGCCGTCGGCGCGATGGGTCCCGGTTCGACCGGAGCCGCGAGCGGCGTGGGCACGAGTGAGGCCGGCCGGGCCGCGGCGCCCTCGGGCGCGGCGACCGCGGCCGGTGACACGCCCATCGCAGATGCCCTCGCAGCCGAGACCGGCAGCGGACACGGCACCGATGGGCGCGACGGGGCGCAAGGCCTCTTGACCGAAGGCGAGTCCGCGCAGGACGAGTGGTCGCGCAGCGGCGAGGTACGACGATGACCGACATGCCCACGCCATCGCAGGAGAAGGCCGCGAACACGTCGCTCGGCGAGCTCGTCGGCGAGGTCACGCGGGACATGTCCGTGCTGATGCGCCAGGAGCTCGAGCTCGCGAAGGCCGAGCTCACCGAGTCGGCCAAGCGAGCCGGGGTCGGCTCGGGCCTCATGGCGGCGGCGGCGTACGGGGCGGCCATGACGCTCCTGTTCCTGTCGATCGCCCTGTGGCAGGCCCTGGCCGCGCTCGTCGGCGAAGGATGGTCGGCGGTCATCGTGGCCGTCATCTGGGCGGCGATCGCCGCTGTGCTGTACGCCGTCGGCATGAGCCGGCTGCGCTCGGTGCGCGGCGCCCCGCGGACCGTCGAGACGGTCAAGGAGATCCCGGACGCGCTCAAGAGGAACGAGGAGAACAGATCATGAGCACCCCCAGCACTTCCACCAGCCCCGAGCAGATCCGCGCCGACATCGAGGTGACCCGAGAAGAGCTCGGGCGCGACGTCGACGCGCTGGCCGACAAGGTCACGCCCGGCAAGATCGTCGAACGCCAGAAGTCCCGCATGCGGCGCGCCTTCGAAGACGTCAGGCACCGCATCATGGGTGTAGCCGAAGACGTGGGAAACGCGACATCCGATGTCGCCGAGAGCGCGGCGGAAGGGGTGCGCGAGCTGCCCAAGCGCGCCGCAGGCGCCGCACAGGGCGCGCCCATCGCGGTCGGACTCGTCGCCCTCGGACTCGGCTGGCTCGCGGCGTCGCTCGCCCCGCCGTCGGCCGCGGAGCGCCGGATGGCCCGGTCGCTGCGCGAATCGGCGCAGCCGATCGTCGACTCGGCGACGGATGCCGCGAAGGAGGTTGCGTCCGGACTCCAGGAGCCCGCTCGCGAGGCGTTCGAACAGGTGAAGTCCGAGGCCGTGGACGCCGCCGACCACGTCAAGACGGAGGCGCGAGACACGACCGAGCACGTCAAGGAGCGCGTCACTTCATCGAGCGGTGACCAGGACCAGGGCGTCGGCCTCGGGGCTGAGCGCTGACGGCTCGGATGCCGCGGTCGCAGCATCCGGAAAATGAAAAGAGGAAGGCCCCCGGTATCGCGCCGGGGGCCTTCCTCTTTCAGACGTTGTCGGGTCAGTTGTAGTTGCCCGAGAAGTCGTCCGTCGAGAAGCTGTCGAAGTCGACGTAGCTCAGGTCGGCGTCGCTGAACGCGCCGTCCGAGGCGAAGATGCGGTTGGGGTACCGCTCGCTCTTGGCCTCTTCCGTCGCCTCCACGATGACGTTGCGGTACTTCGCAAGTCCCGTGCCGGCGGGGATGAGCTTTCCGATGATGACATTCTCCTTGAGCCCGACGAGCGGGTCGCTCTTGCCCTCCATGGCCGCCTGCGTGAGGACGCGGGTGGTCTCCTGGAAGGAAGCGGCCGACAGCCACGACTCCGTCGCGAGCGACGCCTTCGTGATGCCCATCAGCTCCGGACGACCCGACGCGGGGCGCTTGCCCTCGGCCACGGCCTCGCGGTTGATCAGCTGGTAGCGCTTGAAGTCCACCAGCTCACCGGGGAGCAGGGTCGTGTCGCCGTGGTCGACGACGGTGACCTTGCGCAGCATCTGGCGCACGATGACCTCGATGTGCTTGTCGTGGATCGGCACACCCTGCGAGCGGTACACGCCCTGGACGCCGTTCACGAGGTACTTCTGCACCTCGCGGGCACCCTGCACGCGCATGACCTCCTTGGGGTCGAGCGTGCCGACCTGCAGCGGCTGGCCCACTGTGACGTGCTGGCCGTCCTCGACCAGCAGCGTCGCGCGCTTGAGCACCGGGTAGACGTGCGGCTCGTCGCCGTTGTCGGGCGTCAGGATGACCTTCTTCGAACGGTCGGTCTCCTCGATCGTGATGCGGCCGTCGGCCTCGGCGATCGGGGAGGCGCCCTTCGGGGTGCGGGCCTCGAAGAGCTCCTGCACGCGGGGCAGACCCTGCGTGATGTCATCCGCCGATGCCGAACCACCGGTGTGGAACGTGCGCATCGTCAGCTGCGTGCCGGGCTCGCCGATCGACTGCGCCGCGATGATGCCCACGGCTTCGCCGATGTCGACCATCTTGCCGGTCGCGAGCGAACGGCCGTAGCAGCGGGCGCAGACGCCGACGGCCGAGTCGCAGGTCAGCACCGAGCGGACCTTGATGGTCTCGATGCCGGCCTCGACGAGGCGGTCGATGAGCTGGTCGCCGACATCCTGGCCGGCCTCCGCGAGCACCGTGCCCTGAGCGTCGACCACATCCGCGGCGAGCGTGCGGGCGAACACCGAGTTCTCGACGTTCGCGTCCTTCACGAGCGTGCCGTCGAACGACGGAGCGGCGATCGGCAGCTCGAGGCCCTTCGTCGTGCCGCAGTCGTCCTCGCGGATGATGACATCCTGCGAGACGTCCACGAGACGACGCGTGAGGTAGCCCGAGTCGGCCGTGCGGAGGGCCGTGTCGGCCAGACCCTTGCGGGCACCGTGCGTCGCGATGAAGTACTCCGCCACCGACAGACCCTCGCGGTACGAGGAGATGATCGGACGCGGGATGATCTCACCCTTCGGGTTGTTCACCAGGCCTCGCATACCCGCGATGTTGCGGATCTGCAGCCAGTTGCCTCGAGCACCCGACGACACCATGCGGTTGATGGTGTTGTCCGCAGGGAAGTTCTCGCGCATCGCCTTCTGGACCTCGTCAGTCGCCTCGGTCCAGATCTTGATGAGCTCCTGACGACGCTCGGCGTCGGTCGTGAGACCCTTCTCGAACTGAGCCTGGACCTTCGCGGCCTGCTTCTCGTACTGCGCGACGATCTCCTGCTTGTTCGGCGGAGTGAGGATGTCGCTGAGCGCGACCGTCACACCCGAACGCGTGGCCCAGTAGAAGCCGGCGTCCTTGATGCGGTCGAGCGTCGCGGCGACCTCCACCTTCGGGTACTCCTCGGCGAGCTTGTTCACGATCTGCGACAGCTTGCCCTTGTCGGCCTGCTCGCGCACGAACGGGTAGCCCTTGGGGAGCGTGTCGTTGAAGATCGCCTGGCCCAGCGAGGCGTCCACGAGACCGTGGCCCTTCTTCACGACGGTCCCGTCACCGTCGAGGTCGTCCCCGTAGCCCTCGGGGGCCTCGCCCTCGAGGAACGTGAGACCCGGGATGCGGATGCGGACCTTGGCCTGCAGGTCGAGGGTGCCCTCGTCGCGCGCCAGGATCGCCTCGGCGACCGAGCCGAACACGCGGCCCTCGCCCTCAGCGCCCTCCTTGATCGTCGTCAGGTGGTGCAGACCGATGATCATGTCCTGCGAGGGCAGGGTCACCGGGCGGCCGTCCGACGGCTTGAGGATGTTGTTCGACGCGAGCATCAGGATGCGCGCCTCGGCCTGCGCCTCGACCGACAGCGGCAGGTGCACGGCCATCTGGTCACCGTCGAAGTCCGCGTTGAACGCGGCGCAGACGAGCGGGTGCAGCTGGATGGCCTTGCCCTCGACGAGCTGCGGCTCGAAGGCCTGGATGCCGAGGCGGTGCAGCGTGGGCGCACGGTTGAGGAGCACGGGGCGCTCGCGGATGATCTCCTCGAGCACGTCCCACACCTCGGGGCGCGTGCGCTCGACGGCGCGCTTGGCCGCCTTGATGTTCTGCGAGTGACCGAGGTCGATCAGGCGCTTGATGACGAACGGCTTGAACAGCTCGAGCGCCATCTGCTTCGGCAGGCCGCACTGGTGCAGCTTGAGCTGCGGACCCACGACGATGACCGAACGGCCCGAGTAGTCCACGCGCTTGCCGAGCAGGTTCTGGCGGAACCGGCCCTGCTTGCCCTTGAGCATGTCGGACAGCGACTTGAGCGCGCGGTTGCCGGTGCCCGTGACGGGGCGGCCGCGGCGGCCGTTGTCGAACAGCGCGTCGACGGCCTCCTGCAGCATCCGCTTCTCGTTGTTGACGATGATCTCGGGCGCACCGAGGTCGATCAGGCGACGGAGGCGGTTGTTGCGGTTGATCACGCGACGGTACAGGTCGTTCAGGTCGCTCGTGGCGAACCGGCCGCCGTCGAGCTGGACCATCGGACGCAGCTCCGGCGGGATCACCGGCACGACGTCGAGCACCATCGAGGCGGGGCTCATGCCCGTCGAGAGGAATGAGTTGACGACCTTGAGCCGCTTGATGGCGCGGATCTTGCGCTGGCCCTTGCCCTCGGCGATCTGCTGGTGGAGGCTGTCGGCCTCGCCCTGCAGATCGAACGACTCGAGGCGACGCTTGATCGACTCGGCGCCCATGTACGCCTCGAAGTACTGGCCGAAGCGGTCCTGCAGCTCGTGGAAGATCTCGTCCTCGCCCTTGAGCTGGCCGACCTCGAGCGTGCGGAAGTCCTCCCACACGCGCTCGAGCTTGGCGATCTGGTCGTCCGCGCTCTTGCGGTACTGCGCCATGTCCTTCTCGGCGGCGTCCTTGGCCTTCTTCTTCTGGTCGGCCTTGGCACCCTCCTCCTCGAGCGCGGCGAGCTCCTCCTCCAGCTTCTGGAGGCGGGTCGCGATCTTGGCGTCACGGCGGTCGCCGAGCGTCTTGATCTCGAGGCGGATGTTGCTCTCCTGCGTCGCGAGGTCGCGGTGACGCGCGTCGTCGTCGACGGAGATCACCATGTAGGCGGCGAAGTAGATGACCTTCTCGAGGTCCTTCGGCGCCATGTCGAGCAGGTACCCGAGGCGCGACGGGACGCCCTTGAAGTACCAGATGTGGGTGACGGGCGCGGCGAGCTCGATGTGGCCCATGCGCTCGCGGCGGACGGAGGACTTGGTGACCTCCACGCCGCAGCGCTCGCACACGATGCCCTTGAAGCGGACGCGCTTGTACTTGCCGCACGCACACTCCCAGTCACGGGAGGGTCCGAAGATCTGCTCGCCGAAGAGGCCGTCCTTCTCCGGCTTCAGCGTGCGGTAATTGATGGTCTCGGGCTTCTTGACCTCACCATACGACCACCGACGGATGTCGTCGGCGGTGGCCAGGCCGATGCGAAGCTCATCGAAAGTTGTTGCGTCGAGCACTGATTCTCCTGTGTCGGAATTCTTCTTGGTAACCGGTCGCTGAGCTTGCCGAAGCGTCAGATCTCGTCGATCGACGAGGACTCGAACCGGGTGGAGATGTTGATGCCGAGCTCTTCGGCCGCACGGAAGGCGTCGTCGTCGGTGTCGCGGAGGTTGACCGCCGTGCCGTCCGCCGAGAGCACCTCGACGTTCAGGCAGAGCGACTGCATCTCCTTCATGAGCACCTTGAACGACTCGGGGATGCCGGGCTCCTGGATGTTCTCGCCCTTGACGATCGCCTCGTACACCTTGACGCGGCCGAGGATGTCGTCGGACTTGATCGTGAGGAGCTCCTGGAGCGCGTACGCCGCGCCGTAGGCCTCGAGTGCCCACACCTCCATCTCGCCGAAGCGCTGACCGCCGAACTGCGCCTTACCACCCAGCGGCTGCTGCGTGATCATCGAGTACGGACCGGTCGAACGCGCGTGGATCTTGTCGTCGACCAGGTGGTGCAGCTTCAGGATGTACATGTAGCCGACCGAGATCGGAGCCGGGAACGGCTCGCCCGAGCGACCGTCGAACAGGACGGTCTTGCCCGACGAGTCGATGAGACGCTCACCGTCGCGGGTCGGGTTCGTCGAGTCGAGGAGGCCGACGATCTCGTCCTCGGACGCGCCGTCGAACACCGGGGTCGCGACCTTGGTGCCGGGAGCGGCCTCGCGGGCGCCCTCGGGCAGGCGCACGGCCCACTCGGGCTCGCCCTCGACCTTCCAGCCCTGCTTCGCGATCCACCCGAGGTGGGTCTCGAGCACCTGGCCGAAGTTCATGCGGCCGGGGATGCCGAGCGGGTTCAGGATCACGTCGACCGGCGTGCCGTCCGCGAGGAACGGCATGTCCTCGACGGGGAGGATCTTCGCGATGACACCCTTGTTGCCGTGGCGGCCCGCGAGCTTGTCGCCCTCGGTGATCTTGCGCTTCTGGGCGATGTAGACCACGACGCGGCGGTTGACGCCCGAGCCGAGCTCGTCGTCGCCCTCCTCGGCGTTGAACTCCTTCACCGCGATGATCGTGCCGGCCTCGCCGTGCGGGACCTTGAGCGACGTGTCGCGCACCTCGCGGCTCTTCTCGTTGAAGATCGCGCGGAGCAGGCGCTCCTCCGCCGACAGCTCGGTCTCGCCCTTCGGCGTGACCTTTCCGACGAGGATGTCGCCGGGGCGCACCTCGGCGCCGATGCGGATGATGCCGCGCTCGTCGAGGTCCTTCAGCAGGTCGGGGCTCACGTTGGGGAGGTCGCGCGTGATCTCCTCCTTGCCGAGCTTCGTGTCACGGGCGTCGACCTCGTACTCCTCGATGTGGATCGAGGAGAGGGTGTCGTCCTTCACGAGGTTCTGGCTGAGGATGATCGCGTCCTCGAAGTTGTGGCCCTCCCACGTCATGAACGCGACGAGGAGGTTCTTGCCGAGCGCGAGCTCGCCGTTCTCGGTCGCCGGGCCGTCGGCGATGACCTCGCCGGCCTCGACGCGGTCGCCCGCCGAGACGACGACGCGCTGGTTGTACGACGTGCCCTGGTTCGAGCGGTCGAACTTGCGCAGGTAGTAGTCCTGCGTGCCGCCCTCGTCGAGCTGGACCGTCACGACGTCGGCCGAGACCTCGACCACGACGCCCGGGCGCTCCGCGATGACGACGTCACCCGCGTCGACGGCCGCGTAGCCCTCCATGCCGGTGCCCACGACCGGGGCCTCCGAGCGGAGGAGCGGAACGGCCTGACGCTGCATGTTCGCGCCCATGAGCGCGCGGTTCGCGTCGTCGTGCTCGAGGAACGGGATGAGCGAGGTCGCCACCGACACCATCTGGCGCGGCGAGACGTCCATGTAGCCGATCTCCTCGGCCGGGAACAGGTCGACCTCGCCGCCCTTCTTGCGGGCGAGCACGCGGTCGTCGGCGAAGTGACCGTCGGCCTTCAGGCGCGCGTTGGCCTGGGCGACGATGTAGTCGTCCTCCTCAGACGCGGTGAGGTAGTCGATCTGGTCGGTGACCTTGCCGCTGACGACCTTGCGGTACGGCGTCTCGATGAAGCCGAACGCGTTGATGCGCGCGAACGATGCGAGCGAGCCGATGAGGCCGATGTTCGGGCCTTCCGGCGTCTCGATCGGGCACATGCGGCCGTAGTGCGACGGGTGGACGTCGCGGACCTCGACGCCGGCGCGCTCACGCGACAGACCGCCGGGGCCCAGCGCCGACAGGCGGCGCTTGTGGGTCAGGCCCGCGAGCGGGTTGTTCTGGTCCATGAACTGCGACAGCTGCGACGTGCCGAAGAACTCCTTGATCGCCGCCACGACGGGGCGCACGTTGATCAGGGTCTGCGGCGTGATCGCCTCGATGTCCTGCGTGGTCATGCGCTCGCGGACGACGCGCTCCATGCGCGACAGGCCGGTGCGGACCTGGTTCTGGATGAGCTCGCCCACGGCGCGGATGCGACGGTTGCCGAAGTTGTCGATGTCGTCGATGTCGAGGCGGATCTCCGTGAGCTTGCCGTTGCGGTCGCCCTCGAAGGTCTCGTCGCCGCGGTGCAGGCGCACGAGGTACTTGATCGTCGCGACGATGTCGTCGACCGTCAGCACCGACGCCGTCAGCTCGGCGCTCAGGCCGAGCTTCTGGTTGATCTTGTAGCGACCCACCTTGGCGAGGTCGTAGCGCTTCGGGTTGAAGTAGAAGTTGTCCAGCAGCGCGCGCGCGGCCTCGGCGGCCACCTGCTCGCCCGGACGGAGCTTGCGGTAGATGTCGCGGAGCGCGTCCTCCTTGGTGAGGATCGTGTCCTTCGAGAGCGTCTCCTCGATCGACTCGAAGCCCGCGAACTCCTCCATGATCTGCTCGCTGGTCAGACCCAGCGCCTTGAGGAAGACGGTCACGGACTGCTTGCGCTTGCGGTCGATGCGGACGCCGACCTGGTCGCGCTTGTCGATCTCGAACTCGAGCCACGCGCCGCGGCTCGGGATGATGCGCGCCGAGACGATGTCCTTGTCGGAGGTCTTGTCGGGCGTCTTGTCGAAGTAGACGCCGGGCGAGCGCACGAGCTGCGAGACGACGACGCGCTCGGTGCCGTTGATGATGAACGTGCCCTTGTCGGTCTGGAGCGGGAAGTCGCCCATGAAGACTGTCTGGGTCTTGATCTCACCGGTCTGGTGGTTCATGAACTCGGCCTCGACGTACAGGGGCGCGGCGTAGGTCTTGCCGCGCTCCTTGCACTCCTCGATGGAGTACTTCTCGGGCTCGAGGTACGGGTTCGTGAACGAGAGCTGCATCGTCTCGCTCAGGTCTTCGATCGGCGAGATCTCCTCGAAGATCTCCTCGAGGCCGCTGACCTCGGGCACGTCGGTGCGACCGACGGCCTTGGCCTCGGCAACGCGCGCCTTCCATGCCTCGTTGCCGACGAGCCAGTCGAAGGACTCGGTCTGCAGGGCGAGCAGGTCAGGGACCGTCAGCGTGTCGGAGATCTTGGCGAACGAGAGGCGGGATGCTCCGCGGCCGTTCTTGGGGGTGGTGGTGGTGGGGTTGGATGCGTTGCGCGCAGCAGCCAAGGGGATTACCTCCGTGGGCCCGGGCGAGGGCTCGTTTCCTTGTCGTGAGTGAAGTGCTCCGGTCCCCGAAGCCCGCGCGACGCACTCCTACACGGGAACAGCGTTCGCGTAGGGGGCGCACAGGCACAGCCGACCACCATATGAGGGCAGGGGGAATCCAAGAGCGCAACTACCCACTATACGCCGCTGGGCGCGGCGTGTCCACTCGCATTCTTGAAAAGTTCCGGATGCTGCGGTATAAGCGCCGCGGACGGCATCCGCAGTGGCATCGCATTCGCGCGAATGATGGCGTCGCGACCTTGTCGGGGGGATGATGTGCACATGACTGGGGTGGAGCACCCCGTGATCCGTACGCCCGATCAGCGGATCCGGGTGTTCGTTAGTTCGACGTTGCGTGAACTCGCGGGGGAGCGTCACGCAGTGCGCGAGGCGATCGAGCGGATGCGCCTGGCGCCGGTGATGTTCGAGCTGGGGGCGCGGCCGCATCCGCCGCGCAGCCTGTACCGCTCGTATCTCGAGCAGAGCGACGTGTTCGTCGGGATCTACGGTGCGAGCTACGGCTGGGTGGCGCCGGAAGAGGAGGTGTCGGGCCTGGAGGACGAGTACAACCTCGCACCGCGCTCGATGCCGAAGCTCATCTACATCAAGGACGTGCCCGCGCGGGACGAGAGACTCGAGCAGCTCATCGCGCGCGTCCAGGCCGACGACACCGCCGCGTACCTCCACTTCTCCACCGCCGAAGAGCTGGGCGAGCGCGTGTCCGCGGACCTCGCGACGCTGCTCGCCGAGCGATTCGACGAGTCGAGGGCGGATGCCCCGGCCCCCGCCGAGCCGGATCTGGCCGCCCGCGTTCCCGCGCCCTACACGACGACGATCGGACGCGATGGCGAGCTCGCCGAGATCCGGGCGCTCCTCGCCGGCGGCCGGCACCGCGTCGTGAGCCTCATCGGACCGGGCGGCATCGGCAAGAGCCGTCTGGCGATCGTCGCCGCGCACGCGAACGCCGACCTCTTCCCCGACGGCGTCTACTTCGTGCCGCTCGAGGGGGTGCTCGAGCCAGGGCTGCTGCTGCCGACGATCGCGTACGTGCTCGGCATCCGCGACACGGGCGCCGACTCCCTCGACGAGCGCATCGCGCAGTCCCTCGATGACCGGCGCGTCCTCATCGTGCTCGACAACTTCGAGCAGATCGTCGACGAGGCCCCCGTGCTGGTGCGGCTGTACACGCTCGCGCCGAACGCGTGCTTCCTCGTGACGAGCCGCACCATCCTGCGCATCCGCGGCGAGCGCGTGTTCGACGTCGACACTCTTGGCCTGCCGCCGGCGGATGCCCCGCCCACCCTCGCGCAGGCGCAGGAGTCGGCCGCGTGCGTGCTGTTCGCCGAGCGCGCGGCGGCCGTCAAGCCCGAGTTCGAGCTGACGGAGGCCAACGCCGCGGACATCATCGAGATCTGCCGTCGCCTCGACGGACTGCCGCTGGCGATCGAGCTCGCCGCCGCGAAGGTGCGCCTGCTGCCGCCCGCCGACATCGCGGCGCGGCTGGGACGCGCACTCCCCCTGCTGTCGGCGCCCATGCGCGACCTGCCCGACAGGCATCGCACGATGCGCGCCACGATCGACTGGAGCGTGGGGCTGCTCACCGCGGAGCAGCGCGAGATGCTCGAGGACCTCGGTGTGTTCGGCGCGCGCTTCTCGCTCGACGCGGTCGAAGCGGTCGGATCCGCGAGGCCCTGGGGCGGCCACGCCATCGAGACGCTCGCGGCCCTCATCGATGCGAGCCTCGTGCGCCAGGCCGATCAGGACGGCCGGTCCGTCTTCTCGCTGCTCACGATCGTGCGCGAGTACGCGCTGGAGGCGCTCGAGGAGCGCGGCGATGCCGACGAGCTGAAGCTCGCGCACGCCGACCACTACCTCGCCCTCGTGAAGGACATCGCGCCCAGGCTGCGGGGCCAGGGGCAGGTCGACGCCGTCACCGAGCTCGGGCTCGAGGTGCCCAACCTGCGCGTGGCGGCGCGTCACCTCGTGCACGCCGGACGCGTCGACGACGCCGCCGACTTCGCGTGGGACCTGCTCGTCTACTGGTGGATCTCGGGGTACTTCGCCGATGTGCGCCTGTGGATGATCGAGCTGCAGCGCACGGGACGGCCGACGACCGTCCGCACTCAGGCGATCGTGACGTTCTTCACGATCTGGGCGGAGATGTGGCAGACCCCGGGCGTCGAGGTCGTCGCGGGGCTCGGCGAATGCGCCCGGCTGTTCACGCTGAGCGGCGATGAGCATGCCGCGGTGATGGCCCTCACCGCTCGCGCGTCGACGCGGCTGCAGTTCCCCGACCTCGATCCGGCGGTGGCCAAGGCCGAGCTCGACGACGCCGTGGCGCGTCTGCAGGGCTTCGGCGACCGGTGGGCGGAGTCGCTCGCGGAAGTCGCCCTCGGTCAGCTCGGCGTCGTCGTGCAGGACATCCCGGCGGCTCTGGCGCACTTCGACCGAGCTGTGGAGATCGCCGAGGCGGCCGACGACGCGTTCACGCGCATCGTGGCGGGCAACAACCGCGCACGACTCCGCTTCCTCCTGGGCATCGTCGAGGAATGCGAGGAGGAGTTCCTGCTGACGCTGCGCCTGGCGATCCAGCTCCGCTTCGTGGAGGGCGCCACGTACGGCATCGAGGGCATGTGCGCGATCGCCGCGAGCCGCGGCGAGACGTGGCGCGCGGGCGCGCTCGCGGCCGCGGCGGCCACGATCCGGCAGGAGACGGGCATCTACGACATCGCGGGGCTGGCCATTCACCTCCAGCCGCTCGAGGCCGCGCGCGCCGCCGACCCCGACGCGGTCGCGGCGGGCGAGCGCGCCGGGCGCGACATGAGCCTCGCCGAGGCGATCGCCCTCGCGCTGCCCGACGCCGAGGTCGAGATGCGGCGATTGGCCGAGGCGTGGTGACCGGCGAGCGCGAGCATCCGCGCATCCGAACGCCCGACCAGAGGATCCGCGTGTTCGTGAGCTCCACGCTGCGCGAGCTCGCCGACGAGCGCAGGGCGGCGCGCGCGGCGATCGAGCGGATGCGCCTGGCACCGGTGATGTTCGAGCTGGGGGCGCGGCCGCATCCGCCGCGCAGCCTCTACCGCTCCTACCTCGCGCAGAGCGACATCTTCATCGGCATCTACGGCGACAGCTACGGCTGGGTCGCCCCCGAGGAGACGGTTTCGGGCCTGGAGGACGAGTACGACCTCGCCCCGAGGAACATGCCGAAGCTCATCTACGTGCGGGTGTCGGACGGGCGCGACGCGCGGCTCGAGGAGCTCATCGCGCGCATCCGCGACGACGACACCGCCGCGTACCTACCCTTCCGCGACGCCTCGGAGCTCGAGGACCAGATCGCGGCCGACCTCGCGACCTTGCTGGCCGAGCGCTTCGACGAGTCGCGCGCCGAGCCCGAGCCCCCGGCGCCGGATTCCTCATCCCTCGCGTCGCGCGTGCCTGTCCCCTATACGACGACGATCGGCCGCGAGCGCGACATCGCCGGAGTGCGCGAGCTGCTCGCGCGCGGCACCGACCGCGTCGTGAGCCTCATCGGGCCGGGCGGCATCGGCAAGAGCCGGCTCGCGATCGAGGTCGCGCGGTCGACCGAGGACCTCTTCCCCGACGGCACGTACTTCGTGCCGCTCGAGGGCGTGCTCGAGTCGGCGCTGCTGCTGCCGACGATCGGGTACGTCCTCGGCATCCGCGACAACGGCGAGGCGTCGCTCGAGGAGCGCATCTCGCGCGCTCTCGACGGGCGCAAGGTGCTGCTCGTCCTCGACAACTTCGAGCAGATCATCGACGTCGCGCCCGCGCTCGTGCGGCTGTACACGGTCGCGCCGCTCGCGAGCTTCCTCGTGACCAGCCGCACCATCCTGCGTATCCGCGGCGAGCGCGTGTACGAGGTGCAGGGGCTGCGCACGCCCGACGAGGGGCGGGCGGCGAGCCTCGATCCGTCGACGCGCACGAGCGCGGTGTCCCTCTTCGTCGACCGCGCGCAGGCGGTGAAGCCGGGGTTCGAGATCACCGCGGACAACGCCGCGGACGTCGCCGACATCTGCCGCCGCCTCGAAGGGCTGCCGCTGGCGATCGAGCTCGCCGCGGCGAAGATGCGCCTGTTGACCCCGCGCGGCATCGCGCAGCGCCTCGAGCAGCGGCTCCCCCTCCTCACGGCGGGCGTTCGCGACATGCCGGAGCGGCACCAGACGATGCGCGCGACGATCGAGTGGAGCGTGAGCCTGCTCCCCGACCGCGATCGCGAGCTGCTCGAGGACCTCGGCGTGTTCGCGCGCGTGTTCTCGCTGGACGCGGTCGAGGCGCTCGGCGCGGGACGCTCGTGGGAGGGCAACACGATCGACGGGATCGCGTCGCTCGTGGACGCGTCGCTCGTGAAGCAGACCGAGGTCGGCGGCCGGGCTGCGCTGTCGCTCCTCGCGATCGTGCGCGAGTACGCGCTCGGGCGCCTCAAGGAGCGCGGCGAGGCCGGCCGCATGCGCGCGGCCCACGCGGACTACTACAGCGCGTTCGTCAAGCGCGTCGCGCCGGGACTGCGCGGCGAGGAGCAGGCGGACGCCGTCGCCCGGCTCGGCCTCGAGCTGCCGAACCTGCGCGCGGCGGTGCGCCACCTCGTCTACACCGACCGGCTCGACGATGCCGGAGACTTCGCGTGGTCCCTCCTCATCTACTGGTGGATCGCCGGGTTCTTCGGCGAGGTGCGCGTGTGGATGCTCGAGCTCCTCGACAAGCCGCAGCCCATCTCGCAGCACACGCGCGCCGTCGCATGGTTCTTCGCCCTGTGGGGCGAGATGTGGCAGCGCCCGAGCGATCAGGTCGTCGCGGGGCTCGGCGAGTGCGTGCGGCTGTTCGCCGAGGCGGGCGACGCGGATGCCGCGGCCATGGCCCTCGCGGCGCGCGGCACCGCGCGCGTGCAGCTGTCCGACATCGACGTCGAGCGGGCCGAGGCCGAGCTGCTCGATGCGGTGCAGCGGCTGCACGACCTCGGCAACGGCTGGGCGGAGGCGATCTCGGAGGTGTCGCTCGGGCGGCTGTGCTGGGTCCGCGGCTCGATCGACGACGCGCTCGCGCACTTCGACCGCGCGAGCGAGGTCGCCCGTGCGGGCGGCGACCTGTTCACGACGTCGGTGGCGGGCAACCTGCGCGCACGGCTGAACTTCGTGCGGGGCGAGATCGACCTCGCCGAGCCGGAGTTCCTCGAGACTCTCCTGCTGTCGCTGCGGCTGCACTACGACGAGGGCGTCGCGTACGGGCTCGAGGGCGTGTGCGCTGTGGCCGCCGCGCGCGGCGACGCGTGGCGGGCGGCTGCCCTCGCGGTCGCGGCGAGCTCGGTGCGGCATCGGATCGGCGTGTTCGACGTCGAGGCGTTCACGGTGCACACGCCGCACCTGGAGATCCTGCGCGGCCGCGAGCCGGAGGCCGTCGCTCGCGGCGAGGCCGCCGGCGAGGAGATGTCGCTGGCCGAGGCGGTGCTGCTCGCCCTCCCGGACGAGGAGCACCCCGAGGTGGACGAGATCCTGCGGCACTGGTAGCCCCCGCTCGGCGGCGAACAGGCGCCGAGATCGCCCGAATGACGGGCGGATACCGCGTGGCGCCGCCGTTCGTGCGATCTCGACCGGGTGGTGGGGCTCAGGCCGGCGGCCGTGCGTGGCGGAAGCGCAGGCGCGTGCCGGGCCGAGCCTGCGCGAGGAGGTCGAGCGCGGCATCCGTCGCCACCGCGATCACGGGATAGCCGCCTGTCACGGGACCGTCCGCGAGGAGGATCGTCGGGCGGCCGCTCGGGGGAACCTGGAGCGCGCCGGGCACCATGCCCTCGCTCGGAAGCTCGCCGTCGCGCGTGCGCACGAGCTCGGTGCCGTCGAGGCGCATGCCGACGCGGTCGGCGGCGCTCGACACGGTCCACGTCTCGTCGAAGAGGGCGCGGAGCGCGGAGGGCGCGAACCAGTCGGCGCGGGGTCCGGGTGCGAGCTCGATCTCGAGCTCGTCGTCGTGCGGTGTGCCCCACGGGGCGGGAGGGGCGACGGGGATCGGACCCGCCACGTCGTCGCCCACGGCGACCGTCGACCCCGCCGCGAGGGGCGCGGCGCCGATGCCCGCGAGGCGATCCGTGGCGCGCGAGCCGAGCACGACGGGAGCGTCGACTCCCCCGCGCACCGCGAGGTAGGCGCGCGCGCCGTGCGCGAACCAATCGAGGTGCAGCTCCTCGCCCGCACGCCACTCGAGTGCCGTGTAGGGGTCGACTTCGTGGCCGCCCAGGCGCACGGGACCCCACGCCCCGGTGACGGCGAACCACAGGTCGCGCTCCGCGACCGCGCGGAAGCCGCCCATCGTGACCTCGACGCCCGCCGCGACGTCGCGGTTGCCCACGAGCCGGTTGGCAACACCGAGGGCCGTGCGGTCGAGTGCACCCGAGCGCGAGACGCCGAGCGAGGCCGCTCCCTCGCGTCCGCGGTCCTGGATCGTCGCGAGCAGGCCGGATTGGATGACGCGGATGCCGCTGCGCGCCGCATCCGTCTCGACAGGGGCAACCGCACCCGACTCCGGCGACGCCTTCTCGGCCCGGCGGAACCGCACGCGGGCGCCCGGCGGAAGGAGCGCGGGGGATGCGGCATCCGGCGACCACAGCGGCGTCGACGTCGTGCCGATGAGCCGCCAGCCACCCGGTGTCTCACGCGGATACGCGCCCGAGAAGACCCCCGCGAGACCCACCGACCCGGCCGGGACGCGCGTGCGGGGCGACGCGAGCCGGGGGACCTCGAACGTCCATTCGTGGCTCACGAGGTAGGCGAAGCCGGGCGCGAAGCCCGTGAACGCGACGGTCCACTCGGCGGCGGCGTGCCGGCGGACGAGCTCGTCGGCGCTCACGCCGAGCAGCACCGCGGTCTCGGCGAGGTCGGCGCCGTCGTAGACGACGTCGAGTTCGACGAGCGGGCCGGATGCGGCGGCCGCGGATGCGGCATCCGTCTTCGCCCCCGCGACCCAGGCCTGCGCCGCACCCAGCGACAGCACCGCGGGGTCGACGCGCACGAGCACCGTCCTCGCACCGGGAACGAGGTCGACGATGCCGTCGGGGCGGGACGCCTCGAGCCGGTCGCGCAGGTCGAGCACGTCGTCGAGCGAGCCGACCTCGAGCAGGAGCGCGCGGTCCCCCATCGGCAGGATCCGCCCTCCGGATGCCTCGCGGCCGAGCGTCACCATGGCGCACGCACCTCGACGCGGGCCTCGTCGAGCGCCGCCCGGACCGCCCGCGCGATCGCGACCGAGCCGAGCGAGTCTCCGTGCACGCACAGCGACGCGGCGCCCACGGCGACGACGCGTCCGTCGACCGATTCCACCACCCGCTCCGTGGCGAGGAGCACCGCGCGCTCGGCGACCGCGTCGGGATCGCTCAGCAGCGCTCCGGGCTCCCCGCGCGACACGAGCGTGCCGTCGGAGCGGTAGCCGCGGTCGAGGAAGGCCTCCTGCACGAACGGCAGCCCGCGCTCGGCCGCCATCGCCGCGCCGACTCCCCCGAGCCCCAGCAGCGGAACCGCGCGCCCGAGCCGTTCCGACAGCGCCGCGACCGCATCGGCGACGGCCGCCGCCTGCTCGCGGTCGGCGACAATCCGGTTGTAGAGCGCGCCGTGAGGCTTGACGAAGCGGATGTCGGCGCCCGCCGCCCGCAGCGCCTCGAGCTGGCCCGCGATCGCGAGGGTGAGGGCTTCGCGTCCGATCTCGATGCCCACGCGGCCGAACCCCGCGCGATCGGGATACGACGGGTGGGCGCCCGCCGCGACGCCGAGCCGCACCGCACGCGCCGCCGACAGGCGCATCGTCTCGTCGTCGCCCGCGTGCCCTCCGCACGCGATGCTCGCGCTCGAGATCACCGCGAACATGGCCTCGTCGTCGGCGGTCGGAATCCCGCCGACCGTCTCGCCGAGGTCGGCGTTGAGGTCGATCGACGTCACTCCTCCACGGTATCGCCGCGCGGCGGTCCGGAGTCGGGTGTGCGCCCGCTCGTTCCCGCGGCGTGCTCGGCGATGAGCGTGGCGGCGGGCTGTGCCGTGCGGATCATCGCCTCGTGTCCGCGGTCGGGCACCTCGCGCAGCACTCCGCGGGGCACGAGCCTCGCGACCTCGCGAGCCCACTCGCGCGGGCTCACGCGGTCGACCTCCCCGCGGATCACGAGGGTGTCGGCGTCGAGCCGCGGCAGCACATCCTCGATGCGATGGCCGACCATGCGGCGCAGCGTCTTCGCGTACCAGACGGGTCCCGCCTTGACGTAGTGGACCGCGCCGAGCGCGAGCACCTTCGGGCTCTCGATCGCGATGTCCTGCAGCAGCCGCAGGCCCTGGACGACCGCGCTCCGCTCGGCCGGGTTGACGGTCGGCGACACGAGCACCGCGCGGCCGCGAAGATCCGGATGCCGCGCGAGCGTCTCGGTCACGACCTGCGCCCCCATGGAGTGGCCGACGAGCACTCCGTCGCGCACGCCGAGCGCGTCGAGCAGGGCGGCGACGAGGTCCCCGCACGCGGCCATGTCCAGTGGCCGGCGCGGCTTCGGCGAGTCGCCGAAGCCGGGAAGGTCGAGCGCGATCACCTCGCCCGCGGCGCCGAGCTCTTCCACGAGGTCGCCGAACACGCCGCGGCCCATCCCGATGCCGTGCACGAGCACGAACACGGGCCCGCCTGCGCGGCCGGAACGCGTGTAGACGATGACATCGCCGCCGCGCCGGAACGTGTGCACGGGAAGATCGGGCATCCCAGCACGCTAGACCAGGCGACTGCGCCCACGGGTAGCGTTGACATATGGCGCGCGCTCGGGTCGAGGCATCCGGCCCTTCGGCGCGCCTGTCGGACGGGACCATCGCCACCATCGTCCGTTCGGGGTTCGCGAACGGGTGGGAGCTCGAGGTCGCGGGCACGCCGCAGTCGCACGTCGACCTCGACGATCCGACGCACCTGCACTTCGAGTACGTCGCGCGCATGGGCGCGGTGATCGACAGACTGCGGATGCCGGGACAGCCGCTCACGGCCGTGCACCTCGGCGCGGGGGCGCTGACGATCCCCCGCTACATCGAGGCGACGCGACCCAGCTCGCGGCAGCAGGTGATCGAGCTCGAGCCCGCGCTCGTGGACCTCGTGCGCGAGCACCTGCCGTTCCCGCGCGGCGCGTCGATCCGCGTGCGCATCGGCGACGCGCGCGAAGGCCTCGCGCGGCTGCCCGCGGGGATCGTCGGCAACGTCGACCTGCTCGTGTCGGACGTCTACTCGGGCGCGCAGACGCCCGCGCACCTCACGACGATCGAGTTCTACACCGCCGCGATTCGCCTGCTCGCGCCGGACGGCGTGCTGCTCGTGAACGTCGCCGACGGCGCCGGGCTCGCGTTCGCGCGGCGGCAGGTCGCGACGGTGCGCGCGGTGCTGCCCGAGGTCGTCGTGCTGGCCGAGGTGCAGACGCTCAAGGGACGCCGGTTCGGGAACCTCGTGATCGCGGCGTCGCCCGCTCCCCTGCCGACCGAGTGGCTGCCGCGGCTCATGGCGGCGGGGCCGCACCCCGCGAAGGTGGCGCAGGGCGCCGAGCTCGACGAGTTCGTGCGTGGAGCGCGCGTCGCGACGGACGCCGATGCGACGCCGTCGCCCCGGCCCGCGGCATCCGTCTTCGAGCGCTGAGAACGCACCGACAAGTCGATCTCCTCGGCGTGCCCACCCGGGTGCCGCGGGACCGCGAGGCACACTGGAGTGGCCAACGACGAGCGGAAGGGAGTCGACGGTGAGCTACATCCACGGGTACGACCCCGACACGTTGCGCGAGAAGATCGATCCGCGCCGGTGCAAGGAGCGCCTGGACGAGATCGGCGAGCAGCGCAGCCTGCCGGCACTGCTCGAGCGGGTGTGGCTGCTGAAGGTGCTCGACCGGCTTGAGGACGCCCTCGTGATCTCGGAGCAGTCGGTGCGCGTCGCGCGCATGGCCGGCACGCGCAAGGACCTCCTGCGCGCACGGATCCTCCATGCGAGCGTGCAGCAGTACCGCGGAGCGTTCGCCGCCGCCGAGCAGGAGCTCACGACGTGCGCCGAGGAGGCCGAGGGCCAGGGATGGTCTGCGATCGCGGCGTTCGCGTACCAGCACCGCGGCAAGACGCACTACGACGCCGGCGACTTCGACCGGGCGCGCGAGGACTTCAAGCGCGCGCTGTTCCTGCGTCAGGAGTGCGGAGCCCCCGACGACCAGCTCGAATCGACGCTCCTCGCGATCGAGGCGACCGACCGGCGTCGCGCCGACTCGGCGCTGGCCGGATGACGGCCCCGGCGACGACGAGTGTCGTAGGTACGTTCTAATCTCGCCGCCATGTCGGAACTCCATCGAGTGCGCCACTGGGCCGAGGCGCTCATCGCCCTGCACCTCGACGACACGTGGTCGTTCGCGTTCGACAACGCCAAGCGTCGGGCGGGGCTGTGCGATTACACGCGCAAGCGCATCAGCGTCTCGCGCTATCTCGCGGCGCGCTACGACGACGACGCGAACCACCAGACGCTGCTGCACGAAGTCGCGCACGCACTC
Source organism: Microbacterium immunditiarum (assembly GCF_013409785.1). Taxonomy (NCBI): domain Bacteria; kingdom Bacillati; phylum Actinomycetota; class Actinomycetes; order Micrococcales; family Microbacteriaceae; genus Microbacterium; species Microbacterium immunditiarum. Next base: position 3,648,448 of record NZ_JACCBV010000001.1, read on the forward strand.
GCGGGTCCGTCCGCCGGTCACGGCCCCGCGTGGAAGCGCATCGCACGCGAGATCGGCTACGTGGGCGGAACCACGCACCACGGCGAGACGGCGACCGAGCTCGCACCCTGGGTCGGCGTGTGCCCCGCCGGCCACATCGCCCACCGGCACCGCCGCCCGACGAGGGCGACGTCGTGCGCGCAATGCGCGCCGCGCTACGACGAGCGCTTCGCGTTCACGTGGACGCGGCGCGAGATCACGCCGGCCGCGCGGCTCGCGGCGCTGACTCCGCGCTGACCTCGCGCGCACGGAAGACCCCGTCGCGCAGTTCCGGCACCGTCGCGTCTGCGTCGATCTCCGCCGCGGCGAGCACCTCGTCGCGCGCGTCGCGCTCGAGCAGCTCCTGACCTGAGCCGCTCGCGGTGAGCAGGTGCCGCACGGCGCCGCGGAGTCCGCGGAACGCCTCGCACGCGGCGGCGGCCTCGGGCGACGAGTGGTCGATGCCGAGGGCCGCGAGCGCGTCGACGACCGCTCCCGCCCCGAGCTGGTCCTCGACCGCGATGCGCACGGGCGCGCCGGGCTCGCGGGCGGTGAACTCACCCGCCGCGATGATGGCGACGCTCGTGCGAGCGGCCCGCGCGGTCTGCTCGGCGAGCACGGCGGATGCCACGGCCGACGCGTTGCGGAGGCATCCGATCATGACCGTCGCGCCGGCGTCTGCGGCCGCGGCCGCGATCGCCGCGCCGTTGATCGAGACGGCGTGCGCGGACTCGTCGAGCGGCACCGACCGACCGCCGGCGACCTCACGAGAGACGGTCGACGAGAAGCGGAGCACGTCGACGACCACCACGATGTCGGAGGCGGCGAGCCGGCGCAAGCCGTCGGCGCCCCACTCGAGGCGCACCTGATAGCGGGATTGGTCGAACGGGCTCTGCGGCACCACCCGCCCAGCCTAGGCTCGCGCGAGGATGTGGTCGCGCTCACACCAGGATCGGGAAGGTCACGAGGATCACGACGCCGACGGCCGCGACCACGATGCCGAGGCCGAGCAGGAACCATCCGCTCCAGTGCATCCGGGTTCGCTCGGAGACGGCGACGAAGAAGAGCACGAGCGCGAACAGGACGGTGAGCAGCGCGTAGTCGTCGCCGCGCTGGTTGCTCTCGAGGGCCTTCGCGAACAGTGCGTCGGCGCGGGCGGATTCGTCCTCTGCGTCCGCCGTGCCCTCGGGCACGTACGACGGCTCGGCGAACGGCGATCGCAGGGCCTCGCCGCCGGCCTGCCAGTCCTCGAACGCGACGGCGAACTCGGGCGTGAGTCGCGCCTCGACGTACTCCGCGAGCGACGTGTCTCCTGTCGCTCGCGCCTGCACCCACAGCTCGTAGATCGAGAGGTCGACGGCCTGGTTGTCGCGCGCGGTGCTCGCGTAGTCGGCGGCTTGGATGCGAGCGGCGGATGCCTGGCTGAACTCGATCGACATCGCGCCGCCCCACTTCGACGCCTCGAAGCCGCACCACGCCGTGAGGATCGCGGTCACGGAGAGCACGACGACCGCGAGGACCTCCCGCATCCTCTCCGCGCGCTCCCACCCGTTCGGTGCGGGCGGGCTGTCAGCCGAGCGCTCGTCGGTCACCGCGTGTCGGGATTCGCCGGCATCGCGTACGCGATGTGCACGCGGTCGATGCGCCCGTCGAATGCGAAGGGCATGCGGTCGGCGTAGGCCCGCGAGACGGCACCGCCGTACGCGCGCCCGATGTCGAGGCAGTCGTTCGCCGAGAAGAGCAGGGGCGCACTCACGGGGACCTGACCCGAGGCGACCTCCGCGCCGTCCACGCGCAGGACGACACGCAGGGGGCCGCCGGGCCGCGGCTCGACGTACGAGGTCTCGATCTCGATCGTGTGATCGCCGGCGGCGAGCGGTTCCGGGGACGTGATGATCGTGCGCTGGACGAGGAAGAGGTTGTACTCGTACGTGAGCACGCCGTCCGCCACGAAGCACGTCAGCCCGCCGCCGGCGCCCCCGAGCTTGTAGAGCACGCCGTTGGCGCGATCTCCGACGTTCACCTCGATCGTCACGAGGTTCGGCCGGTTGCCGAGCGCCGGTGCGCAGAACTCCGGCACGCGGGTGGTGTCGCCCGACATCTCCCACTCGTTGTACGGCGGCGCGATGCGGAACTCGGGGTGGTACACCGGCACCCAAAGTCCCGCCCCGACCGGCAGCACCTTGTTCTTGGCGGCCTCGATCGCGAACAGCTCCTTGAGGGCCGCGAGCTTCTCGGGATGCTGGTCGGCGAGGTCCCGCGCCTGGCTCCAGTCCTCGTCGAGGTTGTACAGCTCCCAGCGATCTTCGTCGGGGGTCCACGTCTTGATCCCCGGAGGCGCACCGGGGACCCACGGCAGTCGTGGACCGGTGGTGCTCGCCATCCAGCCGTCCTCGTAGATGGCGCGGCTCGCCATCACCTCGAAGTACTGCACGCGGCGACGGCCCTCGGCGGCCTTGTCGTCGATGGAGTACGCGAAGCTCGTGCCGTCGATGGGGTCCTGGTGGATGCCGTTGACCTCATCGGGCGCCGAGATGCCGACGACTTCGTACAGCGTCGGGGCGACGTCGATGACGTGGTGGAACTGCGTGCGAGGCTCGGGATCGTGGGCGATGCGTCCGGGCCACCGGATGAACATCGGGTTGCGCGTGCCGCCCAAGTGCGACGCCATGAGCTTCATGCCCTGGTACGGCGTCGACCCCGCCCAGGCCCACGCGGCGTGGTACTGGTTGTCGGTCGCCGGCGTGCCCAGCGTGTCGAGGCCGCCGAGCTCGTCGAGCGCGGCGATGTGCTGGTCGATCGTGGTCGGGATCATGTTCTGCGCGAGCAGCTCGCTGATCGTGCCGTTCTGTCCCTCGCCCGACGACCCGTTGTCTCCCCAGATGTAGATGACGATCGTGTTGTCGCTGTAGCCGAGGCGCTCCAGCTCGTCGACGACGCGTCCCGCCTGCACGTCGGCGTGCTCGCCGAATCCCGCGCACACCTCCATGAGCCGCGCCTGGAACGGCTTCTGGTGGTCGGGGATATCGTCCCAGCCCTGCAGCGACTCAGGCCGCGGCGTCAGCTCGGCGTCCTCCGGCACCCAGCCGGCGGCCTTCGCGCCCGCGAGGGCCTCCTCGCGGTAGACGTCCCACCCGCTGTCGAACATGCCCTTGTACTTGTCGGACCACTCCTTGTGCACGTGGTGCGGGCCGTGGATCGCCCCCGTCGCCCAGTACATGAAGAACGGCTTGTCGGGGGTGAGCGCCTTGTGGTCGCGCAGCCACGCGATCGCGTCGTCGGCGATGTCTTCGCTGAGGTGGTAGCCCTCCTCGGGCGTCTTCGGCGGGAGGACGCTGGTGGTGTTGCGCACCAGGTTGGGCTCGTACTGCGACGCCTCGCCGGCGAGGAAGCCGTAGAAGTACTCGAACCCGTTGCCCGTCGGCCAGTTGTCGTACGGACCTGCCTTGGTCGTCTCCTCCGCGGGAGTGTTGTGCCACTTCCCCCACGCCGCGGTGGCGTATCCGTAGTTGCGCAGCACCTCGGCGATCGTCGCGCTGCTCTTAGGAATGTGGCCGGAGTAGCCGTCCCAGTCGTTCGCCAACTCGGCGATCTGACCTGCTCCGACCCGGTGGTGGTTTCGACCCGTCAGCAGCGATGCTCGGGTGGGCGAGCACATCGACGTGGTGTGGAAGCGGTTGTACCCGATGCCCTCCGACCGGATCCGATCGAGCGTCGGGGTGTTCACCTTGCCGCCGAGCGGCGCGGGCAGCGCGGGACCGGCGTCGTCGATCAGCACGATGAGGACGTTCGGCGTGCCATCGTGGAGCTGCTTTTCGGGCGGCAGCGGCGCGTACGTCGACTCCGCGAGCGTGCGGCCTGCGTAGCTGCCGGAGGGCTTGGGCGGGAAGGGAAGCGTCCGCGCCGGCGGAAGCGGGGTGCCGATGACACTCTTCTTGTCGTTCACGTCGTCTCCTCACGCGACTCGCTCACGCGAGCAGCTTCGCCTTGGCCGCGTCGAACTCCGCGTCGCTGAGGACGCCCTGCGACTTGAGCTCCGCGAGGCGCTGGAGCTCGCCGACCATGTCGGTCGCCGCGGGTGCGGCGTGCGCGGCAGGTGAGGCCGGTACGGGCGGCGGGGCGGATGCCATGGCCGCGGCCTCCTGCTGCACCTCGTACTCGTGCTCGGCCTGCCTCTCCTCCGCCCGCTCGTACTGGCGGCGGGCGACGTGCCCGCTCACGGCGGTCGCCGTCCCCGCGACGACGGCGGTGCGCGCGGCCATGCCGAGGAGCCCCGGGCGCCCGATTCTGCGAAGCATGTCAGCTCACTCCCTCTTCCACTGCTGCGGCCGCCGCGAGAGCGACCTCGTTGACGACGGGTGCCGGGATGCGGACGGAGTCGACCACGTAGCCGCCCGCCTGCATCACGCGCGAGGCGAGCTTCGTCGCGTACAGCAGCTCGACGACGAGCAGCACGGCCGATGTGCCCGGGCCCAGCATCGAGCCGAACTCGGTGACGTCCTCGTGCGAGGCGAGACCACTCGCGACGAGGTCGAGCGCGCCGGATCGGATGCCGCTCTCGTCGACTTCCGTGTAGGTGACCTCGCCGTCGGCCGAACGCGAGACGTGGACCAGGTCGATCACGCGGATCGTGCCGGCCTCGGCGAGCTCGGCGAGTGCGTCGAAGACACCGGGATCGGGCTCGTCGCCGTCGAAGGCCGCAAGTATGAGCTCCACGGGTCCGTACTCGAGGTCGTCCATGCTTCGTATCACCTCTTCGCGTCGGGCTTGCGCCGGATTCGCGGGTCGCCGGAGCGGCACCCACGTTCGCGAGGCTAGGAGCGGCCTTTACGGCAGGCATCATGCAGATCGCATGAACCGGATCGGGACCCGGAGGGATTGACTTGTCGCAAGGTGACCAACCCCTTGAACGCGGGAGCGTGGACCGTGGACTACCTCGACCACCTGCGCCGGCTCAGCATCGACGGAGACGAGCGACCGGGCGAACATCCCGATGCGACCGCCGACCTGGATGCGAAGACGCGGTGCCTCGTCCGGATCGGAGCGCTCGTCGCGGTGTCGGCATCCGCCGCATCGATGCGCAAGGAGGTCGACGACGCCGTGAGCGCGGGCGCACAGCCCGCCGAGATCGCGAGCGTGCTCGACGCGATCATGCCTCACGTCGGACGCCCCCGCGTCGTCAAGGCGGCGCCGAGGGTGCTCCTCGCCCTCGGCGTGGAGCTCGACCTGCTCGACGACGACTCGTAGCGGCCGCGGCGCGGACGTCAGTCGCCGAGGAGGCCCGCCTCGATCGCCCGGTCCACCGCCGCGCCTCGCGTCGTCACCCCGAGCTTCCGGTAGATGGAGCCGACCTCCGAGCTGACGGTGTTGCGCGAGATGAAGAGGCGCTTCCCGATCTCGGCGATCGTCAGGTGCGTCTGGAGGTAGGGCAGTAGCCGCAGCTCCGCCGGCGTGAGCGGGATGCTCGCGCGGCTCATCGCTGCGTCGTCGAGCCGCGAGCGGAAGCTCGCGATCTCGTCGGTGAGGGCCCCGACGTCGGGGCAGTGAGCCAGCAGCTCGTCGATCTCGCGAAGCATGTGCGTGGCCGCGGTGCGGTCGCCGAGCCCCACGAAGAGGCCGGCGATCTGCAGGCGCGTGCGCATAGCGAGGTACGGAAGGACGTGCGTGCAGTGCACACGCGCGCGCATCGCGCGCACGAGGAAGCGGTCCGCCGCCACGGCATCGCCACGTCGTTGGGCGAGGCGCGCGCTCACCGCGAGCGCGAGCGCCGTCGTCGGATACCCCTCCATGTGGTGGTCGTCGACAGCGCGCACGGCGACGTGCGCATGGGCGTCCGCGTCGGACCACGCACCTTCGTCCATCGCGAGGATCGCGAGCTCCGCCTCGCTGAGGAGCACCGAGTCCGCGTTGCCCACCCGCGCCGCGCTCTCCGATGCCTCGATGAACGCGTCGCGGGCGGCGCCCTTCTCGCCCGCGAGCAGCAGGCCCGACCCGAGGAGGTGGAGCGCCTGATCGCGCCACGGGCTCCACGCGGGCTCGTACGCGGCGGCCAGCTTCGCGTCGGCCAGCACACGCTCCCATCCCGCGGGGCACATCGCGGCGCGCACCATGGCGCGAGCGGATTCGAACGCCGCCCGGTCTTCGTCGGGCGCTCCCTCGAGATCGAACCTCTCGAGCGTCGCAGCCCACCGCTCCGACGCGGGCGACTTGCCCTGCAGGATCGCCGCCCACGCGGCGATCACGGCGAGCGCGGGCGACGATTCGATGACGGCGTCGCCGAGTCCGTCGAGCCAGCGCTCCACGACGGCGACCTCGCCGCGCTGATACGTCGGGAGGGCCAGCTCTGCGACGAGCTCACCCGCGCGCTCGACCTCGCCCGCAGCGAGCAGGTGGTCCACGGCCGGGTCCAGTATCCGCTCGCTCTCGAGCCAGTCGGCCGCCCGCACGTGGAGCCCGCTGATGAGTCCGTGCTCACGGCGCCGCAGGTCGGCGAGCAGGAACTCGCGGAACAGCGCGTGATAGCGGAACCACAGCTCGCGCCGATCGAGCGGGATGAGGAAGAGGTTGAGCGCCTCCAGGTGCCGCAGCACTACACCGGAGTCTTCGCGCTCGAGCATCGCGTCGCACAACTCGACCGACAGCTCGTCGAGCACCGCGGTGCGACGGAGGAACTCCTGGAGCTCGAGAGGAAGCCCGGCGAGGCACTCGTGGTAAAGGTAGTCGGCGACGAAGCGCTCGTCGCCCCCGACGCTCAGCACGTCGGCTCCGGCCTTCACCGCGAGCGCGTACAGGACGAGGCCGGTCGGCCAGCCCTCGCAGCGCTCGACCGCCACGGCGATGTTCTCATCGGCGACCGCGACGTCCTGCTCGGCGAAGATCACCCGGGCGGCGTCCCCGTCGAGCCGAAGTGCGTCGGCCCCGATCTCGAGCGTGGGCACGTCGATCCGCAGCCGCGCGAAGTACGGCTGCTCGGCTCGGCTCGCGAGGACGACCTGCGATCCGGCAGGCACTCCGGCGAGGACGACCTCGAGCACATCGTGGCACTCGTCCGACGCCGCGGCGTGGATGTCGTCGACCAGCAGCAGGAACGGGCCGGGCGCCCGCGCGAGGGCTGCGGCGAGCATCGGCGCCGAGCGGCCGAGAACGGTGGAGGGCAGGCCGCGCATCTCGGCGACGACGTCGGCCGCGGACGGCGAGAACCCCGCGGCCGCCGTCGCGAGCAGCGTCAGGAGCGCGACCGGGTCGTCGTCGAAGCGGTCGATCGTCGCCCACGCGATCGTCCGGTCGTCGACGGCCGCCCACTCCGACAGCAGCGTCGACTTGCCGAACCCGGCCGGAGCGGTGACCCCGACGACGCGCGCATCGCTCGCGCGGGCGCGCTCGATGAGCGCGCGACGACTGACGGCACCCCTTCGGACCGGCCTGATCGCGAGCTTGCCTTCGAGGAGGGTCCCGCTGAGGCTTCTCGACTCCCGATCGGCCTCTCGGGTGGGCTCGGCCACGTGTGCATCCTAGGGCCGCCGCGAGCAGCCCTCAATCGTTCTCGCGTACGCCCCTGATTCACGCAGATGGCGTGACGACGCCGCTGCGATGTCGTGTGCATGGTGAGGGTCGGACGGATTCGGACCGCGGGAGACGACATGAAGCGACGGATGCAGCGACCCCTCGCGGGCCTCTCGCGCAAGAACGTCGGACGCGAGCTTCTCGCCGGCGTCACTCTCGTCGCGATCGCGGTCCCGCTCAACATCGGCTACGCGCAGATCGCGGGCCTGCCTCCGACGGCGGGCCTGTATGCGCTCGTCGTCCCGACGGTCGTCTACGCCCTGACGGTGTCGTCGCGCCAGGTCGTCGCATCGCCGGATGCCGCGGCTGCCGCCCTCGTCGCATCCTCGATCGGCGGACTCGCCGCCGCAGGGAGCGCGGACTACGCGACGCTCGCCTTGGCGCAGGCGATCATCTCGGGCGTCATTTTTCTGCTGCTCGCGGCGTTCCGGCTCGGATTCCTCGCGAACTTCCTCTCGAAGCCCATCCTCGTCGGGTTCGTCGCGGGACTCGCCTTCGACATCCTCGTGAGCCAGATCGCGAAGATGCTCGGTGTGAGGCTGCCGTCGGGCGCCGAGTTCGTCGAGAAGGTCGTCGCGCTCTTCGAGGGCCTCGGTTCGATCCACGTGTGGTCGGCGCTCATCGCGATCGGCACGATCCTCCTCCTCGTCATCGGGCGACGACTCGTCGCGGCCGTGCCGTGGGCCCTCATCGCCCTCGTCCTCACCACGACGATCGTCGTCACCACCGGCCTCGACCAGCAGGGAGTGGCCGTGCTGGGCGAGGTGCCCGCCGGGCCACCGGCCTTCACCTGGCCGATGCTCGAACTCGCGACCTGGATCGCGCTGGTGCCCTCGGCGATCGCGCTCACGATGGTGACCACGGCCGAGGGTCTGCTCGTCTCGCGCTCGTACGGTGAGAAGCGGCGCTACCGCACGAACCCGAACCGCGACCTGTTCGCGTTCGGCCTCGCCAACATCGCCTCCGGCGCCCAGGGCGGCTTCGCGGTCGGGTCCTCGACGTCGCGGACCGCCGCAATGGAACAGGCGGGATCGCGCACTCAGCTGCCCTCGCTCGTCCTCGCCGCCGGGACTCTCCTGCTGCTCCTGTTCGGCACCGCCCTGCTTGCCGACATCCCCTCCCCTGCGATCGGCGCGATCGTCGGCATCGCGATCGTGCCGCTGCTCGGCATCCGTGAATTCGCCCGCCTGTGGCGCCTCGAACGATCGGAATTCGCGATCGCGGCGGTGTGCTTCCTCGTCACGCTCCTCGTCGGCTCGATCGCGGGAATCCTCGTCGCATTCATCCTCGCGCTCATCAACCTCGCCCGGCGTGCGGCGAACCCCGCGATCGACGTTCTCGCCGCGAACGACGATCCCACCCAATCGCTTCTCGAGGATGGCCCGATGGGCACGGTCACCGCTCCCGGCGTCGTCGTCATCCGCGTCGCCGCGCCGCTCTTCTTCGCGAACGGCGACGTCTTCTCGCAGGCAGTCAAGCGGGCCGTCGAGGCCGTGCCCGAAGGAGGAGTGCGCCACCTGGTCATCGACATGGAGGCGGTCACCGACGCCGACTTCACCGCAGCCGAGTCGTTCGCCTCGTTGCGCGAGTGGCTCCGCGAGCGGGACATCTCGGTGTCGTTCAGCCGGCTGCGCGCAAACCTCTCGCCGCGCCTGAAGTGGCTCGGGATCTTCGACGCGGAGACGGCATACTCGACCAACAGGGCCGCGATCGCCGCCCTGAGCGCGAGCGCCGCACCGGCTGAGGGAGACGTCGTGAAGGACGGGACGGCGAGCACATGACTCGCGACCTCGGCGTCCGCGACGACATGGTCCGCATCACCGGCGGCTCCTTCACCATGGGATCGGACGAGTTCTATCCCGACGAGCGACCGGTCCATGAGCGCGTCGTGGCGGACTTCGAGATCGACCGTTACGCGGTGACGAACAGCGACTTCGCGACGTTCGTGGCGGAGACCGCGTACGTCACGATCGCGGAACGACCGATCGACCCCGCGCAGTTCCCCGATGCGGATCCCGCAGACCTCGTGCCCGGAGCACTCGTGTTCGCGCAGACCGACGGCCCGGTCGACCTGCGCGACTGGCGCCGGTGGTGGCGATGGGTTCCTGGCGCGTCGTGGCTTCACCCGCAGGGCCCGGAGTCGACGATCGACGACCGTCTGGAGCATCCGGTCGTGCAGGTCGCGTACGCGGATGCCCTCGCCTACGCCGCCTGGGCGGGCAAGCGCCTGCCGACCGAGGCCGAGTTCGAGTTCGCGGCTCGAGGAGGGCACGAGGGCCGGCGCTTCGCGTGGGGCGACGTGCCGTACCCCGACGGCGTGCCGCGCGCCAATACGTGGCTGGGGCGGTTCCCATACGAGAACCGCGGCCGCCATGGCGCCGGCACCGCGCCGGTCGGCAGCTACCCGCCCGACGATCACGGGCTTCACGACATGATCGGCAACGTGTGGGAGTGGACGAGCGATCTGTACACGCCGCGCCACATGGTTCCCGACCTGCGCCCGGTCGACGCCGAGAAGCGGCCGAACCTCCTCGCGTCGGCTCCCGGCGAGCAGTCGACGGTGCGACGCGTGCTCAAGGGCGGGTCGTACCTGTGCTCGCCCGACTATTGCCTGCGCTTCCGCCCCGCCGCGCGATCGCCGCAGGCCGAGGACACCGCGACGACGCACATCGGCTTCCGCTGCGCGCGGTGAGGTTGGGGCGACGTCAGGTCTTCTGGTCCTGCCTCGGCACGACCACCTCGCGGATGATGAGCAGGATCGAGGCCATCACGGGGAGCGCGACGAGCACGCCGAGGATGCCCATGAGGGCGCCGCCCACCATCGCTCCGATCAGCACGAGGGCCGCCGGGATCGCGATCGCGCGGTTCATGATGCGAGGGCTGAGGACGTACGACTCGATCTGGATGTAGATCAGGTACCCGATCGCGAAGATGAGCGCCTGCGTGGGACTGGAGAACAGCGCCACGACCGCTCCGAGAACGAGGAAGATGACCGATCCGAACAGCGGGACGAGCGTGATCACGAACGCGATGGCCGCCATGAGCGCGGGGAACGGCAGCCCGATCGCGAGATGCAGGAGGAACACCGCTCCGGCGTTGAACGCCGAGAGGATGACCGAGCCGATGAGCGAGGCGCCGACCGACTTCGTGATGCGCTCGGTGAAGTCGGCCACGCGCTCGCGCCGGTGGGCGGGGGCGAGAGCGTAGAACGCCTTCTTGATCGCGGGCAGCGAGGCGAGGAAGTACAGCGTGAGCGCCGTGACGACGAACGCGGCGGAGAGGAAGCTCGCGAGCCCCGCGCCGACGGCGAGGATCCCTCCGCCCAGCGCCAGCACCGTGTCGGGGTCGCCGAAGAACGCCGTGAGCTGGTCCACGGCCGAGTCGACGCCCTCGCGCGCGTGGTCGCCGAGGGCGAGGTACCAGTCCGCCTCCTGGATGGACCGGACCCGATCCGGGATCGCCGCGACGAGCGCGACGACCTGCCCGATCACCGGCGGCAGCACGAAGATCGCGAGCGCCGCGACGAGCAGCGCGAAGGCGCCGAACACGATCGCGATGCCCCCGCCGCGAGGCACGCGATGTCGCTCGAGCCGCACCACGATCGGGTCGAGGGCCACGGCGACGAACATCGCAAGCACGATGTACACGAGGATCGTCGAGATCGATCCGAGCGCGACGCCGAGCACGATGGCACCCAGCACGCCGAGGGCTCCGATGAATCCGAGGGCGAGCGGGTGCTCCAGCGCCGTCCGCACCCGCCGCGTGTCCGCTTCACTGGTCATGCCTGACGGTATTCCGGCGCGAGCCGGCCGGACATCACGCGATCTGCGCGAGACTGAGGCATGCGCGTTCTGCAGAAGCTTGTGATCGACATCGATGCGGATGCCGCGTGGCGCGCCCTGCACTCCCCGCGAGCGGTGGCCGAGCTCTACGGCCCGCTCATGATGCTCGAGCCCCTCGACCCCGACGGCCTGCCCACGAGCTGGCAGCCCGGCGGCGAGGTCGGCGTGCAGCTGCGACTCGGCGGGATCGTCCCGATGGGGCGGCAGCTCATCCATGTGAGCGACCGCGTCGTCGCCGACCCCGCCCCCGGCTCGGGCGGGGGCCCCGTGAGGATCTTCCGCGACAGCGGCATCCCGGTGTCCGGCCCGCTCGCGGGGCTCGATGTGTGGGACCACCAGATCGCCGTGTCGCCCGCGCCCGGCAACCCGTCCAAGACGCTGTGGCGCGACCGTCTCGTGATCGGCGGGCCGACCGCTCCCGTGCTGTGGCCCGTCCTGTGGACGATGTGGGAGTGGCGCGCGGCGCGCCTGCGCGCGCTCGCGCCGTCCTGGGCGCATGACTTCGCACCCGCCGAGATGCCTGACCAGTCGGATCAGCCCGAATAGACGGATGCCCCGGCCGAAGCCAGGGCCGGGGCATCCGTCTCACCCGATCACTCCGCGAGCGCCTCGACGGGCGCCACGCGGGTCGCGAGCCGCGTCGGCACCACCGCGGCCACGAGGGTGAGCACGATCGTCCCGACGACGATCGCGAGGACCGGCCACAGCGGCACTGCCGGCGCGACGAAGTTCCCGACGCGCGGGGCATCCGGGTCGATCGGAACAGAGCCCAGCAGAGACTGCGCACCCGCCCACCCGTAGGCGATCCCGAGCACGAGTCCCGTCGCGAGCGCGGCGATCGTGAGGTGGGCGGCCTCGAGCAGCACGACGCGGCGCACCTGGCCGCTCGAGAGCCCGAGCGCGCGCAGCAGGCCCAGCTCGCGGCGACGCTGCACGATTCCGAGGGTCAGCAGGTTCACGAGGCCGACCGCCGCGATCACCGCGGACACGGCGACGATCGCCATCATGATGGCCGAGAACGAGTCGATGACGGTCGTCATCTCCTCAGGCAGCTCGCCGCCGGCGGACTTCGTGAGCACCGCCTTCACGCTCTCGAGCGCGACCGCGAACATCGTGACGAGCGTGACGCCCATGACGACGCCGATGGCCATGCGGCTCGAGCGCTCGGGGTAGCGCAGTGCGTTCTCGGCGGCGAGGCGCGCGACCGCGGTGCGTCCGAAGGCGCGGCCCACGAGCCGCAGCACGGGAGGCATCACGAGCGTCGCACCGAGCGCGATGCCGGTGAAGGAGATGATCCCGCCGAGGAACGCGATGAAGATGCCGAACACCGAGAGGAGCCCCGCCGCGATGCCGAGTGCGAGCAGTCCGCCGCCGATGATCACGAGCACGAGCGCGACGATGTTGCGCCCGCTGCGCTTCGCGATGCGCTCGTGCGAGGTCTCGACCGATCCGCCGAGCGCCTGCAGCGGGGTGACCGCGAGCACCCGGCGCGAGCCCGCCCACGCGGCGGCCCACGTCGTGAGCGCGACGATGACCGCAGGCGCGAGGAGCACCGCCTGCACGACGCTGTACTCGACGCCCGACAGGCCGAGCAGCTGTGTCATGAGCGCGGCTCCCGCCGCCGACAGCGCGGTGCCGGCGACGAGCCCCGCGAACGCGCCGATGATCCCGACGACGAGCCCCTGGCGCGCGACCTCGACCCGCTGAGAGCGGGCCGACGCCCCGATGAGGCGCAGCAGGGCGATGCGCCGCGTGCGGCCGGCGACGACGGTCGAGAACGTGTTCGCCGTGACCATCGACGCGACGTAGACCGCGACCGCGACGAGCAGCACCGCGAGGATCGCGACGACCGCCGCGAGCGTCTCGCTGTCACCGATGTAGGGGTCGGCCCGCAGCATCGCGCCGATGTAGCCGGTCGCCGAGATGAGCACGACGCCGAACGCGGTCGAGATCGCCGACACGAGGATGCTCGCGCCCATGCCGCGGTCGCGCAGCCACGAGAGCGATCCGGATGCGGCGGCCCGCGGCATCCGCGACACCGCATCGGCCGTGGCGACGGCGGTCACGCGCGCACCTCCTCGGCGACGGGCGCCGCACCGGTCGTGCCGAGCTCGGACGCGAGCATGTACGCCGAGATCTCCTCCGCGGTCTGCTGCGGCTTGTCGGCGACGATGCGGCCGTCGCCGAGGAACAGCACGCGATCGGCGTGAGCCGCGGCGATCGGGTCGTGCGTGACCATCGCGATCGACTGTCCGTGCTCGCGGCTCGCCTCGGCGAGGAGCGCGAGCACCTCGCGACCCGAGCGCGAGTCGAGGTTGCCGGTCGGCTCGTCGGCGAACACGAGGTCGGGCGCGGTCGCCAGGGCGCGCGCGATCGCGACGCGCTGCTGCTGGCCGCCGCTCAGCTCGTGCGGGCGGTGGTTCAGGCGCGAGCGCAGGCCGAGCGAGTCGATGAGACCGTCGATGCGCGCGCGCTCGAGGGCCGACGGCATGCGGCCGTCGAGGTCGAACGGCAGCAGGATGTTGCCGAGGGCGTCGAGGGTCGGCACGAGGTTGAACGACTGGAACACGAACCCGACGCGCCGGCGGCGCAGGATCGTGAGCTCGAGGTCGGAGAGGCCCGTGATGTCGGTGTCGCCGATCCACGCGCGGCCGCCGGTCGGGGCGTCCAGGCCCGCCATGAGGTGCATGAGCGTGGACTTGCCCGAGCCCGACGGGCCCATGATGGCGGTGAACTCTCCGCGACGGATGCCGACGCTCACGTCGTCCAGAGCGCGCACCGCCCCCTCGCCCGAGCCGTAGGTCTTGGTGACGTTCTGCACCCGGGCGGCGAGGCCCAGGTCTGTCGAGGTGATGTGCATGTCTGCGACGCTACGGATGCCGGTGGGGCGGTCGCGTCGGCCCGGAGGCGCATCCGCGTACATCCGAAGGATGATTCCCACCCCGGCGCTTCGTCTCGCTGACGGAGCGAAGCGCTACGCGAGCCCGTGCTCGTACGCGAACACGACCAGCTGCACCCGATCGCGCAGGCCGAGCTTGGTGAGGATCCGGCTGATGTGCGTCTTCACCGTCGCCTCCGACAGGAACTCGCGCGCCGCGATCTCGGCGTTGGACAGGCCGCGCGCGGCGAGCGCGAAGATCTCGCGCTCGCGCTCGGTGAGGTCGGCGTACTCGCGCGGCGGCGCGCTCTGCGCGGGTGCGGAGAAGTGCGCGAACAGGTCGCGCGTCGCCGACGCCGCGATCACGGCAGACCCCGAGTGCACGGTGCGGATCGCCGCGAGCAGGAACTCCGGCTCGGCGTCCTTGAGCAGGAACCCGCTCGCCCCTTCGCGGATCGCCCGGGCCGCCGCTTCGTCGAGGTCGAACGTCGTGAGCATCACGATGCGCGGCGGGTCGGGGTCGCGCAGCAGCTCGGCCGTCGCCGTGAGGCCGTCCATGACCGGCATCCGGATGTCCATCAGCACGACGTCGGGCCGCGACGCCCGCACGACCGAGAGGGCCTCGCGCCCGTCGGACGCCTCGCCCACGATCTCCAGGTCGGGCTGCGAGCCGACGAGCATGCGGATGCCGGCGCGGAACAGCGCCTGGTCGTCGACGAGCACGACCCGGATCGTGCCCGCAGCACTCACGACGCGCCCCCGATCGGCAGCGTCGCGCGCACGACGAAGCCGTCGCCTTCGGCGCCCGCGTCGAGGCTTCCGCCGACCAGCTGCGCGCGCTCGCGCATGCCGATCAGCCCGTGACGCCCACCCGTCGGCTGCTCGGCCGGGACGGTCGTCGCGAGCGGGTTGCGCACGTCGAGCTCGACACGATCCGGATGCCACGACAGCCGCACGACGACGGGGCCCGTGCCGTGGCGAAGGGAGTTCGTGAGGGCCTCCTGCAGGATGCGGTACACCGCGAGCTGGACCGCCGCGGGCGGCGTGCCGACGGGCATCGGATCGACGTCGACGCGCAGCTCGAGCCCCGCAGCGCGCACCTGGGCGTAGAGCTCCTCGAGGTCGGCGAGCGTCGGCTGCGGGCCGTCCGCCTGCGAATGACGCAGCTGGGTGAGCAGCAGCCGCACGTCGGCGAGGGCCGAGCGCGCGGTGCTGGAGATCGTGCCGAGGGCGGCGGTCGCGGCATCCGGATTCTCCGCCGCCGCGTACCGCGCACCGTCCGCCTGCGCGATCACGACCGCGAGCGAGTGCGCGACGACGTCGTGCATGTCGCGCGCGATGCGCACGCGCTCCTGCTCGGCGATCGCGTCCGCCTCGGCCCGCTGCTGCGCGAGCCGGTTCTCACGCGCGCGGATCGCCGTGCGCACGAGGGCGCCCGCGGTCCACGAGAGCATGAGCGCGAACGTCGCCGCGATGTAGACGGCGACCGCGACGCTGATCGTGTCCCAGCTGAGGCCTCCGCTGCCGGGACCCGCGTACAGGTACAGGGTCGCCACGAGCGCGCCGCCCAGCGCCGAGGCGAGGCCGACCCAGAACACGCGGTCGGAGCCGTAGGCGGCCGCGGCGTACAGCACCGCGAAGACCGCGATATCGACCAGGCTCGGCATCCTGCCCGACGTCATCTGCAGGATGGCGGCCGCCCACGCGACGGCGAGCGCGAGCGCCGGCGACAGTCGGCGGACGGCGAGGGCCGCCGCGAACAGGACGACGACGATCCCGCCGAGCACGAGCGACAGCACGCCCCCGGAAAGCGGCGTGCCGAGGGCGCGCTGCGATACGAGCTCCAGCGGCACCGCGACCGTGAGGAAGAACAGCGCGACGACGATGTCGACGATGAGCTGGTACGTCTTCAGCGGGCGGAGCACCATCTCACGCTACGTGAGGCCGGATGCCGCGGCATCCGTCGCGAGATGTATCCGCGCGCCGTCGCGCGAAGCTCTTGTCCCGCGACGACACAGGCTCTACGGTGCCCACACAAGCGGAGAGAGGAAACACGATGACGACGGTACGTGCGGCGATCTCGCAGACGACCTGGACGGGCGACAAGGACTCGATGCTCGACAAGCACGAGGGCTTCGCCCGGGATGCGGCGGCCCAGGGCGCGCAGGTCGTGTGCTTCCAGGAGCTGTTCTACGGCCCCTACTTCGGCATCACGCAGGACAAGAAGTACTACCGCTTCGCGGAGCCCGCCGACGGCCCGATCGTGCAGCGGTTCGCGGCCGTCGCGAAGGAGCTCGGGGTCGTGATGGTGCTGCCGATCTACGAGGAGGCGCAGACCGGGGTGTACTACAACACGTCCGTGCTCGTCGACGCCGACGGCTCGATCCTGGGCACCTATCGCAAGAACCACCTGCCGAACCTCGAGAAGTTCTGGGAGAAGTTCTACTTCCGGCCCGGCAACCTCGGATACCCCGTGTTCGACACCGCCGTCGGCAAGGTCGGGATGTACATCTGCTACGACCGGCACTTCCCCGAGGGCTGGCGCGAGCTCGGGCTGGGCGGCGCGCACATGGTGTTCAACCCCAACGCGACCAAACCCGGCCTGTCGAACCGCCTGTGGGAGATCGAGGGTCCCGCAGCCGCCGTCGCGAACGGCTACTTCGTGCTGCAGCCCAACCGCGTCGGCCGCGAGGACAACGAGTACGGCGAGGACGCCGTGACGTTCTACGGCACGAGCCAGGTGATCGACCCGCGCGGCGACTTCGTCGGCGAGCGCGGCTCGAACGAGCACGAGGAGCTGCTGGTCCGCGATCTGGATCTGGACATGGTCCAGGAGATGCGCGACGACTGGCAGTTCTACCGCGACCGCCGCCCCGACACGTACGGCGACATCGCCGCACCGTGACCTGCGTCCGGACACGGAAGGATGAGGAATGGCAACGACACTGATCAAGGGCGGCACCGTCGTCTCCGCCACGGGTCGCGGCGAGGCGGACGTGCTCATCGACGGGGAGACCATCGCGGCCGTGCTCGCGCCGGGCTCGCAGCTGCTGGGAACGGATGTCGCGGCATCCGTCGACACCGTCGTCGACGCGACCGGCAAGTACGTGATCCCGGGCGGCATCGACGCGCACACCCACATGGAGCTGCCGTTCGGCGGCACGAACGCGTCCGACACGTTCGAGAGCGGCACGCGCGCGGCCGCGTGGGGCGGCACGACGTCGATCATCGACTTCGCGGTGCAGCGCTACGGCGAGCGCGTCGAGGACGGCCTCGCCGCGTGGCACGAGAAGGCGCGCGGCAACTGCGCGATCGACTACGGGTTCCACCAGATCATCGGCGGCGTCGACGACGACTCGCTGCGGGCGATGGACTCGCTCATCGACGAGGGCGTGACGAGCTTCAAGCTGTTCATGGCGTATCCGGGCGTCTTCTACTCGGATGACGCGCAGGTGCTCAAGGCGATGCAGAAGTCCGCCGAGACGGGGTTGCTCACGATGATGCACGCTGAGAACGGCCCCGCGATCGACGTGCTCGCCGCGCAGCTCGCCGAAGCGGGCAAGAAGGCTCCGTACTATCACGGCATCGCGCGCGCGTGGCAGATGGAGGAGGAGGCCACGCACCGCTCGATCATGCTCGCGAATCTCACGGGCGCGCCCCTCTACGTGGTGCATGTATCGGCGAAGCAGGCGGTCGAGCAGCTCGCGTGGGCGCGCGACCGGGGTCAGAACGTTTTCGGCGAGACGTGCCCGCAGTACCTGTACCTGTCGCTCGAGGAGCAGCTCGGCGCGTTCAGCGACGAGTGGGGGCAGTTCGAGGGCGCGAAATGGGTGTGCTCGACTCCCCTGCGCAGCCGCGCCGAGGGCCACCAGGACCACATGTGGCAGGCGCTGCGCACGAACGATCTGCAGATGGTCTCGACCGACCATTGCCCGTTCTGCATGAAGGACCAGAAGGAGCGCGGGAAGGACGACTTCCGCGCGATCCCCAACGGCATCGGCGGAGTCGAGCATCGCATGGACCTCATGTACCAGGGAGTGGTGACCGGGAAGATCACGCTCGAACGGTGGGTCGAGCTCACCAGCACGACCCCGGCGCGGATGTTCGGCCTGTACGGGAAGAAGGGCGTCGTCCAGCCGGGCGCGGACGCCGACATCGTCGTGTACGACCCGAACGGCCACACGTCGATCGGGTACGGCGAGACGCACCACATGAACATGGACCACTCCGCTTGGGAGGGCTTCGAGATCGACGGGCACGTCGACACGGTGCTCTCGCGCGGCAAGGTCATCGTCGACGGCGGCGAGTATCTGGGGCGGCCCGGCGACGGGCAATACCTCAAGCGCGGCCTCTCGCAGTACCTGGTGTGATCATGGACTTCGGCGTCGTCCTGCAGACCAACCCGCCCGCGGCGCGCACGGTGCAGCTCGCCAAGCTCGCCGAGGCGCACGGGTTCTCCCACGTGTGGACGTTCGACTCGCACCTCCTGTGGGAGGAGCCGTACGTCATACACTCGGCGATCCTCGCCGAGACCCACCGCGTCACGGTCGGACCGTTCGTGACGAACCCCGCGACGCGGGACTGGACGGTCACGGCATCCGTCTTCGCCACCCTCAACGAGATGTACGGCAACCGCACGATCTGCGGAATCGGCCGCGGCGACTCTGCGGTGCGTGTGACGAACGGCAAGCCCACGACGATGGCCGAGCTGCGCGAGTCGATCCATGTGATCCGCGAGCTCGCCAACTCGCGGCCGGTCGAGTACAACGGCGCGACGCTGCAGTTCCCGTGGAGCCGCGGCTCCGAGCTCGAGGTGTGGGTCGCCGCGTACGGGCCCATGGCGCTCAAGGTCGCCGGCGAGGTCGGCGACGGCTACATCCTGCAGCTCGCGGACGTCGACATCGCGGCGTGGATGATCAAGACGGTGAAGGACGCCGCGGTCGCCGCCGGCCGCGACCCCGACTCGCTCGCGTTCTGCGTCGCCGCTCCGATGTACATCGGCGACGACCTCGCGCACCAGCGTGAGCAGTGCCGGTGGTTCGGCGGGATGGTCGGCAACCACGTCGCCGACATCGTCGCGAAGTACGGGCATCACGGGATCATCCCCGACGCCCTCACCGAGTACATCGAGGGCCGCAAGGGCTACGACTACAACACGCACGGGCGCGCCGAGAACGACCACGTCGACTTCGTGCCCGACGAGATCGTCGACCGCTTCTGCATCCTCGGCACAGCGGACGAGCACATCGAGAAGCTCAAAGCGCTGTCCGAGCTCGACGTCACGCAGTTCGCGGGTTACCTGCAGCACGACAACAAGGAGGAGACCCTGAGGATCTACGGCGAGACGGTGATCCCGGCGCTGACCGCGCACGTGCGGGCGAAGTCCTGACGTCGAGTCGCTCGATCGGTCGGTGAAAACGGCCTCGACAGGTGCGAGGACCGGCGGGAGGATCGAGACATGAGCACCGAAACCGACACCGACGTCGACCTGGATGCCGAGGCCCGCCGCATCGACCGCGAGCACGTGTTCCACTCGTGGTCCGCGCAGGCGCACCTCGACCTGCCCGTCATCGCCGGCGGCCAGGGCACGACGGTGTGGGATCACGCGGGGAACCGGATGCTCGACTTCGCGAGCCAGCTCGTCAACGTGAACATCGGGCACCAGCATCCGGCCGTCGTCAAGGCGATCCAGGAGCAGGCGGCGCAGCTCGCGACCATCGGCCCGGCCACGTCGAACCTCACGCGCGGGCGCGCGGCGGAGAAGATCCTGGCCAAGGCGCCCGAGGGCTTCGAGAAGGTGTTCTTCACGAACGGCGGGGCGGATGCCGTCGAGAACGCCATCCGCATGGCGCGCCTGCACACCGGCCGTGACACGGTGCTGTCGACCTACCGCTCGTATCACGGCAACACGGGCGCGGCGATCGTCGCGACGGGCGACTGGCGACGGATGCCGAACCAGTACGCGCGCGGGCACGTGCACTTCTTCGGGCCGTACCTCTACCGTTCCGAGTTCTGGGCCACGACGCCCGAGGAGGAGTCGGAGCGCGCGCTCCACCACCTCGAGCGGGTCATCCAGTCCGAGGGGCCCCAGACGATCGCCGCCCTGCTGCTCGAGTCGGTGCCGGGCACCGCGGGGATCCTCGTTCCGCCGCCCGGATACCTCGCCGGGGTGCGCGCGCTCGCCGACACCTACGACCTCGTGCTCATCCTCGACGAGGTGATGGCGGGCTTCGGGCGTACGGGCCGGTGGTTCGCGTTCCAGGGCTACGACGTCGTCCCCGACCTCATCACCTTCGCGAAGGGCGTCAACTCGGGGTACGTCCCGGTGGGCGGCGTCATCATGTCGGAGCCCATCGCGAAGACGTTCGACGAGCGCGTGTTCCCCGGCGGACTCACGTACTCGGGGCATCCGCTCGCCGCCGCCTCGATCATCGGCGCGCTCGACGCGATGGAGAGCGAGGGCATCGTCGACAACGCCCGCCGGGTCGGCGCCGAGGCGATCGGTCCCGGGCTGAAGGAGCTGCAGGCGAGGCATCCGCTCATCGGCGAGACGCGCGGAGAGGGCGTGTTCTGGGCGATGGAGCTCGTACGGGACCGCGAGACGCGCGAACCCGTGGGCGTCGACGTCATCGGACGGCTCAAGAAGGAGCTCGTCGCGAGGGGCCTGATTCCCTTCACGGCCGAGAACCGCATCCACGTCGTCCCGCCCTGCGTCGTGACCCCCGAAGAGGTCGCCCAGGCGATGTCGATCTACGATGAGGCTCTGGGCGTCGTCGAAGCGGATGCGCTCTGAAGTCCCCACGAGGGCAGTTTCAAGGAGGAGACCATGACCGACACCACGACTCTGGAGCGGACCGCCGAGTCCGCGACCACGATCCTCGACCATTGGGTCGACGGGTCCGCCTGGACCGGTGAGTCCGAGCGCACGGGGCCCGTGTTCAACCCCGCGCAGGGCCGCGTCCAGAAGGAGGTGCGCCTCGCCTCGGCAGCCGATGTCGACTCCGCGGTCGCCGTCGCCACGGGCGCGTGGACGCAGTGGCGCGACACCTCGATCGCGAAGCGCCAGGCCGTGCTCTTCAACTTCCGTGAGCTGCTCAACCAGCGCAAGGACGAGCTCGCCGCGATCCTGACCGCGGAGCACGGCAAGGTGCTCTCCGACGCGCTCGGCGAGATCGCGCGCGGCATGGAGGTCGTCGAGTTCGCGTGCGGCCTCGGCCACCTGACGAAGGGCGCGTACTCCGAGAACGTCTCGACCGGCATCGACGTCTACACGCTGCGCCAGCCGCTCGGGGTTGTGGGCATCATCAGCCCCTTCAACTTCCCTGCCATGGTGCCGCTGTGGTTCTTCTCGGTCGCGCTGGCCGCGGGCAACGCCGTCCTGCTGAAGCCCTCCGAGAAGGACCCGACCGCCGCGAACTGGATGGCCGAGCTTCTGAAGGAAGCCGGGCTGCCCGACGGCGTGCTCAACGTCGTGCACGGCGACAAGGAGGCCGTCGACCGGCTGCTCGAGCACCCCGACGTGAGGGCGATCTCGTTCGTCGGCTCGACCCCGATCGCGAAGTACGTGTACGAGAACGCCACCCGCAACGGCAAGCGCGTGCAGGCGCTCGGCGGCGCGAAGAACCACATGCTCGTGCTGCCGGATGCCGACCTCGATCTCGCCGCCGACGCGGCCGTCAACGCGGGCTTCGGCTCGGCCGGCGAGCGCTGCATGGCGATCTCGGTCGTGCTCGCGGTCGACACGATCGCGGACGAGCTCGTCGAGAAGATCTCCCAGCGCATGGGGACGCTGCGCATCGGCGACGGCACACGCGGCTGCGACATGGGTCCGCTCATCACCGGACAGCACCGCGACAAGGTGGCGTCGTACATCGACGTGGCGGCGCAGGACGGCGCATCCGTCGTCGTGGACGGCCGTGGCGTCGAAGCCGACGGCGACCCCGACGGCTTCTGGCTCGGCCCCACCCTCATCGACAAGGTGCCCACGTCGTCGTCGGTGTACCAGGACGAGATCTTCGGCCCCGTGCTGTCGATCGTCCGCGTCGAGGGCTACGAGGGCGGCCTCGACATCATCAACTCGAGCCCGTACGGCAACGGCACGGCGATCTTCACGAACGACGGCGGTGCGGCCCGGCGCTTCCAGCGCGAGGCGACGGTCGGCATGATCGGCATCAACGTGCCGATCCCGGTGCCGGTCGCGTACCACTCCTTCGGAGGCTGGAAGGCCTCGCTCTTCGGCGACGCGAAGGCGTACGGCCCTCACGGGTTCGAGTTCTTCACCGCGGAGAAAGCCGTCACGTCGCGCTGGCTCGACCCGTCGCACGGCGGGCTGAACCTGGGCTTCCCCCAGCACGACTGAGGACCGCGCAACCGTGTGACCGGCCTCGCTGAGGCGGTCCGGTCACACGGCTCTCGGTTGCGTGCCGATGCGTCGGGGCGAATGCCCGGCTTGGCACTGACGTGACACACCTCTATGATCGAACCAAGAGGAGTGTCATGCTTAGCGTTCAAGAGTATGCGAAGGCGTCCCGGCTGTCGCCCGCTCGTGTCTACCAGCTCATTCAGGCTGGGCAGATCCCCGCGCAGAAGGTCGGGCGTGCGTGGGTGGTGGACGAGTCCGCCCTGCGCCGCAAGCCGATGTCACGCCGGTCGCTGAGCCCGCGGATGGCGCACCTCGTGCTGGATGCGCTCGCCCAGGAGAAGCCTGCCGGGATCGACTCTCGCCGCTGGCTGCGCGCGCAAGCGCACGCCGATGCGATCACGTCGGCCGAGAACCCCGCGGCACTGCTGCGAGACCTCATGCGCAACCGCGGACAGCGTCTCGACCTCCGCGTTCAACCGGACTTCCTCGGCGAGCTCCGCTCGGATCCGCGCGTTCACGCCTCCGGCTTCAGCGACCCCCGGTCCGGGATCGACGACAGACGACAGCTTGAGGGACACGTCCGGCCCGCTGACCTCGCAGCAGTCCAGGCCGACTTCATGCTCATCCCCCACCCGGAGGCGAACGTCCGGCTGCACGTGTCGGATCGACCGCCTCGAATCTCGGAGAGCATCGCGGACCTCGCCGATTGGGACGGCCCGAGAGAGGACGGAGAAGTGGCTCGGATGCTTGAAGCGGGGCTCCCCAGGTGACGGTCGCAATCACGCTGCCCGACAGCACCCCGCAGGCGGCCCAATCGTGGCACGGAATGCTCGCCATCTCAGAGAGGATCGGCCCGGAGGGGTGGGCGGTCGTCGGCGGGCAGATGACGGTTTTGCATGCGACCGAGCGCGGCTTCGACCTCCCGCGGGTGACCGACGATGGCGACATCGCTGTCGCTGTGCGCGCCTATCCCCGGCGGCTCAAAGACGTCACGCAGGCCCTGCACGACCTGGGGTTCAAGGTCGACAACGACCGCGGAGACCTTCCTTTCGCGGAGGCTCGGGATGAGACACGGTACCTGAAAGGGTCGGCACGAATCGATCTGCTCGTCCCCAAGGGCCTGCGACCGACGAGCAACGCGATCAAGACGGTGCGCGGCGGGCGCGTCCTGGCATCCCACGGCGTGCAGCGAGCGCTCGAGCGCTCGGAGCCGGTAGTCGTGACCGTCGAACGAATCATCGGCACGGTGCTTCGTCCTGACCTGCCCGGCGCGATCGCCGCGAAGGCAGCCGCCTACCAGCAGGAGAGCGGGCCGAAGCGGGATCGCCACCTGCTGGACATCGTCACGCTGGGAAAGATGCTCGGACCGGGAGACACCCGCCGTGAGCCGTGGAACAGGAGGGAGCTCGCCCGTGTCCAGGCCGCGGTCCGGGCCATCGGCTCGGGTGGACGTCTCTCCGTCTCGACGACGGACGTGACGACGGCTGTCGACCTGATCGAACTCTTCGCGCGCCGCTCGTAGCCCGCTCGGAACACGGTGATACGAGACCGCGCTATCCGGGACATTCGTCCTGCCCGATCGAGGACCGACGGTTCTGCCGCCTCGCGCCGGCCGTCCGTAGGGTCGAGCGCATGTTCACTCGTCGTCGAATCATCCGTCTTCTGACCATCCCCGCCGCAGCCCTCGCGGCCCTCGTCGTGTGGCTCATCGAGGTGCCCGTGCTGGGCACCGAGCTCGAGGCCGTCACGGGTACCGGCTCCGCCATCACCGTCGGCGCCGTCGTGACGGCGGTCGTCGCGGGCTTCGCGGCGATCCCCGCGTGGCTCGTGCTCGCGGCGTTCGAGAAGTGGACGCGGCATCCGGTGCGGTGGTTCGTCATCACCGCGGCCGCGTTCCTCGTCGTCTCGCTCGCCGGTCCGCTCGGGGGCACCTCGCCGGCCGCCGTCGCGGGCCTCGCGGCGCTGCATGTCGTCACCGCGGTCACGGTCACGGGCGTGCTGCTGGCCTCGCGGGCGGTCGGCGCGTCGGCCGACGCGGCCCCCGCCGAGCGCGCGGTAGCCTACGGCGACGGGAGGTGATCGCGATCGGCGCAGGCGCGGACGACTTCCGGTTGCGGGCGTTCCGCTGGATGGGGCGCCACCGGTGGGGGTGGATCGTCTCCATCTGGACGCCGGTGCTGATGATCGGGCCGCTCATCGCGACGATCCAGGACCCGACGCCGGTCGCGCTCGCGGCCCTCGCGGTCGTGCCGGGCCTCTTCGCGACCTTCGTGTGGCTCGCGATCGAGACGCCGGACTGGACACTTCGCGTCATCCGCCCCCTCGCCCTCACCGCGCTCGTCGGCGCGTGCACCGCTGTCGTGACCTCGACGGGTGAGGGATGGATCTCGGCATGGGGCTTCGCGGGAGTCGCGGCCGCGATCGGCTTCCCCGCCCTCGGCAGCGCGATCGCGCTCGTAGCGTCGGCGGTCGTGGCAGCGGCGACGACCGCGACGGTCGCGCCGCACACGATCGTGGCGGCGGCCGCGACGGTGCTCTTCAGCGGGATCGGCGCGTTCGTCATCCAGCAGCTCGCCGTCAGCAACGCCGAGCTCGAGCGCACACGGCGGCTGCTCGCCCGCTCCGCCGTCGAGGAAGAGCGCCTGCGCTTCGCGCGAGACCTGCACGATGTGGCCGGGCACACACTGTCGGTCATCGTCGTGAAGGCCGAGACGGCGCGGCGGCTGGCGCCGACTGACCCGGATGCCGCGGCCGAGCACGCCGCCGATATCGAGCGCCTCGGGCGCGACGCCCTGCGTGAGCTGCGCACCGCGGTCGCCGGCTACAGGCGGTCGTCGCTGGACGCCGAGCTCGAGCGCGCGCGCACGTCTCTCACCTCGCGCGGCGTGGACCTCGCCGTGCGCAAGGACGCCGGGGACCTCGACGCCGAGATCGACGCGCTGTTCGCTTCGGTCGTGCTCGAGGCATCGACGAATCTCCTGCGTCACGCGATGCGCCCGACGCTGTGCCGTGTGACCGTGACCGCGGGGCCGTCTCGCGCGTCGATCGAGGTCGAGGACGACGGCGTCGCCCCGCCGCCCGTGCGCGAGGGCACCGGCCTCACCGGGCTGCGCGAGCGCGTGCGGCGCCTCGGCGGCGAGCTCGTCGTCGAGGCGGACGGCGGCGGCATCCGTCTGCGGGCGGAGGTGCCCGCATGAGGGTGCTCATCGCCGAGGATCAGGCGCTGCTGCGCACCGCCCTCGCGACGCTCCTCGAGCTGGAAGGCGACATCGAGATCGTCGCGCAGGTCGAGAGAGGCGACGACATCGTGCCGGCGGCGGAGCGCACCCGGCCCGACATCGCGCTCCTCGACATCGAGCTTCCCGGCCGCAGCGGGCTTGACGTCATTCCCGACCTGCGGGCAGCGGTGCCCGACTGCCACGTCGTCGTGCTCACGACGTTCGCCCGGCCGGGCTACCTGCAGCGCGCACTGCAGCTCGGGGCGCGCGGCTTCCTGCTCAAGGACGCCCCCGCGACCCACCTCGCCGCCCAATTGCGTTCTGTGGCGGGAGGATCCACCGTCGTGGATCCCGACTTCGCGACCACCGCGCTCCGCGCCGAGCCGAATCCGCTCACGGACCGCGAACGCGAGGTGCTGCGGGCGTGCGAGAGCGGAGCGTCGATCGCCGCGATCGGGTCGCTGCTCCACCTGTCGAGGAGCACCGTGCGAAATCACCTCTCCGCAGCGATCGGCAAGACCGGCACCGCGAACCGCATCGAGGCGGCCGTGCTCGCGCGCGGGCGGGGGTGGCTGTAGCCGCGGGCGGAAGACGTCCGCGGGCCCGGGCGCTGAGCGAGCGCAGCGAGACGAAGCGTCGCTCAACGCGCCTCCGACCCCGGCGCGTACACCGTCACGGCCCGCGGCACGATGACGCAGCGAAGCCGGAACCCGCCCGCCGGCCGCTCCTCGAGCTCGCCGTCGTGCACGTACACCGACGGGCGCTCGGGTTCGACGCATACCGTCATGTCGAAGCCGGGCACCACGAGCCGCTCGACATCCGAGCGCGGCGGCATGAGCTTCAGCGCGTGGAGGACGGCGGCGGTGCGCTTTCCGAATGCGAGCGACGCGATGGCCCGCATCCGTGTCCCACTTGCATGGTGGATGCGGACGTCGAGAGTCGGCTCTTCGAGGTTCTCCCGCTGCATCGTCGCGACGCGCATCGGATCGCTGCGCCCGACGCCGACGAACACCGACCAAACGCGCGCTCGCCGCCCCTCGCGCACGATCGTGAGCGGCTCGGCGCTTCGGAGGGTGATCCACGCCGCGACGATGCCGCCGAGCCACTTGCCGAGTCGCGCGCGCCGGCGGTCGCGCTGGTCGATGAGCTCCGGGTATGCGCCGACCGACACCGCATTGAGGGCGAGGACCGGAGGCCCGTCGTCGGCCGTCACTTCGACCGCGCTCACCTCGACGGTCGATCCGCTCTCGAGCGCGTCGATCGCGGTCTCGACGTCCACGACGCCCGCCGACCGGGCGAAGTGGTTGAACGTGCCGCCCGGCATCACCAGCAGCAGCCGGTCGTGCTTGCGGGCGAGCTCGGCCATGCGCGACACCGATCCGTCGCCTCCGTACACGCCGAGCACGGAAGGCGGGTCCGTGGCCGCCATCGCAGTGTCGACGACGTCCGCCAGATCTTCGCCCTCGCCGAGCTCGCGCACATCGGCCTCGGGCAGCCGCTCGGCGATGAGCTCCGCGGGATCCGCACGGATGACCGCCGTGCCGGATCGCGTGTTGCGCACGATGAGCACCCCGTGGCCGCGGGCGACGGCGGTCGGCTCAGGGGCGGCGGCCATGAGCCGAGGCTACCCGCAGGTCACGCGGGCGGGATGGGCCTGTTCTCGAAGAACGTCTGCAGGACGACGGTCGTGCGCGTGTTGACGGATGCGGCCTGCCGGATCTCGCGGATGAGCGCCTCCAGGTGCCGCGGCGTCGCGACGCGGACGAACAGGATGTAGCTCGCGTCGCCCGCGATCGAATGGCAGGCCTCGATCTCGGGAAGGTGCCCGAGCAGCTCGGGCGCGTTGTCGGGCTGGCCGGGGTCGAGCGGTGTGATCTCGATGAAGGCCGACAGCGGCTTGCCGACCGCCTCGGCGTCGATCACGGCCCGGTATCCCGAGATGACGCCGCTGCCCTCGAGTCGCTTGAGACGTGCTTGCACGGCCGACACCGACAGCCCGACGCGCTCGGACAGCTGGGCCAGCGTCGCGCGCGCGTCGCGCGACACCTCCGTGATGATCGCCAGATCGACAGGGTCGTCCACGCATGGAAGAATACCTGTTGAGTCTGGCACTCGCCGGAATTCTTACGTCAACTCGTCCTCAGGATCGGAGGTTCCCAGTGTCTACGACAACGCCCAACGCGAAGTCCATCATCGGAGAGCCCGAGGTCGTCGAGGACGCGACGAGCCTCGAGCAGACCCCCGCCTGGCTGCGCCTGAAGGACGCGGCCACGGCGCTGCAGGCGATCCAGGCGCAGGACGGATCCGTGCCCGTCGAGGCCGACCACGCCGAGGCGCGCACGTGCGTCGAGGCGATCGTCGAGGCCATCCGCGAGCTCGCCCCGCGGTTCCCGCACGACGCCGAGTACCTCGCCGCGTCGATGCACGACTTCGAGCGCTGGG
The DNA here is from genome assembly GCF_013409785.1 of Microbacterium immunditiarum. Classification (NCBI taxonomy): domain Bacteria; kingdom Bacillati; phylum Actinomycetota; class Actinomycetes; order Micrococcales; family Microbacteriaceae; genus Microbacterium; species Microbacterium immunditiarum. The sequence goes on from NZ_JACCBV010000001.1 coordinate 3,676,771, forward strand.
CGGACCGCGGGTTCGGAGTCCCCGACTTCTACGACTCGCTCGTGGCCTTCCAGCCCCAGCAGCACCGGGTCGACGGCATCCGTCATCTCGTCGTCTTCCCGATGTACACGCAGAACGGGTCTCGCAACCGGTACGTGGAGGCCGTCCTCGTCGAGGTCATCTGGCCCGACTTCGTCGCGGAGCTCGAGGCGGGCGACTACGGCAACAAGCTCTTCGTCTCGCTGCGGCTCATCGACTTCACGCCCGGCTACGACACGAACTCGGCCGTGCTCTTCCCCGAGACGGTCGCGATGCGCGAGATCCCGACCTTCACGTGGGGCGCGATCTTCCAGGACCGCGAAGCGGCCCGCTACCGGCGCGTCGTGCGCGCGGCGGCCGAGATCACGAAGCTCGAGCTGCCGACCGCGGCTGCTCGCATGCTCGACGACCAGACGCTCGCCGAGAAGACGTTCGTGATGTGGGACATCATCCACGACCGCACGCACATGCGCGGCGACCTGCCGTTCGACCCGTTCATGATCAAGCAGCGGATGCCGTACTTCCTGTACTCGCTCGAGGAGCTGCGCTGCGACCTGACGGCGTTCCGCGAGTGCGTCGCGATCGAGAAGCGCCTCTCCGCACGCGACGACCTCACGGCGACCGAGGCCGAGATGCTCGAGCACGCGAAGCTCGTGCAGTACGCGGTCATCTTCGACCGCGTCTTCCGCTTCGCGATCACCGGGTCGCGCGTGCGGAACTACGACGGCCTCGGGGGTCAGCTCCTGTTCGCGTGGCTGCACCAGCGCCGCGTCCTGCACTGGACCGATACGGCACTCGCGTTCGACTGGGACGAGGTCCCCGGGGCCGTCGTGGCTCTCGGCGACGAGATCGACGAGCTCTACTGGCGGTCGATCGACCGGCCCAAGACGGCGCATTGGCTCGCGGCGTACGATCTGGTCCGATCCGTGGTGGAACCGAACCCCGCTTCGCTCTGGGCACGGGGGCTTCCGGACGAGATCCTCGCCGGGTCGCCGAAGGACTACACCGACGCCGTGCTCGACGACGAGTTCCCCTTGTCGATGTTCTTCGAGGCGCTCGAGAAGAAGATGCGCCCCGTGATCGAGTCGACTTCGGGCATCCGGGGAACGGATGCCTGACAACCGGCGGCTGGTGCTCGTGGCTGGGGCGACGAGCACCAGCGGCCTCGCGGCCGCCCGCGCCCTGTCTGGGGCCGGTGTGCGGGCGGTCGCGGTCGGCCGTGATCCCGAGAAGCTCGGGCGGCTGGCCGAGGCGGTTCCCGGGGTGCGCACCGAGGTGTGCGATCTGACGGATGCCGCGGCCGTCCAGTCCCTTGCCGAGCGAGTCCGCGAGACCGACGGCCGCATCGACGGGCTGTTCCATCTCGTCGGCGGTTGGCGCGGGGGCGGAGGGCTCGCGGGGCAGAGCGACGAGGACTACCGCATCCTCGAAGCGTCGTTCACGGCGCTGCGGCACGTGACGCGCACGTTCGACGACGACCTGCGGGCATCCGAAGCCGGACGGCTGGCGATCGTGTCGTCGACGGCGGTCGCCCGGCCGCTCGCCGGCGGCGCGAACTACGCGGCGGTGAAGGCCGCGAGCGAGGCGTGGACCCGCGCGGTCGCGCACGGATTCGCGAAGGCGGCACGCGATGCCGGCGAGCCGCTGCGCGCGGCGGCCGTGATCTTCCGCGTGAAGGCGCTCGACGGGCTCGAAGACACGGTCGCGGACGCCTTCGTGAAGCTGTGGGACGCCGACGCGGCCTCGATCAACGACACGGTCGTCACTCTGCCGCAGGACTGATCGCCCGACGCGGCCGACCGGGACCCGCGACTCGCGGGGCTCCGACTTTCGCGGGGGGCGCTCAGCCCGTGAGTTCCTCGAGGTCGATCACGAAGCCCAGTCGCGTGAGGTCGATCGACTCGTCGTACCCACCCAGGACGACGAGCACGCCACCGGTCACGCCGAGCGTGGAGAACGACGCCACGGCGTCCCGGGCCGCGTCCACGACCGAGGCCTCGCCCGAGGCGACGTCGATCACCTCGATGCCGGGGGCGCCTCCGGCGACGACCACGCGGCCGTCGGGGAGAAGGGTCGCGCCGAGCTTGTAACGCCCCACCGTGAGATCGGGTCCGGGTCGGAAGCTCTGCGACTCCGCGTCGAAGACCTCTGTCGACCTCAGCAGCTCGCGGTCGTCGGCGGTACCGCCCACGATCAGCACGTCACCAGCGGGCAGGGAGACGGTCGCGTGCTTGAACCGCGCCTGCCGCAGCGGCCCGACCTCTGTGACGGTGCCGTCCGGACACACGGTCAGCGCCAGGTCTGTCGGCACCGCGGATTCCACCTCGCCCCCGACGAGAAGGACACAACCACTCGGAAGCGACGCGGCACCGACGCCCACGACGGGTCTGGGGAGCAGCGGCCCGGGGCGGAACGTCGCGGTCACGGGGTCGAAGATCTCCGTCGTGTCGGTGAAGCCGCCGGTCCTGGCCCAGCCCCCGGCGAGGAGCACGGTGCCGTCGCCCAGTAGAGCCGCCCCGTGCCCTCCGCGGCCGGTCGTGAGCGCGGCGACCTCGGCCCACCGCTCGGTCTCGGGATCGTAGATCTCCGCGGTGTCGAGCGCAGGGGTCCCCTCCGCGGCGAAGCCGCCCGAGACGAGTACCCGCCCATCCGCGAGCAGGGTCGCGCTGTGGGCGTCGCGCACGTAATTGAGCGACGCCGTCCGCCGGGCGTCGCGCCCCTCGATGATCCAGCTGTCGGCGGCGGCGGTGCCGCAGCCGTCCGTCACGCACCCTCCCACGACGAGCAGGCGCCCGTTGTCCAGTGCGGTCATCGTGTGTGCCGCGCGAGCGGCGAGCTCGGTGGGTATCCGCGCGGGTGACTCGACGACTCGCGGCTCCTGATCCGGAGCGGATTCGGCGGTGCACGCCGTGAGCGCGGCTGCGGCCGCCACCGCGAGGACGGCCGCTCTCGACGGCCTCATGGGGCCAGGCTACGCGCGGCGCTTTCCGTCGACCACGCCCCCGATGACGTCCTTCGTCGACGGCGGTCCGACGTCGATGGGCGCGGCGCCCGCGCCGTTGGGCGACGGATCCGTCGCGCCCGCGCCGGGTCGAGCCTCCTCGACGTCACCGCCCTGGGCCGGGCCATCCGTCTCGCCTTCGGCGTCGCCGCCCGCTTCCGCGTCGGCGTCCGTGAGGCCCTCCTGGTACTCCGCGGAGAGGATGCGGTACGACGGCGTCAGGAACGCGAGCAGCGCGACGGCCACGAGGATGAGACCCGCGAACAGGAAGATGAGCGCGATGCCGCGCGCCTCGCCCTCGCCGAGCAGCCAGCCCCACGTCGCGCGGCCGCTGTCGGTGTCCATGTACGGGATGATGAGGAACTCGGCGATCGGGGCGATGAGGAACGCCGTGATGGGCGCCGTCGCGGACTCGATCGCCGCCGCGAAGCCGAAGACGCGCCCTTGCCGGCGGAATGGGACGACCTTCTGGATGACCGTCTGCTCGGCCGCCTCTGCCGCCGGGATGATCGCCATGTAGGCATAGATGCCGACGATGTACAGCCACGACCACTCGCGGATCGTGAAGAGCGCGCCGAGCACGCCCATCGCGATGACGACGAGCAGCAGCGTGCGGATCGGGTTCCGCCCGAGCCCCCACTTGGCGACGACGAGCCCTCCGACGATGAAGCCCGTCGCCGTGATGCCGAGGACGACTCCCCACCACTGAACCGTGAACAGCGTGAGGCCGTAAGGGTCCATGAGCGCGATGTAGGCGCCGCCGATGAAGTTGTTGAACGTCGAGAACAGGATCAGGGCGAACAGCCCCTTGACGGCACGGACGGCCCGGATGCTGCCGCGGAAGTCGAACGCCTTGGCGCGGTTCTCGTCGGGATCGGGCTGCTCTTCTGGGATGCGGAAAGTCAGCAGGTGCAGGAACGCGATCGCCGTGGCGACGAGTGCGATCGCAAGCGTTCCGCCCATGCCGAGGAAGCCGACCGAGAGGCCCGAGAACACGCTCGTGACGACGAACGCGATGCCCTGAACGGTGCCGACCATGCCGTTCGCGTTGGCGTGGCGCTCGACCGGCACGAGCAGCGTGACGGTCGTCGACAGCGCGATGTTGCGCAGGTTCTCGATGACCGCGCCGAACAGGATGATGCCGGTGAACAGCCAGAACCACGGGCCGGTGATGTCGACGAGCACGGATTCGGGCTGGGCGAGGTACAGCGCGCCGGCGACGAGGAACGACGCGAGCGTCACCAGGCTCGAGAGGACCATGACGCGCTGCTTGCGGTGACGGTCGACGAGCGTGCCGAACACCATCGAGAAGACGGCGACGAGCAGCATGTAGCTGCCGCCGACGATGCCGGTGGCGAGCACCGACCTCGTCTCGAGGTAGACCCAGAATGTCAGCGCGAACCACAGGAAGCTCGTCGTGACGTTCGCGGCGGCGGTGTTCACGAGCACCTGGAAGAAGATGCGCATGCCGTTCGGCGGGGGCACGACCGTTCGCTGCGCGGCTGTGGAGGGGCCGGGGGCGTCGGAGGACATGGGGTCGAACCTACGCCGCACCTCCGACACGGAAAACCCTCGTGCCGGCGTCGGCTAGATTTGGAACCCGTGACCCCGATCCACGATCCGAGCATCCGCGGCTTCGCATCCGACAACTACTCCGGCATCCACCCCGAGGTGCTCGCGGCGATCGCGGCCGCGAACGAGGGCCACCAGGTCGCGTACGGCGAAGACGTCTACACCGAGCGCCTCCAGGAGGTCTTCGCCCACCACTTCGGCGAGCGCGTCGAGGCGTTCCCCGTCTTCAACGGCACCGGCGCGAACGTCACGGGACTGCAGTCGATGCTCCCCCGCTGGGGCGCCGTCGTGGCCGCGTCTACGGCCCACATCAACGTCGACGAGGGCGGTGCGCCTGAGCGCGTCGCGGGCATCAAGATCCTGAACGTCCCGACCGAGGACGGCAAGCTCACGCCCGAGCTCATCGACCGGGAGGCGTGGGGGTGGGGCGACGAGCACCGCGCGCAGCCCCTGGTCGTCTCGATCACGCAGTCGACCGAGCTCGGAACGCTCTACACGCCCGACGAGATCCGCGCGATCGCCGACCACATCCACCCTCTCGGCATGCACCTGCACGTCGACGGCGCGCGCCTCGCCAACGCGGCGGCCTCGCTCGACCTGCCGTTCCGCGCCTTCACACGCGATGCCGGCGTCGACGTCCTGAGCTTCGGCGGCACCAAGAACGGCGCGATGGGCGCCGAGGCGGTCGTCGTCCTGAACCCCGAGGCATCCGCCGGTCTCACGTACCTGCGCAAGCTCAACATGCAGCTCTCGTCGAAGATGCGGTTCGTCTCGGCGCAGCTCATCGCGCTGCTCGAGGGCGACCTGTGGCTGCGCAACGCGCGCCACTCGAACGCGATGGCGCAGCGCCTTCGCTCCGGCATCGAGGCGGGTCTCGCCGACGGATCGGTCCGCGGCGTCGGCTTCACGCAGAAGACGCAGGCCAACGGCGTGTTCGCGACGCTGCCCGACGGCGTCGCCGACCGGCTGCGCGAGTCGTTCCGGTTCTACGACTGGGACGCCGCGCGCAACGAGGTGCGCTGGATGTGCTCGTTCGATACGACGGAGGAGGACATCGACGCGTTCCTCGCCGCGATCGCGCGCGAGACGGCGTCGGCGGCGTAAGCCGACAGACGACGGATGCCGCGCCCTCGCGGCACGCGGCATCCGGTTCGTTCGATCCAGCGTCGGTCAGGCGGCCGTCTCGTCGCGGTCGTCCTCGCGGGGCTCGCCGCCGTCGTGGTCGTGCGGCTGCTCGCCCTCGGCGTGCTCGCCCTCGTGGTGCGCGAACCGCGCGACCTCGGCGCCCTCATCCGCGGAGTTCTCGCCTTCGCCCTCGGAGACCTCGCCCTCGTGGAACCGGCCCTCGGGGCGCTGCTCCTCGGGGGACTCGGCTTCGGACCGCGTCTCCTCGGCGTCCTCGGGCTCGCCGTCGCGGGCCTCGTCCTGCGGCGCCTCGTGCGATTCGGCAGCCTCCGGCGCCTCGGCGGCACCTGCCGCGCGCGCCTCGCCGAACGGCGCGGCCTCCCCTTCGGTCGACCCGCCGTCGGCCGGCTCGAGGTCGACGACGGCGACGTCGCCGATCGGCATGTCGGGACGGATGAGCTCCTTGACCTCGGACATGAAGCTCATGAGCTGATGCTGCTGCCAGCGGAGCTGGCGCGTGCGGTCCTCGGCGTCGCGGAGCACGGCCTGCGAGTGCGCCGTGACGGTCTCGATGATGCGCTCCGCCTTGGCCCGCGCACGGTCGAGCACGTCGCGAGCGCGCAGGTTCGCATCGGCCTCGAGCTGCTGGGCCTGGGCGCGCATGAGCCGGTCGAAGTCGTCAGCCTTGCCGGCGACGCGCTGCGCGTGCTCGAGCGATGCGGCGACCTGCTCGTTCGCGTCCTGCGTGATGCGCTCGGCATGGGCGACCGCCTGGTTGTGGAGCATGAGGAACTCCTGCTGCGCGTCGTCCTGGCGCCGCGTGAGCGACTCCTCGAACTCGAGCGCGCGCATCCTGAGCTCGCGCACGGCCTCTTCGGCCTCGGCGCGCATCTGCGACGTCTCGCGCGCGACCATCGAGCGGAGCGCGGCGGCGCCCTTCTCGGCCTCGCTGCGGATCGCCGCGGCCTCCTGCTCGGCCTGCGACACCTTCTCGGCCGCGTGCGCGGACTCGCGCTCGAGGCGCGCCTGGTGCGCCATGAGCTCGGTCTCGATGCGCAGGCGGGCCTGGTGCGCGTCGCTCTCGGCCTGCGCGCGGATGCCGTCGGCCTCGGCCTGGACCTCGCGACGACGGTTGACGACCTCTTCGCGGGCTGCCTCGAGCAGGCGGTCGGCCTGGACGCTCGCGTTGCGGATGATCTGGCTCGCCTGCTCTTCGGCGACGCGCAGGATCTCCTCGAACTGCGGGCGGTCGGACGCGTTGCCGTTCTCGACGAGCTCCTCGGTGAGCGTCGCGACCCGCTGCTCGGCCTTCGCGGCGCGAGCGTTCGCGGCGGTGAGCTCGGCCTCGAGCCGCTGGACGGTCTCGCGCGTGTCGCTCGTCGCGCTCGCGACCTCGGACTGCAGGCGCTGCTCGGCCTTGAGCGCCCGCGCGTTCGCGGTGGTGAGCGCGGCCTTCATCCTCTCGAGCGCGTCTCGCGCGCGATTCTCGGCCTCTTCGAGACGCGCCTCGTACTCGGCCTCGAGCTGCTCGACGGCCTCGCGGCTCTGCGAGTTCGCCGCGTCGGTCACGCGGCGGTAGCGCTCCTCGAGGAATGCGATCTCGTCGCCGCCTGCGCGCAGACGCGCCGTGAGCCGGGCGACCGCGGCATCGACCTCGTCCTTGTCGTAACCTCGGAACACCGTCGTGAACGACGCTCCCGTGGCGGGCACGGTGTCACCGCCGATGAGCTCGTCGAACGGGCTCGCCTCGTCGCCGCCGGCCTGACGGCCCGGCACCTGCTGATCCGACATGTGACTCTCGCTTCTGTTCTGCTGCTGTGGGGAGATGGGCGGCGCGCGCCGAGCACGGACGCGCCCACCGCTCGTGGCGCCCCAGCGGGTGACGGTTGCCGCGAGCGCGGCGGGAGGCATCGCGTGGACGCGCGACGACACCGGGTTCGGCGCGGTGTGCGCCTCGGGTTTGTGGGAATCATACCCGTCGCGTCGATGCGGTCCAGACCCGCTGCCGACGGATGGCGTCCGCGCCGGCCGCGCGAGGGGCGCGGCATCCGTCTCTTCTCGTCAGCGGAGCGCGCCGACGCTCGCCAGCGCGAGCCTCACGAGTGTGCCCCGACCGCCCTCCATCTCGGCGGCGAGCGCGTCGGACGACGCCTCCTCGGGCGTCAGCCACGTGACCTCGAGTGCGTCCTGGCGCGGCTCGCACGTGCCCGTCACGGGCACCACGAACGCGAGCGACACGGCGTGCTGACGGTCGTCGTGGAAGGGGCTCACGCCGGGCAGCGGGAAGTACTCGGCGACGGTGAACGGCACGGGCTGAGGCGGCAGCAGCGGGAAGGCCATCGGCCCGAGGTCGTTCTCGAGGTGCCGGAAGAGCGCGTCGCGGATGGTCTCGCCGTAGCGGACGCGTCCCGACACGATCGTGCGCGTGATCTCGCCGACGGGCGTGGCGCGAAGGAGGATGCCCACTTCGACGACCTGGCCCATGCCGTCCGTCCGGACGGGGACGGCCTCGACGTAGAGCATCGGCAGTCGCCGGCGCGCCTCGGCGAGCTCGATCTCGCTCAGCCACGCCGGGTTCGAGACGTTCCCCGAGGGCGGTCCGAACGGATCGTCGCCCGCGGGTTCGGGGTCGGGTGTTCGCACGGCCATGGTTCCTGTATACCCCCTCGCTCCGCCCGACGCCGGACTCCCGGCGGGTGGCGCTGTCGACGCCCGGTGGCAGGATGAGGGCATGCCCGAGTCGCTCATCCTCGACGCAGACGCGGCGCTGTGGTCGGTCGAGCCCGCCGACGTCGCAGGAAGGCACCTGCTGCTCCTCCTCCACGGCTACGGCGCCGACGAGCACGACCTCTACGGACTGCGCGCGTACCTCCCCGAGACGCTCGCGGTCGTGAGCCTCGCGGCCCCTCTCACGCCGCCGTGGCCCATGCCGGGGCGGTCGTGGTACCCGATCGACGGGTTGGACGGGCGCGACCCCTCGCACGTCACTGCCGCGGCTCAGGCCGTGATCGAGTGGGTCGACGCACATGCGCCGGGCGCGGCATCCGTCGGTCTCCTCGGGTTCTCGCAAGGCGGTGCGGTGTCGCTGCAGGCCCTGCGACTCGAACCCCGGCGCTTCGCGTACGCGGTGAACCTCAGCGGCTACGTGACGCCGGGCGGCCTGCCGCGAGACGCCGAGCTCGCCGAAGCCAAGCCGCCCGTGTTCTGGGGACGCGGCACGCACGACGATGTGATCCCCGCGGCGCTCGTCGAGCACACGACGCAGTGGCTGCCCGATCACGTCGACCTGAGCGGGCGCGTCTACCCCGGCCTGACCCACAGCGTGTCCGAGCAGGAACTGGCCGATGTGCACGTCTTCCTCGAGAAGAGACTGACGGATGCCGCGCCCCCGCCCTCATCGGACGACGCGGGCGACCGGCCCTGACGTCACGCCGGCGGCAGCTGCGACTCGAGGTCCGCGACTTCGTCGGCGCCGCACAGTGCCGTCGCCGGGAGCGCGGCGGTCGCCGAGCCCGCCGCGACGGCGGTGCGGAACGCCGCGCGCGGCGTGCGGCCTTCGGCGAGGCGCAGCACGAACGCCCCCAGGAAGCTGTCTCCCGCGCCGACGGTGCTCTGGACGGCGACCTTCGGAGTCGGCAGCCGCCACGTGTCGTCGGCGGTCACGAGCACGGCACCCGCGCCGCCGAGCGTGAGCGCGACGATCTCGGTGCGCCCCGCCGCGATGAGCGCCCGCGCGGCCTCCTCGAGCTGCGCGTCGTCGCCGACGGGAGCGCCCACGAGCTCGGCGAGCTCGTGGCGACTGGGCTTCACGAGGAACACGCCTTCGTCGAGGGCGGCGTTCAGCGCGGCATCCGATGCGTCGACGATGCACCGCGATCCGTGATCGCGGGCGATGCGGGCCAGCCGCCCGTAGAAGTCGACGGGGATCCCGGGCGGCAGGCTGCCGCTCGCGACGAGATAGCCGCCGACGGGGAGGTCGTCGACGACGGCCGAGAGAAGTGCGCGCCACTCCGGCTCGGACAGCTGCGGCCCCTGCAGCACGAAGCGGAACTGCTCGCCGGTCGACGTCTCGTCGACCGTGAAGCTCTCGCGCGTGCTGCCCCTGACCCGGACGACCCGGCCCATGATCCCCTCGCGTTCGAGCAGCTCGCGATACGCGTGGCCCGTCGGTCCGCCGGCGGTGTAGAGGGCGGTCGACCGGCCGCCGAGGTTGCGCACGACCCGCGACACGTTGATGCCGCCGCCGCCCGGGTCCAGGCGCGTCGGCCCGCACCGCAGCTTCTCCTCGGGGATCACCCGAGGGGTCGACGTGCTCACATCCAGCGCCGGGTTGGGCGTCACCGTCAGGATCGGATCATGGGCTCGCGCGGGGTCGGCCATGCGCTCATGCTAGGACGGCGCGCAGGCGACTCACAGACCATCGGACGCGCGAGTCCGCTATGCTGGCCCGCGTCCTTGTCCCGAGGTGAGGAAAAGACAGTGACAGAGATCGTCGCGACCGCGCAGTGACACCGCGCTGATCCGTCGATCCTTCGACGTGTCCGCGCGCCGCTGAAAAGCCGCACCGCGCTGACCGTCGATCTCCCGCCCTTCGCCGGGCTTCTGCACGCCCGGCATCCGTGGCACTCGTGGACTCCGACGTCAGCGCCCGACTGACGAAGGAGACCACATGTCCACCCATACCCTCACACCCTCCGTCGTGCTCGACCGCGTGTCGTTCACGTGGCCCGACGGCACCGCCGCCCTCACGGACGTCACGGGCGCGTTCGGCTCTCGACGCACCGGCCTCGTCGGCCGCAACGGCGCCGGGAAGTCCACGCTGCTGCAGCTCATCGCGGGCGAGATCGCACCGACGTCGGGTCGCCTCGACGCGGTGGCGGATGCCGCGTCCCTGCCGCAGCGCCTGACGCTCGAAGTCGACCGCCCCGTGGCGGACGTGCTCGGGATCGGCGACGCCCTGCGCGCGCTCCGCGCGATCGAGTCCGGAGACCCCGACCCGCGTCACTTCGACGCGGTCGGCGCCGACTGGGACGTCGAAGCGCGGGCGCACGCCGCCCTCGCCGAGGCTGGTCTCGCGCCCGAGATGCTCGACCGCCGCGTCGGCGAGCTCTCGGGAGGCGAGGCCGTGCTCACGGCGATCGCGGGCATCCGCCTGGGGTCCGCCGGCGAGCGCGCGCCCATCGCGCTGCTCGACGAGCCGACGAACAACCTCGACCGGAACGCGCGCACACGCCTGTACGACATGGTGCGCTCGTGGCGGGGCACGCTCATCGTGGTCAGCCACGATGTCGCGCTGCTCGACCTCATGGACGAGACCGCGGAGCTCTACGCGAACGAGCTGTCGGTCTTCGGCGGCCCGTACTCCGAGTGGAGGGCGTGGCTCGACACCGAGCAGGACGCCGCCCGGCAGGCCGAGCGCTCCGCCGCCCAGGCGCTGCGGCGCGAGAAGCGCCAGCGCATCGAGGCCGAGACCACGATCGCCCGCCGCAGGCAGATGGGCCAGAAGGCGTTCGATGAGAAGCGCGTGCCGAAGATCGTCATGAACGCCCGCAAGCGCGCCGCCCAGGTGTCGGCCGGCAAGCTCCGCGGCGAGAAGGCCGATCGTGAGGCGACCGCTCGCGAGGCGCTCGACGCCGCCGAGCGTCGCGTGCGCGATGAAGCGATCGTCAAGATCGACCTGCCCGACCCGGGTGTGCCCGCGGGACGCCGCATCGCGACGATCAGCGACGCGCACCACGCGTGGATCGTCCAGGGGCCCGAGCGCGTGGCGCTCATCGGCCCCAACGGCGTCGGCAAGACGACGTTGTTGGAGCGGCTCGTCGGCGGCACCGGCGTCGAGGTGAATCCGTCGGGCTCGATCGGCGACTCGGGCGCTGAAGCCGGAGCTGAAGCCCGGTTCAGCCCGGCGCTTTCACGCGCCGTTGCGCATACCGACCGCATCGGCTACCTGCCGCAGCGCATCGACGGGCTCGACGATCGGTCATCCGTGCTCGAGAACGTCTCGGCCGTCGCGCAGAGCATCGGCATCGCCGAGCTGCGCAACCGCCTCGCACGGTTCCTGATCAGGGGCTCGACGGTCGAACGACCGGTCGGGACGCTGTCGGGCGGCGAGCGGTTCCGTGTGGCGCTGGCGCGGCTCCTGCTGGCCGATCCGCCTCCGCAGCTGCTCGTGCTGGACGAGCCGACGAACAACCTCGACCTCGACACGGTCGACCAGCTCGTCGGCGCCCTGGCCGCCTACCGCGGCGCCGTCCTCGTGGTGAGCCACGACGACGTGTTCCTCGAGCGGCTCGGGGTCGACCTCGTGCTGGAGCTCGCGCCCGACGGAACGCTCACCGAGAGGTGACGGCGGGCGCGGCATCCGGATTCATGTGATCCGGGTGCCGCGCCCAACCGGCGCTCGCCGGACTCAGCCGAACGGATGCGCCTCGAGGATCATCACCTGGAGCTTCGTGCCCGAAGGCGTCGCGTAGGTGACCGCGTCGCCGACATACCGGCCGCTGATCGCGGCGCCGAGCGGCGAGGTGGGCGAGTACACGTCGAGGTCGACCGCGGCGTCGTTTCGCACGACGTCGCGGCTGCCGAGGAGGAACTTCTCGACCGATCCGTCGGCCTCGAAGCGGACGCTCACGATCATGCCCGGCTCGACGAGACCGTCGTCGGGCTTCGGGCCGACCTCGGCGCGCCGGATGAGCTCGCGAAGCTCGATGACGCGCGCCTGGTCGGCGTCGGGCTGCGAGACGAGCTCGGCGAGCTCCTCTTCGAGCGACGCCAGCGTCGCGGGGGTCATCCAGACGGGATCCGTCACGTTGCTCATCGTCGACTCCTCCTCCTTGGCCGGAAGCGGCAGAGAACCTCCGAGCCTAGTCCCACCCGGTGGGAAAGGCCAGCGAACGGGAGGCCTACCGCCCAGGCAGGGGGTCGTCCTCGCGCGACCACGCGATCGCGATGAGCCGGCGCAGCACGTCGAGATCGACGTCTTCGAGCTTCTTGACGTACACGCACCCCGCGCCCTCGGTGTACGTGCCGAGCTCGGGGAGGAGCGCGGCGCCCTCCGGCAGATCCTTCAGCCCGTACAGCGACAGCTGCGCCTTGCGGGGCGAGAAGGCCGTCTTGGGCCAGTCGCCGCGGGTGCGCGGATCGGCGCGCGACACGTACCGGTAGGTTCCGTAGCCCACCATCGACGGCCCCCACATGACGGGATCCTCCCCCGTCACCTCGCGGAAGAGCTCCGCGAGCACGAGTCCGTCCTCACGCCGCTTCGCCGGAGTCACACCGTCGAGGAACGCGCGGACGTCGGCATCCGTGGGCTTCGTCTTGATCTCGGCCATGCCCCATTGTCCGCTCGGCGAGGCCGCGATGGCCAGCACCGGATGCCGCGCCTCACGGCTTGGGAGGTTTGGGCGCCTTCGTGTGCCCCGGAGCGCTCCCGCTGTTCCCGCGGCCTTCGGAGGGCGGAGGTCCGTCGGCGGATGTCGCGGACGGACTCGGCGTCGGCGCGGGCAGGGGTGCCGGGTCGACGACGGGAACGTCGATCACGCTTGGCGACGGGGAAGGTGCGGCATCGGGCGTCGGCGACGCACTCGGGGTCGGCGTGGGGCTCTGCGATGGCGTGGCAGGGGGCGTATGCCTGCCGCGCGATTCGTCGACGGATGCCGCGGGCCGAGCGGGCCACCGCGGCGACGCGTCGGGCGGGCCGCCCCCGATCGCGGCGACGACGGCGAGCACGATCGCCGCGGCGGTGAAGCCGCCCGCCGTGACCGAGAGCAGGCGAATGCGCCGCATGCGGCGACCGGCGCGGTCGACGAAGACCTGGTACGCGCGGCGCGTGCTGAGATCGGGTGTCTCGGGCGCGCGCGGAGGCTCAGGATCCATCGCACTCCTCGCGAATGCAGACGTGCCGGGGGCGCACGTCGTACGCGAGCATACGGGACGCGGACGGTGCGCGCCCCTGTAATCCCGCTGGGCATCGCGCAACCCCTGCCCGGATGTCGCCGGTGGCGACGAAGATGGAAGCGTGGGCGACGTGCTCGGACGGTTCGGTCCTGCCACGCGGGACTGGTTCCGTGGCGCCTTCGCGCGGCCGACCGACGCCCAGGTGGGCGCATGGGAGGCGATCTCGGCCGGAAAGCACGCCCTCGTCGTGGCGCCGACAGGCTCGGGCAAGACGCTCTCGGCGTTCCTGTGGGCGATCGACCGCATCTTCCACGAGAAGCAGGCGACCCCGCCGACGCCGCCCAAGGGCCGCGGGCGTGCGCGCCGGAGCTCGGATCCGGCGACGCGAGTCCTCTACATCTCGCCCCTGAAGGCCCTCGGCGTCGACGTCGAGCGCAACCTGCGCTCCCCCCTCGTCGGAATCGGCCAATCGGCGCGGCGCCTCGGCATCGCGGTGCCCGATGTCTCGGTCGGGGTCCGCTCGGGAGACACGACGTCGAGCGACCGGCGCAAGCTCGTCACGGATCCACCCGACATCCTCATCACGACCCCCGAGTCGCTCTACCTCATGCTCACGAGCCAGGCGGGCGAGACGCTGCGCGGCGTGCACACGGTCATCGTCGACGAAGTGCACGCGGTCGCCGCCACGAAGCGCGGAGCGCACCTCGCAGTCAGCCTCGAGCGGCTCGACGACCTGCGGCGCGGGTTCGCCGAGTCCGCGGGTCTCGCCGACTTCGCGCCTGTGCAGCGCATCGGGCTCTCGGCGACCGTGCGCCCGATCGACGAGGTCGCGCGATTCCTCGGCGGGGCGCAGCCGGTCGAGATCGTCGCACCACGAGCGTCCAAGGCGTTCGACCTGCGCGTCGTCGTTCCGATCGACGACCTGACCAACCCGCCGCCTCCGCCGGGTGTGGATGCGGATGCCTGGGCCCCGGCCAACGGCAACGGCGACGGATCCCCGGACACCGAACGAGGACGCAACGCGTCCGAGACGAAGCGCGACCCCGAACCCTCCCCCGAGGACTGGTTCGCCGACGGATCCTCCGCGCGCCCCGCGTCGCCCACCGAGATCACGGGGTCCGTGTGGCCGCACGTCGAGGAGGCGATCGTCGACCGCATCCTGCAGCACCGGTCCACGATCGTGTTCTCGAACTCCCGACGACTCGCCGAGCGGCTCACGGGTCGCCTGAACGAGATCTACGCGGAGCGATTGGGGATCGACTCTTCGGCGGGCTCAGGGACCGAGTCAAGGCATCCACCCGCCGCCATGATGGCGCAGGCGGGCGCCACCGCCGGTGCGCCTCCCGTGCTCGCGAAAGCACACCACGGATCGGTGTCGAAGGAGCAGCGGGCGATCGTCGAAGACGAGCTGAAGTCCGGCGCCCTCAAGTGCGTCGTCGCGACGAGCAGCCTCGAGCTCGGAATCGACATGGGCGCGGTCGACCTCGTGATCCAGGTCGAGGCGCCGCCGTCCGCGGCATCCGGGTTGCAGCGTGTCGGCCGAGCCGGCCATCAGGTCGGCGAGGTGAGCCGCGCCGCGCTCTTCCCGAAGCACCGCGGAGACGTGCTCCACACGGCGATCGTCACCGAGCGCATGCTCGCCGGGCAGATCGAGGCGATCGCAGTACCGCAGAACCCGCTCGACATCCTCGCGCAGCAGACGATCGCGGCATCCGCTGTCGCTCCGCTCGACATCGAGGGCTGGTACGAGACCATCAAGCGGAGCGCGCCGTTCCGGACGCTCCCGCGGTCGGCGTACGAGGCGACGCTCGACCTGCTGGCGGGCCGCTTCCCGTCGGATGAGTTCGCCGAGCTGCGGCCGCGCGTCGTGTGGGATCGCGACCAGGGAGTGCTCCTGGGCAGGCCGGGCGCGCAGCGCATCGCAGTGACGAGCGGCGGCACGATCCCCGACCGCGGACTCTTCGGCGTCTACGTGGCCGGCGAGAGCCGCAACGCGCGGGTCGGCGAGCTCGACGAGGAGATGGTGTACGAATCGCGCGTCAACGACGTGTTCACGCTCGGCACGACGAGCTGGCGCATCGTCGAGATCACGCACGACCGCGTGAACGTCGTGCCCGCCTTCGGCCAGCCCGGCAAGGTGCCGTTCTGGCACGGCGACGGCATCGGCCGGCCCGCCGAACTCGGCGAGGCTCTCGGCAGGTTCTCGCGAGAAGTGTCCTCGGCGCCGACCGAGAAGGCCGTGGAGCGGCTGCGCGGATCGGGGCTCGACGAGAACGCGATCGGCAATCTCCTCTCCTACCTGGCCGAGCAGCGCGAGGCGACCGGCACGCTCCCGACCGATCGCACCCTCACCGTGGAACGCGGTCGTGACGAGGTCGGCGACTGGCGCGTGATCCTGCATTCCCCGTACGGAATGCAAGTGCACGCGCCGTGGGCGCTGGCCGTGAACGCGCGCATCCGCGAGCGGCTCGGTGTCGAAGGATCCGCGGTCGCGAGCGACGACGGCATCATCGCGAGGGTTCCGGATGCCACGGCCGAACCCCCCGGAGCCGAGCTGTTCGTCTTCGAACCCGACGAGCTCGAGCAGATCGTGACCGACGAGGTCGGCGGCTCGGCGCTGTTCGCGTCGCGGTTCCGCGAGTGTGCGGCCAGGGCGCTGCTCCTGCCGAGGACGAACCCGAACCGCCGCAGTCCGCTGTGGCAGCAGCGTCAGCGCTCGGCGCAGCTGCTCGAGGTCGCGCGGCGCTATCCGACGTTCCCGATCATCCTCGAGACGCTCCGCGAGGTGCTGCAGGACGTCTACGACGTGCCCTCCCTCCTGCGCATCGCGCGCCAGATCGGGGATCGCCGCATCCGCCTCATCGAGGTCACGACCGCGCAGCCGTCGCCGTTCGCGCGCGACCTGCTGTTCGGCTACGTCGGCGCCTTCATGTACGAGGGCGACTCGCCCCTCGCCGAGCGCCGCGCGGCCGCGCTCTCGGTCGATCCGTCGCTGCTGAGCGAGCTGCTGGGCAAGGTCGAGATGCGCGAGCTGCTCGACCCCGAGGTGATCGCCCAGTTCGAGCGCGAGGCCCAGCGGCTCGCCCCGGATCGGCGCGTGCGTGGTGTCGAGGGCGTCGCCGACCTGTTGCGGATGCTGGGACCGCTGGATGCGGCCGAGACGGCGGCGCGACTGCAGCCGGAGTCGCCCGACGGCGAGCCGGCGGAACGAGGAGCGGGCGAGGCCGCCCCTACGGCGACCGAGGCCGAGGCATCCGCCGATCTCGACGTCCTCGTGCAGAGCAGGCGTGCGATCGCCGTCACGATCGCGGGAGTCGCCCGGTTCGCGGCGATCGAAGACGCCGGACGCCTGCGCGACGCGCTCGGCGTCGCTCTTCCGATCGGGGTGCCGACGGCGTTCGTCGAACCCGTTGCCGATCCGATGGGCGACCTCGTCGCGCGTTACGCACGCACGCACGGCCCCTTCACCGCGAGCGCCGTCGCCGACCGGCTCGGCATAGGCGTCGCGGTCGCGCGGCAGACGCTCCAGCGGCTCGAGTCGCAGGGACGCATCTCGAGCGGGTTCTTCCTGCCCGAGCCGACGAAGGGCCCCTCGCAGCACGGCGCCGTCGACGAGACGGAGTGGTGCGACTCCGAGGTGCTGCGGCGCCTTCGGATGCGCTCGCTCGCGGCGATCCGCGGCAGCGTCGAGCCGGTTGCGCCGGACGCGTTCGCCCGATTCCTGCCGGTGTGGCAGCACATCGCGCGCCCGCTCGAGGGCATCGACGGCGTGGCCGCGGTCGTCGAACAGCTCGCGGGCGTCCCGATCCCCGCGAGCGCGTGGGAATCGCTCATCCTCCCGTCGCGCGTCGCCGACTACTCCCCCGCGTTCCTCGACGAGCTCACCGCGAGCGGCGAGGTCATCTGGTCGGGGCACGGCGACCTCCCTGGTCGTGACGGCTGGGTCGCCCTCCACCCCGCCGACGCGGCCGCCCTCACGATCGCGCCGCCCGACGACGAGCTCGCACCCGCGGCCGGAAGCCTCGAGGAGCGCATCGTCGGGGTGCTGAGGGCGGGCGGCGCCTACTTCGCCGCGCAGCTGCGCCAGCTCGCCGATGCCGAGAACGAGCAGTCCGTCGTCGAGTCGCTGTGGAGCCTGACGTGGTCCGGACGCGTCACGAACGACACGTTCTCGCCGATCCGCACGCTCCTCGGTCAGGGCTCGCAAGCCCACCGGGTCTCGCGGCGCACGCCGCGCGGGCGCATGTACCGCGGCGCGACGCTCGCCCGCGTGGCCTCGAGCCCACCGCCGCGCCCACCCTCGATCGGCGGACGCTGGTCGCTGATTCCGGAGCCTGAGCCGGATGCCGCGCTCCGCGCGACCGCCGCCGGGAGCCTGCTGCTCGACCGGTATGGCGTCGTCACGCGCGGGTCCGTGCAGTCGGAGGGCATTCCGGGCGGATTCGCGCAGGTCTACCGCGTGCTCGCCGGCTTCGAGGAGGCGGGGCACTGCCGCCGCGGGTACCTCATCGAGAAGCTCGGGGCGGCGCAGTTCGCGGCATCCGCCACGATCGACCGGCTGCGCGAGTTCGCCGCCGTCCCCGATCCGCCGCCGCTGAAGGCGGTCACGCTCGCGGCGACCGATCCCGCCAGCCCGTACGGCGCGGGGCTCCCGTGGCCCGCGCTCGAGGGCGTGACGCACCGCCCCGGACGCAAGGCGGGCGGCCTCGTCGTGCTCGTCGACGGATCGCTCACGCTCTACCTCGAGCGCGGCGGCAAGTCCGCGCTGGCCTTCACCGGCGACGAGGCGCTGCTCCAGGCCGCCACCAAGAGCCTCGCCGACACGGCGCGCCGCCGCGGACTCGACACCCTCACGATCGAGCAGGTCAACGGCGCCTTCGTGTACGGCACCGCCGTCGGGCGTGCTCTCCGCGACGCAGGGTTCGTCGAGTCCCCGCGCGGACTCACGCTGCGGCGCGAACGCGCCTCGGCGGTGACAGGGGTACGGACGGGTGCCTGAGGGCGATACCGTCCATCGCACCGCGCGGCGCCTCGACGAGGCCCTCGCGGGCGGCACCGTGACGAGGTTCGAGCTGCGGGTGCCCCGGGTCGCGACCGCCGACCTGCGCGGCGAGACGGTCCACGAGGTGGTCGCCCGCGGCAAGCATCTGCTGCACCGCATCGGCACGTGGACGCTCCACACGCACCTCAAGATGGAGGGCGAGTGGCACGTCTACCGCCCAGGCGAGCGGTGGCGCAAGCCCGCGTTCAAGGCGCGCGCGATCGTGGGCGCCGACGGACCCCGCGGTTCGGCCGAGACCGTCGGCTTCGAGCTGGCCGAGATCGCACTCGTCCCGACCTCCGAAGAGGAGAGCCTCGTCGGCTACCTGGGTCCCGACCCGCTCTCCGACGACTGGGACCCCGACGAGGCCGCGCGGCGGGTCGCCGCCGACACGCGCCCGATGCACGTCGCGCTTCAGGACCAGCGCAATGTCGCCGGGTTCGGCAACGAGTACGTCAACGAGATCCTGTTCGTGCGCGGCATCCGCCCTGACACGCCCGCGAACGAGACGGATGCCGCGGCCGCCGTCGACCTCGGAGCGCGCATGATCCGCGCGAATCGCGACCGCCGCGACCGCACTTTCACAGGCGACGCACGCCCCGGCCGCACGACCTGGGTGTACGGCCGCGACGGCCGCCCGTGCCGCCGCTGCGGGACTCTCATCCGCCGCGGTTCGCTCGGTGCGGACCCCGCTCGCGAGCGCACCGTGTTCTGGTGTCCGCGCTGCCAGCCCTGACCCCGGATCAGCGCGGAGATCCGGGCGTCGAATCGTTGCGAGGGAATGAATCGGACCCGTATTCCGTTGTTCTCCGACGTGGCATCGAATGGTGCCGCAGGAGGGGAATGTGGGCAAGAACTACGTCGACATCGAGAACGACCACGGCGAGACGCTGCGGTATCGCAAGCATGTCAACGGTCGTGGCTTGATCGCGAACGGAGCCAAGGTGCACCCGAGCGCCGTGGTCGAGGCCGGAGCGTACGTCGAGCCCGGTGTGCACATCGCCGCCGGAGCGCACGTCGGTCGCGGGGCCTGGGTCGAGACGGATGCCGTCATCGGCCCCGAAGCGCAGATCGCCCCCCATGCGCACATCGGTCCCGGTGCTGCTATCGGCGCCGGAGCGAAGATCGGTGTTCGCACTCACGTCGGAAGCGGCGCACGCGTCGCCGTCGGTTCACTCATCGGAGACGACGAGACGATCGCCGACGGCGAGAGCGTCGCCACCGACCGTCGCGGTCTGCGCCTGGCCGCCTGACGGCCGACGCTTCGTCTCGCTTTCGCTCGCTCAGCGACCGGTTCGAAAGGGCCGGATGTTGAGCGAGCGTCTCGTCGTGCCCGGATGCGCCCGCGCTCGAACCGCCCGCGTCACGCGAACAGGAGGAGCACAAACCCGATGAGCGGGAGCGTGCCCTGGATGAGCGCCGCGCGCAGGTACTTCGAACCCGTCGTGACGAGCACAAGCGCGGCCGCGATCATCGAGCCGAGGCTGAACAGCACGAGCGTCCGGCCCGCGATGCCCGCGACGGACCCCGCGTCTCCTGCCCAGAACAGCACGATGCCGAGGATCGCGCCGATCGCGAGGAACAGGTTGTAGAAGCCCTGGTTGTAGGCCATCGGCTTGGTCGCGTCGGCGATCGCCTGGTCGGGTACTCCGAAGCGCTTCCAGATGCGCGGCTGCGTCCACTGCACGCTCTCCATCACGAAGATGTACACGTGCAGGAGGGCCGCGAGCGCGGCGAACACCAGGGCGAGGGTCGGCACCATGAGCGAACCATACCGCCCGGGCTACGCTGGCGACATGGCGAAGGGCGGCAGCTCGCGTGCGCGCGGGCGGAGTTCCGGGCGAGGACGACGGCCCTCTCCGGCTCCGCCGCGCACCCCGGGGACGTCTGCCGTGAAAGCGTCGGGCCGAAACCGGCCGAAGTCCGCGCCGGACGCCCCCGAGGAGACGATCCGGCCCGACCGTTTCACCCTCGGCGCGATCCCCGGCGCCACGCCGGGCAAGTGGATCGCGACCTGGCGCGAGCGGGTTCCCGATGTCCCGCTCGAGCTCAGGCACATCTCGGTCTCAACTCAGCGCGAGGAGCTTCTCGCGCCGCGGGACCCCGACACGGACGAACCGCCCGTCGATGCCGCCCTCGTGCGCCTGCCGATCGTCCGCGAGGGCCTGCACGTCATTCCGCTGTACGACGAGGTTCCGGTCGTCGTCGTGTCGAAGGACTCGCACCTGAACGCCGCGGACGAACTCGAGCTCGCCGACCTGGCGGATGAAGTCGTCATCGTCCCGCGCGACGACGTCCTCGGCATCGAGGTGCCGGGCGCCGTCGCGCCGTCGTTCGATCCGCCCGACGACACCGAGCAGGCGATCGCGACAGTCGCAACGGGGGTGGGGGTGGTCATCGTCCCGATGTCGCTCGCACGCCTCCACCACCGCCGCGACGTCGAGCATCGGCCGCTGCGCGACGGTCCGCCCTCGACGGTCGCCCTCGCCTGGCCCACCGACGCGCCGTCGCCGCTCGTGGAGACGTTCGTGGGGATCGTGCGCGGTCGGACGGCGAACTCCTCGCGCTGACGCGCGCCGAAACGGCCAACCCGGTCAGGGGTACCGACTGACGCGCCGGCGTCGCGCAGAGAAGGGGGGTGCCGCCGTCTGACCCCTGCGGCACCCCCTTGGATCGGCGCTTTCGCGATCGCGTGCCGTTGGCATTCCCGAACCTGGCACTCCCCGGCCGATCGCGGCGCATCCCCAGACGGAGCCTGGCCGCGGCTCCGTGCGAGCGTCGTTCCACGATGTCGGAGCGCGTCCCTGCGCGCGTGATACATACGGGTCGGAAATTCCCTCAGAATCCCGCGCCGTGCGCTTGGAACGGCGCGATGAGACCGGTGCGGGCGGATGCCTCGGCGAGCGCCACAGCCGGAGGCACCCCCGCTGCGAGACCCTCGTGCATTGCGCCGAGGAGCTCGCACGCGATGTCATCGGCGACGACCACGGGCGCCGCGATCACGCACCGCGTGCCTGCATGGAGCCAGATGCGCGTCATGCCGATCGCCTCCTCGCCCCACCGGACCGACGACCGGCCGACCTCGCATGCCGAGAGGACGACCGTGTCAGGGATGCGCGGGATGAGGTCGATGTCGTATCCGAAGAGGGTGCCGTCGGCGAGCTCAAGACCCGAGAACATCGGGTTGTCCACGGCA
The DNA here is from genome assembly GCF_013409785.1 of Microbacterium immunditiarum. Classification (NCBI taxonomy): domain Bacteria; kingdom Bacillati; phylum Actinomycetota; class Actinomycetes; order Micrococcales; family Microbacteriaceae; genus Microbacterium; species Microbacterium immunditiarum. Next base: position 3,698,620 of record NZ_JACCBV010000001.1, read on the forward strand.
TGGTGGCCGTGGGCGGCGACGTGGAGCACGTCGACTCCGGCGGCGAGATCGGTGACGGATGCCGCATCGGCGGCCCTTCCGCGCAGGGTCCGCGCGCGCGACCAGGCGCGGGCCGCGGCATCCGTCTCCTCATCGCCCCTCGCGACGCGCGGGCCGACGACGAACCCGGCCGAGGACGGTGGGTCAGCGGGCGCGAAGCGCCGACGCGCCCAGAAGGAGGCCGACGGCGCGAGCGTGATCGCGCGCCCGGCCGATGCGGGGAGCATCATCCACGGGATGCCCGCGAGCACGCCGGGCGTGGTGATCACGACACGGTCGACGTCACCCGCGGCTGCGAGCGTCGGGGCCAGCAGCAGGTGCGACAGCCGGGCCAGGCGTCCGTCGAGCGCCCCGCGCACGACTCCGGCCAGCGCGCCGGCGACCATCGACGCGGACATGTCGAGGTCTGCGCGCAGACCCCTCAAGGCGGCGCGCACGCCCTCCCAGTCGAGCGCAACGATCGCACGCGACGACGCCGTCGCGACGACGCTGCTCAGACCGCGCCCGTCGAACACGAACGAGATCACCGCCTCGTGCGGACCGAGGACGCCCCGGACCTCGTCGAGCCCGACGCGTTCGGGGCCTCCCCCGACCCGCGACCACTGGCGTTCACGGATGCTGTCGCGAAGCCGCGCGGGTCGTCCCTCGCCGAGCCACTCCCCGTCGGATTGCTCCGCGCGCAGCACGCGCAGCTCCGCGAGCTCGGCCGCGAGCTCGGGGTCGTGCGGCGGGCGGACCGGGAGGATCGCTTGCGTGACGTGTCGCGCGCGCTCGGACCACTCGAACATGATCTCGGGCCTCCCGGACCGGACCGCCGAGGCGAGGCCGACAGAGAGTGGGCCGTTTCCCTGCAGGGAGCTCGACGCCGTCAGTTCGAGGCTCCCGCCGGATCGCTCGGCCCCTTCGAGGCGCTCGATCGCACGCGCGGCGTAGCGGCGGGCTTCGACCTCGCGGTCGAGCCGGCTCGCACGCTCCGCCCGCACCTCGTCGGCGAGAAGAGCCGCTTCGAGCGACGCGGTGCGCGGCAGGCGCGGGGCTCGGATCGAGCGAGGATCGACCCCCGTGCGCAGCCGCGCGAGCAGATGCGTGAGCCGGAGGACGATCGCGTCGTTGCGGTGACCGAGACTCTCAAGCGTCGTCGCGAGGTCCTCCACCTCGGATGCCGAGGGCAGGCGCCCCGGCCGCTGCGCGGCCACGCCCGAACGGTCGATCGTCTGTACCGCGAGCCTCGCGCGAAGCCCGAGTGCTGCGGCCCTGGCGGCCCATCCGTCCGCCCCGAGCGAGCGGAAGCGCCTGCGCGCCGCGGCGCTCACGCGCGCGGCGCGGCTCGGAGCGTGCGAGAGGAGCGACCGCGCCAGCTGATACTCGGCCTCCGCACGGTCCTGCGTGATCCCGAGGCGCCCGAACACCTGAGCGACCTTCTCCAGCGATCGCTCCGCCTCGGTCGTCAGACCCGCTTCCCTGAGCACCTCGGCGCGATCCAGCTCGCCGATCGCGGCTGATGTCTCCGACGTGTCGCCGAGCGAGCCGCGAACGCTCTGCATGATCTTGAGCGCGCTCACAAGGTCGCCCGCGAGCATGCGGAGGTAACCGCGGTTGTGGGCGGCCTGGTCCGCGTCGAGCACGAGCCCGGCTTCGCGATAGATGCGCTCCGCCTCCAGGACGTCGCTCTCCGCCTCTTCGAGGCGCCCGCGGCTCATCTCGACGATGCTGCGGTTCATCCTCATGTGAGCAGCACGCACCGGGCTGCCGGCGAGCCCGTCGATCGCCTTCGAGAGCCATCGCTCGGCGCTCTCGTGGCGACCGCGATCCATGTCGATCGACCCGAGCTGCCCATGCAGGATCGCGATCGACTCGTCCGACAGCCCCGGAAGCGCGAGCGCCTCCAGGCACACCCGCTCGCCCTCGGCGGCGCTCGAGTGCTGGGCGATCAGGTACCCGGTCGTCCCGGCGATCCGGGCGCGCAGGTCGGTGTCGCCGAGCTTCTCCGCTGCCTCCGCCGCGGACGTCAGCGCGGCACGGGCGTCGTCGTGACGACCCATGTTGGCGAGGTCGACCCCGCGCTGGTAGAGGGTCTCGGCATCGGTGGGCACTCTGCCATGATGGCGGTGCCGCCGGGCGCGAGGCTACTCGATACGCGACGCGTCGAGTTGCACGACGACCTTCAGCGCGGCGTCGGTCGCCGCCGCCGTCGCGTCGACCCCACCCGCTGCACCGCCCATGAGCACGGGGGAGAGCTCACGCGCGATGAGTCCGGCGACGTACGGCGCCGCAAAGGACGTGCCGCTCCAGATCGCGAACCCGCCTGTGAAGTCATCGGGATCGATCGTCTCGCGCCGGCGACCGTACACGTCGTGGCGGGATCCCGGCTGCACCCCGCCCTGGAGCTGGGGAACGGTGCTCAGCACGGAGGTTCCCGGCGCGAAGGCGGTGACCCAGTCCCCGACGTTGCTGTACAGCGCCACAGCGGTGAGGTTGGGGTTGAGGGCGCCGATCGCGACGTGGGGCGCGAGCTCCGACGACTCGGGGAGAGTGATGTCAGGGTCGCCCCAGTTCCAGAGCGCTGCGGGGAACGCGGGCCGGTCCGTCGCGTCGTTGCCGGCGGAGCACACGACCGCGCAGCCCATGCTTCGCAGCTCGGAGAGGATCTCGTACAGCCTCGTGCTGAAGGCGCCATCCTCAGGCGTCTCGTGATAGTAACCGAGCGAGAGGTTCAGCACGTCGACGTGCTGAATGCCGTTGTCTCCGTCCTCCTTCATCCAGTCGATCAGCTCCTCGAGCGCCCGGATGAGCTCCGACTCCAGCACTGTGCCGTTGCTGTCGGCCACGCGGATCGTCACGAGGTCGGCCTCGGCCGCGACCTGACGGACGATGCCGGCCACGAAGGTGCCGTGCCCGGACGCGCCGTCGATGAAGCCATCGAGTGGCCCGCTGAGGTCACCGTGGAGCTCGGGGTTCGTCGACTCGTCCTCGATCCCGATCACGCCTTCGATCGCGGCCGACGCGACCCGTCGGCGAACGATCATGCGGTCCGGACCGGGCGACGTCTCGTCTCGTCCGGGCGGGAGCCACTCGTGCTCGCCGCATCCGGTGTCGACGATCGCGACCACCGGCCGCCGGCCACCGTCCTCGAGCTCGAGCACGCGCGTCGGCGCGGGGCCGACGTACGAGGCCATCTCGAGGCCGCCCGATCCGGGGAAGGCGTACCCCTCCAGTCCGGCGGGATTGGTCTTCGAGTACGGGTTCGTCTTCGAATACGGATTCGTCTTCGAATACGGGTTCGTCTTCGAATACGGGTTCACCCCCGCCGGGTCGACCGCCAGCAGGTGGTCGAGCCCGACGCGCCGGAGCGGGTCGTCCTCCCTGGGCACGTACCCGTCCTTCCGGCGCGACCGTCTCGCGCGCTCCTTGGGAGCGGCCGACCGCGCAGCGTCGAGGGCCCGCGAACGGGCGTCCCGCCCGTCGATGGCCAGCAGTCGAGCACGCTGCAGCAGGCGCCACGAGTCGATCGGCGGCACCGGCTCGTCGTCACGGTTCTCGCGGGGGGATTGGAAGATGACCGCGCGCGAGAGCTGCTCGCGCGACTCGGTTTGCCCAGGAACGGACTCCACGTGCACGTCCCAGCCGAGTGCGGCCCCCGCCCTCCGGAGGAGTTCCTCCGGCTCCGCCTTGTCACCCGAGATGAGGAGGTAGCCGGGAGCGTACATCGTGCCGAAGGCTCGAACGCCCGGCACGGGCTCGAGCGTCGGGTCGAGCGGCACCCCCCTCGGCTCGTCGGCCGCCTCCCGCTCTCGCCACGTGCGTACCGGCTTGTCAGGCATCGTCTCGTTCCCCAATCGTCGTGTTTTCCCCTGGCGCGCGACCACGGGTCATCCGCGCAGCCGCGCCCATTGTGCCCACGGGTACCGGGAGGGCGAAAGGGCGCGGCTGATACACGCACCCCGGCGGTCAGGCATCCGGTGTCGCGATCCGGTCGAGCTCGACGCCGATCAGGTCGGTGTGACGGCTCTTCGCCCGGCGCAGCAGCCGAGCCGCGTCGACCGGAGAGGCGTCGGCGTCGACCTCTTGGGAGAGGATCCGGACCAGATGCGGCCGCACCGGATGCACCCCGCCCAGCGCCCGCGTCTCGCGCTCCACCTCGACGGGGTCGACCGGCCGGCCGCCCAGGGTCTCGGGTACGAGCTCCCATCCCAGCTCGTCCGCCGATTCGCGCAGCGCCTCGATGATCGACGCGAGGCGGTCGGGCCGGGTGACCAGCAGCTGCGTCCGCACGTACTCCGAATCGGCCAAGCGTCACACCTCGAACTGAGGCGTCTGGAAGTCCCTCATGCCGTCGTCGGAGCGCACCACGAGCCGCAGCCGCGACACCCCGGGCGTCACGCCCTCGAAGGCGAAGCGCCCGTGCTCGCCGGCATCCGCCGACCACTCTCGGGACTCCTGCGTAAGCCGGATCGCGAGCGCGTCGGCATCCGTCCACCCGTCGACGCGCCGCAGTCCCTCCTCTGTGGCCGTCACATGCAGCAGCACGCTCGTCGTCCCGTCGCTGAACTGCAGAGTCGCGGTGTCGCTCTCGCCTCGGACGGCGGCCGTCTCGGCCTCGACCAGTGTCAGCAGGGCGTACTCGCGCGACAGGTCCTCGACGGCGACGGCGGCGACCATGCGATCGACGAGGTCGGCCGGCACAGGGTCGATCGCACTCCACATCACGCGCATTCGTGCGAAGAGCGCCGCATCCGCGGCGAAATCCTCATCGTGCATCTCGATCCTCTCCCCATCCGTCGCTCTGCAGGAGCGTTCGGAGCTTGCCGAGGCATCGCTGACGTGTCGGGCCGATCGAGCCGATCGGCATCGAAAGGTCCTGTGCGATCCGTGCGTAGTCGGGACGCTCCTCGAACGCCACGATGCGCAGCAGTCGCTGACAGCGGTCGTCGAGTCGGGCGACGGCCAGCCACAGCCGGCGACTCTCGTCATCGGCCGCGGCGACATCCTCGGCTGAATCGTGGACAGGCAGGTGCGGTTCGAGGTCCTCGGCTTCGGTCGCGTCGGCGCGGCGGTGCTGCTTGCCGACCCGCCACGCCTCGCGGCGTGCCGTGGTCGTCAGCCATCCCGACACCGCGAGGGGGTCGGCGATGGACTCGTGCCGGCGCACGAGCGTCAGCCACGTCGTCTGGACGACGTCTTCCGCGAGCGCCCGGTCGAGCCCGTACGCCCGCACGACGTGCCACAGCAGCGGCGTGAGCAGGCGCACGAGGTCGTCCATGGCGCGCGCGTCGCCGTCGCGCCAGGCGACGAAGAGCGCGGCGGCGCGCTGCCACCGCGCCGGTTCGGCGGCATCCGAAGATGCCGCCGCCTCAGCGTGGGTCATAGCGCCCATTGTGTCCACACCCGAGGGGAGCGCGAAAGTCCGGGACTGATACACGGGATCGGCCGGTTTCACAGGCGATCCTCGGTCGCGCCCATCCCCCCGCCGCACCTAGAATCGCGCCATGGCCGCCCCCCTCCTGTACGTCTGCGTGCGGCCGCAGAAGGGTGCGGCGGAAGCGGAGTACGAATCGTTCCGGCAGGCGATGCGCCTGGAGCCCTCCGAGCTGGATCACCTGGACCTCGTGCACGAGCCCCTGCCGCCCGACGCGGCGGAGCGCTGGCGCGGATTCGTCGTCGGCGGAAGCCCGTTCAACGTCTCCGACCCCGAGTCGACGAAGACGGACGTCCAGCGCAGGCTCGAAGCCGGCCTGGAGCTCATCGCCGAGTGGGCGGCGGACCCCGCGGCGGGCGATGCGGGAACCGCCGCGTTCTTCACGTGCTACGGCATCGGCATCGTGACCCGGATGCTCGGCGGCGAGGTAAGCCGCGCGTTCCCCGAGGACACGGGGCCGACGATCGTGAACCTCACCGCCGAGGGGAGTCGCGATCCCCTGTTCGGCGACCTCGCGCACCGGTTCACGGCGCTCGCGGCGCACAAGGAGGGGACGGGACGACTGCCCGACGGCGCGGTCCTCCTGGCCACGAACATCGGATGCCCCGTCCAGGCCTACCGCGTCGGAGACCGCCTGTGGGCGACGCAGTTCCACCCCGAGCCGACGACGCAGGCGTTCACCGAGCGCATGGCCGTGTACCGCGACGACGGGTACTTCGCCGCGGACGACTACGACGTCATCGCGAGCCGCGTGCTCGCCGCATCCGTCACCGAGCCGGGCCGCGCGCTGAGGGCCTTCGCCCGCCGTTTCGCGCCGGCCGCTCCGGTCGCATAGCGTCTGTCAACCCCGGTGCACGGCGGGGCTCCGCGGCATACCGTCGGAGCATGTCCACGCGCGAATCCGTGCTCACAGACCGCCGCACCCCCGGCACGGCCGGCGATGTCCTCCGGCAGGTCGCCGTCATCTCGGCATTCTGCTTCATGCTGATCGCCTCGCTCACAGGCAGCGGCGTGTTCGGCGGACCCTCCGTCGACGAGCTCCAGGACGGCGCGCTCAGCGCCGAGGGCTCGTACCTCGCACCGGCCGGTCCCGCGTTCTCGATCTGGTCGGTGATCTACGTCGGCCTCGCCGCCTACACGATCTGGCAGGCGCTGCCGTCACAGCGGGCGAACCCGCGTCAGCGGTCGCTCGGCTGGCTCATCGCGGGCTCGATGGTGCTGAACGGGCTGTGGCTCGTGATCGCCCGGTTCGGGTCGCTCGTCGGCACGGTGCTCGCGATCGTGGGGCTGCTCATCGTGCTCGCGATCTGGTTCCAGCGGGCCGTCGTGACCCGCAGCGACGGCTGGCTCGACGCCCTTCTGATCGACGGCGTCTCTGGCCTGCACTTCGGCTGGGTCACCGTCGCGACGGTCGCGAACACCGCCGCGTGGCTCACCGCGATCGCCCCGCCGGAGTGGGAGCTCGCCGCGGACGTGTGGGGCATCGTCATGCTCGTCCTCGTCGGGATCATCGCGCTCGGCATCGCGGGCGCCGGCGGCTGGCGCATCGCGCCCGCACTCGCGATCGCGTGGGGCCTCTCGTGGATCGCCGTGGGCCGCCTCGCGGGCGAACCGCACAGCGCCCCGATCGGCATCACCGCGGTGATCGTCGCGGCCGTCGTGCTCATCGTCAGCCTCGCCGGCGCAGCCATCACGCGCGCCGCGGACGTCCGCAACGCGGGAGCCTGACGCCCGCTGCGGGCGGTCAGGCGCCTTCGGGCGGCTGCCGCAGCAGCTCGATGCGCTCGTCCAGATACGCCGAGAGAGGTTGCGCAGCGCCCGCGGCGCTCCAGCGCACCATCGGCTCGCCGTCGACGAGGCACAGAGGGCCGGATGCCTCGCCCCGCGCGACCGCGTCGAGATCGATCGCAGTCCACCCGACGTGCACGGTCGTCCCCTCGGCGTATCCCCCGCGGTGGGCGGCCTCCGCGAGCTCGGCGCGGCGCCGCTGGTTCTCGGCCGTGTAGCCGCGGCGCGCGGGGGTGCGCGACCGCACGACCTCGCCCGTCGCGAGCACGGCGTCGGGCGTGAGCAGCAACACCCCGAGGTGCCATGCCTCACCGTGGGGCACGATCTTCGGAGCACGTGCGATGCCGAAGAGGCGGCGCGGCTGCACGGTCTCGCCGACGGCCTCGCGGGGGGCGTCGGCAAGCCGCGAGCGTGCGTCGTCGAGGAGCTCGCGCAGACGGTTCACGAGTTCAGGCTACGGGCGCGTGTGCGCCGGATGCAGCATCCGTCTCGCCTCTCGCGCGTCACGCGCGATCGTCCTGCAGCGTCTCGGGCTGCTCGACCGTGCGGCCGCGCAACGTCATCGCGACGAGCGGATAGAGGAGCACCGAGAGCATGCCGCCCGCGACGAGGACGGCCTGCGCGGCGGGGCTGATGATCTGCTCGTCGACGCCGATCGCCGTGACCGCCACGATGATCGGAAGACCCGTCGCGCCGAGCAGGCCGATCGCGGCGCGGTCGCGCACGTGCGAGCCCTGGGGCGCGGCGAGCGTCGACGGGAGGCCGCGCACGACGAGCAGCGCGACCATCACGAGCGGCACGTAGAGGAACAGCACCGGCCGGTTCAGGAGCGACTGCAGGTCGAACGTGATGCCCGTGTAGACGAAGAACAGGGGGATGAGGAACCCGAACGCGACGCCCTCGACCTTGCTCTCGACCGCGCGGCGCTCGGGCTCCGACGCGTCGCGCATGAGCAGGCGCCAGATGATGCCTGCCGTGAAGGCACCCAGCAGCATGTCGAGGTCGAGCGCGAGGCTCAGCGCGACGAGCGCGCCGATGATGAGCAGCACGACCCGGATCGCGAACTGACCGGACGTGTGCAGCGTCGCGGTCACGAAACGGTGCATCGCGCCGCGCGGGATGCGGAAAGCGAGCCAGATGCCGGTGGCGGCGACCGCCGCGAAGAGGGCGAGCACGATCGTCGCGGGTCCCGGCTCGCGGCTTCCGAGGAAGACGGAGATCGCGATGAGCGGCGCGAACTCGCCGACAGCGCCGATCACAGAGACCGCGCCCCCGAACGGCGTGCGCAGCTCGCCGGCGTCGCGCAGTATCGGCACGATCGTGCCGAGAGCCGTCGAGCACAGCGCGATGCCGACGACGATCGCAGCCTCACCGGGGAAGAACGCGAACCCGAGGGCGACGCCGAGCACGAGGCTGATGAGCCAGCCGCCGATGGCTCTGCGCCCCAGTCGCCCGCGGAACGCGGTGAAGTCGATCTCGGTGCCCGCGATGAAGAACAGCATTGCCAGACCGAGGTTCGCGAATACCTCGACGATGTCGGAAGGAGCGCCCCAGCCGAGCACCGCCGGGCCGACGACGATGCCCAGCACGAGCTCGAACACGACCACGGGCACGCGCACCCACCGTCCCAGTGCTCGGGCGAGCAACGGTGCGAGTACCGCGAGCAGTGGGATGAGGATGACCGCGGTCTCCAGCCACACGCGATCAGCGTAGCGATGCGGGGGTTCGCTCTGGGGTCTGAGCGCATGTCAGCGGGCAGGGTGGGCCCGCTCGGGCTACAGCTCGTCGAGCGCCCGGCTCGCCCGCTCCGACGCCTCGACCGCGGCGCGCACGCGGGACGCTCCCGCGCGATGCTCCTTCTCGAGGGAATCGAGCTGCCCGCTCGCGGTGCGCTCCTCCTCTTCGAGGCGCTCGAGGTCGCGACGCAGGTCGTCGATGCGCTCGCGCACGTGGTCGAGGCGCTCCTGCGTCTTGGTGCGCCGGGCCTCGACCTGCGCGAACTCGCGCTCGGCCTCGTTGACGGCGCGCTCCGCATCACGTGCGACCTTCTCCGCGGCCTTGCGCGCGCGGCGCTCGGCGAGATCGTCGCGCGGGGGCGGCGCGATCGCTCCAGGCACGGACCCGCCGACAGCCTCCGCGAGCTCTCCGGGCTCGAAGTCGCCCGCCTCGAGCGGCTTGACGAGCCGCCCCGTCATGACCGCCGCCGCGGCCGCGGCATCCATCACCGCGGCATTGATCGTCTTCTCGACGTCTTCGCGCGCGGCGGCGCTGATCGTGACGCCGGCGTCCTTCGCGAGACCGACCGCCTGCGCGGCCAGCGCCGATACGAGCTGGCGGCGCTGCTTGCCCAGGCGCGCGAGCTCGGCGGCGTCCAGATCCTCGTGTGCCTCGCGGAGCGCCGCTGCGAGTTCGAGCGCGTCGGCGAGCTGCCCGTCGCGCGCGAGCAGGTCGACCGCCCACGCGGCGACGGTCGGCTTGGGGAGCTTCTTGATGCGCGCCGCGAGGGAACGATCGGATGCCCCCGCCCGCGCATTCCGCGCTGCGGTGAACTTGTCGGGCGGCAGCGCGTAGAGCTCGGCCGCGACGGCGTCGAGCTCATCGTCGGCGGTGCGGGCGGAATCGGTCGGCACTCGCCCATTCTTACGGGGCGTCCGCCGGACGGGTACCCGCCGCGGCCGTTCCCGGCGTAGGGAATGGTGCCGGCGTAGGACGCGAAGCCCGTGATCGTCCTACGCCGGGACCATCTCCTACCGCGGGAACGGCCTCGGCCAAGACGCCGTGCGCGGCTCAGGCGGAGAGCACCCGCGCCGCCTGGCGCGCAGCGCCGAGCGCGACGTACTCCCCCGGCGCGGGCACCTCGACCGGCATGCCGAGCATGAGCGGCGCGATCTCGCGCACCGCCTCGGACTGGGCCCCGCCGCCGATGAGGAGCGCGCGCTCGAGCGGGACGCCGAGACCACGCAGCGCGTCGAGCCCCGCCGCGAGGCCCGACAGCATGCCCTCGACGGCGGCGCGGGCGAGGTTCTCGCGCGTCGTCGAGGCCAGCGTCAGGCCCGTGAGGGAGGCCGTGGCATCCGGAAGGTTCGGCGTGCGCTCGCCCTCGAAATACGGCACGAGCGTGAGCCCGCCCGCACCCGGCTCCGCCGTGAGCGCGAGGCGCGACAGCTCGGCGTGGTCGACGCCGAGCAGACGGCCGACGGCGTCGAGCACGCGCGCCGCGTTGAGGGTCGCGACGAGCGGGAGGAACCGCCCGTCGGCGTCGGCGAAGCCGGCGACCGTGCCCGATGGGTCGACGACGCGCTTCTCGCTCACGGCGAAGACCGTGCCGCTCGTGCCGATCGACACGACGACGTCACCGGGACCCGCGCCGAGCCCGAGCGCCGCGCCGGCGTTGTCGCCGGCACCCGGCCCGACGCGTCGGCCCGCGGCATCCGTCACCCATTCGACAGGGCCGAGCACGTGCGGAAGCACGGCATCGTGACCGAGCGCCGCGATGAGTAGGTCGCGGTCGTAGCCCTCGGATCCGTCTGGCGCCTCGCCCCAGTAGCCCGTGCCCGACGCGTCGGACCGGTCGGTGACGAGCTCCTCGAGCACGGGACCGCGTTCGGACTCGCCTGCGGGGCCGAACCCGCGAAGACGCCACGTCAGCCAGTCGTGCGGGAGGGCGACGGCCGCGACGCGCGCCGCGTTCTCGGGCTCATGGTCGCGCAGCCACCGCAGCTTCGTGATCGTGAAGGACGCGACGGGCACGAGCCCCGTGCGCTGCGCGAGGTCGTCGGCGCCGAACTCCGCGATGAGGTCGGCCGCGGCGCCGGCCGAGCGCGTGTCGTTCCACAGCAGGGCGTCGCGGATGACGCGCCCTTCGGCGTCGAGCGCGACCATGCCGTGCTGCTGGCCGCCGATGGACCACGCCTCGACGTCGTCGAGGCCGCCCGCGGCGGCGATCGCCTCCTGCAGCGCCGTCCACCACGCGGCCGGGTCGACCGACGTGCCGTCGGGGTGAGTCGCGCGGCCCTGCCGCACGACGGCGCCGGTCGCGGCATCCGTGATCACGACCTTGCAGGACTGGGTCGACGAGTCGACCCCCGTCACGAGCGCCATCGCTGCTCCTCTCTCAGAGTCCGTATGCCCATAGTCGGACACCTCCGCCGGCCGCGCGGTCACGCGGTCGACGGAGATGTCCGGGAAGGCGGGATCAGCCGCGCGCGCCGAGAAGGTGCTCGGTGGCCAGCTGCTGCACGCGCACGAAGCCGAAGCCCTTGCCGGCGAAGTAGGCGCCCGAGTCGAAGTCCTCGAACGCCGAGCGGTCGGCGAGGAGGTCATCGGCGGTCTCGCCGTCGCTCAGCGTGGGCTCGGCGAGCTCGGGCACCCGGGCCGCGGCGAGCGCCTCCTGCACCTCGGGGTCGGCGCGGAAGGCCTGCGCGCGCTCCTTGAGCAGAAGGTACGTGCGCATGTTGGCCTTGGCCGACTCCCACACGCCGTCCTCGTCCTCGGTGCGCGACGGCTTGTAGTCGAAGTGGCGCGGGCCGTCGTACGCCGGACCGCCGCCCGGGCCGCCGTTCTCGAGCAGATCGACGAGCGCGAACGCGTTGTGCAGGTCGCCGTGGCCGAACACGAGGTCCTGGTCGTACTTGATGCCGCGCTGGCCGTTGAGGTCGATGTGGAACAGCTTGCCGTGCCACAGCGCCTGCGCGATGCCGGCCTGGAAGTTCAGGCCCGCCATCTGCTCGTGACCGACCTCGGGATTCAGGCCCACGAGCTCGGGGTGCTCGAGCTCGTTGATGAACGCGAGGGCGTGGCCGACGGTCGGCAGCAGGATGTCGCCGCGGGGCTCGTTCGGCTTCGGCTCGATCGCGAAGCGGATGTCGTAGCCCTTGTCGAGGACGTACTGGCCGAGGAAGTCGAACGCCTCCTTGTAGCGGTCGAGGGCGACCCGGATGTCCTTCACCGAGTCGTACTCGGCGCCCTCGCGACCGCCCCACGCGACGTAGGTCTTGGCGCCGAGCTCGGCGGCGAGGTCGAGGTTGCGCATGAGCTTGCGCAGCGCGAAGCGGCGGACGCCGCGGTCGTTCGAGGTGAGGCCGCCGTCCTTGAAGACGGGCTGGCTGAACAGGTTCGTCGTCGCCATCGGGATGATGAGGCCCGTGTCGCCGAGGGCGCCCTTCAGGCGGTCGATCTGCGTCTGGCGCTCGGCGTCGCTCGAGCCGAACGCGAACAGGTCGTCATCGTGGAAGGTGAGGCCGTAGGCGCCGAGTTCGGCGAGCTTCTCGACGACGTGGACGACATCGAGGGGCTTGCGGGTGGGGCCGCCGAACGGGTCGTTGCCGGGGTACCCGACGGTCCAGAGGCCGAACGAGAACTTGTCCTCGCGAGTGGGGGTGGGCATGTCGCTCCTTTGCGCGGCGCGGGTAATTGTTGCGGCTAACAACCTATATCAATCCGGATGCCGCGTCCACTCCGAGTTCGCGGCATCCGCGCCCTCGATCGCGGGCCCCTGTAATCAGGCCGTGCGCACCTCGGCGAACTCGACGTCGGCGAAACCATCCCCCACCGCGAACGGACCGAACCAGCTGCCCACGAACCAGCTCGTACGGCCGGTGGTCAGCACGCCCGCGACATCCGTCGACGCGAAGGCGAAACCGGCCGCGGTGAGATCGACGCGGTGCCCGTCGACGCCGATCGTGAGCGCAACAGGAGCGCCCGGCGGCACGGCCGTCTCGCCGAGCTCGTGTGCGTCGCCGTCGGCCCACAGGACACCGCGCACGCGTCCCGCGCGATCGACGGAGACCTCGAGGCATCCGCGCTCCGACGTCCGCAGCAGCAGTCCCGCGCGCAGCGCGCCGTCGCCGGGGACGAGCGCGACGGACGCCGAGATCGAGCAGCGCGACGTCGGCACGCGCCGCCCGAGGAACGCGGTCACGCCCACCTCGGACGGCTCGGTCGGCGTCGCCGCGAGACGCACAGACCCGCGCTTCGCGGTCAGATCGGCGAAGGTCTCGGGCAGGGCGCGCACGCCGTTCCATGCGAGGTCGAGCGCGTCGCCGTCGAAGTCGTCGCGGATGACGGACGGCCACGGATGCTGCTCCGGCACCCCCTCCGCCTCGACGTGCTCCTCGATCCGTCCCGCTCCGGGCGCGAAGACGGCGCGACTGCCCTCCCACGCGACCGGGACGAGCATCGTCTGCCGCGACATGAGGGCGTCCGTGCCGTCGATGGTCTGGGTCGCGAGGGCGACCGCCCACGTGCGGCCGTCCGGCGCCTCGACGAGGTCGGCGTGGCCGACGTTCTGGATCGCGACGTCCTCGCCGAGATGGCGGTGCGTGAGGCGTGGGTTGCCGGGATCGCCTCGGTACGGGCCGGTGATCTCGTCGGCGTACGCGACGGCGACCGAGTGGTCGCGGGCCGTGCCGCCCTCCGCCGTGACGAGCACCCACCCGCCGTCGGGGTGCCGGACGATGTGCGGCGCCTCGGACCACTCCGCGTCGGCGAGCGCACCCGTCCAGATCGGCGTGCGCTCGCCGATCGGCGCGAAGGTCTCGGGGTCGAGCTCGACGAGCCAGATCGCGTTGCGCCCGGTCCACGCGTCGCCTTCGGCCGGAGCGGTCGCGCACATCCACACGCGGTCGCCGTCGAACGTGAGCGACGGGTCGATGCCGGGCAGCCCGTCGAACCAGACGGGGTCGCTCCACGGCCCCGCGGGATCGGACGCGGTCACGACGAAGTGCCCGGAGCGCGCGCCCGGCAGGTCGCGGTACACGCCGTCGACGACACCCGGCACGAGCGTGCAGATGACGTGGAAGCGACCGTTGTGATGCCGGATCGTCGGGGCGTAGAGCCCCTTCGACGACGGCACACGGCTCAGGTCGAGCTGCCCCTCGCGGTGGATCGCGTGCCCGATGGGCTCCCAGTCGACGAGGTTCGTCGAGCGGTGGATGGGCAGGCCGGGCAGGTACTCGAACGTCGAGGTCACGAGGTAGTACTCGTCGCCGACGCGGCAGATGCTCGGGTCGGGGTGGCACCCGGGCAGGATCGGGTTGCGGTACGAGCCCACGCTCACTCCCCTGCGCCGGCGGCGGGGGCGGCGGTCGATGCGCGGGCGACGAGCTTCGGCTCGAGCTCGTGGTTGAGGTCGGCCGCGTCGGTCGTGCTGCCCGCGATGCGATCGAGCAGGAGCCCGACCGCCGTCTCTCCGAACTCGCGCAGGTCGACCCCGACGCTCGTGAGCGGCGGGAACGAGAGCTGCGCGACGTACGTGTTGTCGAACCCGAGCAGGCTCACGTCGTCGGGCACGCGCACGCCCAGCTCGGTCCACCGGGCGAGCAGGCCGAGCGCGACGAGGTCGTTGTACGCGATGACCGCCGTGGGGCGCCCCACGAGCGCGGCATCCGCCGCCTGTCGTCCGCCCTCGGCGTCGGGTGCGTAGCCCGACAGCTCGATGAGGTCGATGTCGGCGTAGGCCTGCGCCGCGTCGCGGATCGCCGCCGAGCGCCGCGCCTGGGACCACGATCGCGCGGGGCCGCCGATGTAGGCGATCCGCCGGTGCCCGAGGTCGTGCAGGTGGCCGACGGCGGCGCGGGCGCCGACGCGCTCGTCGATCGTCACGGTGGGGGTGGCCGGGGCATCCGGTCCCAGGTCCCGGTTCACGAGCACGCAGGTCGTCGTCGCCGCGATCTGCGCGAGCTGCTCGTCGGGCAGACGCGACGACGCGAGGATGATGCCGTCGATCTGGGGGCGCACGGCCTGGACCTCGGCCGACTCGACATCGGCGCGCTCGGTCGTGTCGACGACGACGAGCCCGTAGCCGCGCTCGCGCGAGCTCGCCTGCGCGCCCTTGGTGAGCGATGAGAAGTACGGGTTCTCGATGTCGGGCACGACCAGCCCGATGACGCCGGTGCGTCCGCCGCGCAGGCCGCTCGCGGCACGGTTCGGCTGGTAGCCCAGCTCGTGGACAGCAGCGAGCACCCGATCGCGCGTCTGCTCCGAGACGCGGTGCGGCGCGCGCAGCGTGCGCGACACGGTGGCGATCGAGACGCCCGACAGGGCCGCGACGTCATGGACTGTGACCAATTGTGCGCCACCTCGCTGTTCGGTGATCCGGGGTGATCCGGTGAGCCAATCATCCCCGAGCGGGGCCGACACCGACTAGTGTAATAACGTTTACATTCGGAGGGGTCACATGGGGTCGACAGTCGAAGGCGCCGCCGCGTCGCGGGGGTGGGCGCTGCACCCCGACCGCGCCCTGCCCGCCGACCCGGCCGTCCGCCCGATCGCCCGTCACGTGCTCGACGCGACCTCGCGCCTGCCGATCGTGTCGATGCACGGGCACGTCGACGCGGCGATGCTCGCCGCCGACGAGCCGTTCGCCGATCCGGCCTCGCTGCTGGTGACCCCCGACCACTACGTCGTGCGCATGATCGTGTCGCAGGCGACCTCCCCCGGGCCGGTCCGCGACGCGGGCGTGCGCTCGGCCGCCGATCTCGGCGTGGGGCCGGATGCCGAGACCGACCCCCGCACGATCTGGCGGCGCTTCTGCGCGGGATGGACGGCGCTTCGCGCCACCCCGACGCGATACTGGCTCGAGCACGTGCTTCACGACGTGTTCGACGCACCCCTCGCACCGTCGCCCGAGGCTGCCGACGTGCTCTTCGACTGGATCGCCGACCGCCTCGCCCGCCCGGAGAACCGCCCTCGTGCCCTCTTCGAGCGCTTCGGGCTCGAGCTGCTCGCGACGACCGACGCGGCCGACTCCGATCTCGCCGCGCACGCGACGCTCGCCGCCGACGGATGGGGCGGCCGCGTCGTGCCGACGTTCCGCCCCGACACGCTCCTGGAAGCGGGGACACCCGCGTGGACGGGGGAGCTCGAGCGGCTGAGCGCGGCCGCGCGCATCGACGCCTTCTCGTACGACGGCTTCCTCGCGGCGCTGCGCGCCCGCCGCCAGGCGTTCATCGCCGCGGGAGCCCGGGCGACCGACCACGGGCACCTCCGCGCCGACACGACGCGCCTGCCCGATGCCGATGCGCGCGCCCTCTTCGGGGCGGCGCTCCGCGAGCCGCTCACGGGCGAGGCATCCGCCGCCCTCACCGCCCATCTGCTGTTCGAGCAGGCGGCGATGTCGGCCGACGACGGGCTGGTGATGCAGTTGCACACGGGCGTGCTGCGCGACCACGACCGCGGCGCGGCCGCCGCCCACGGCCCGAACATCGGTTACGACATCCCGGTCGCGGGTGAGTTCACGCGCGCGCTGCGACCCGTGCTCGAGGCGTTCGGGCACCGCGAGGACTTCCACCTCATCGTCTTCACGATCGACGAGACGGTGTACTCGCGCGAGCTCGCGCCGCTCGCGGGCGCCTACCCGGCGCTGCGCCTCGGCGCGCCGTGGTGGTTCCTCGACGCGCCCGACGCGATGCGGCGCTTCCGCGAAGCGGTGACCGAGACCGCGGGCTTCCGCAACACGAGCGGGTTCGTCGACGACACGCGCGCCTACTGCTCGATCCCCGCACGTCATGACCTCGCGAGGCGAGCGGATGCCGCGTACCTCGCGCGCCTCGTCGCCGAGCACCGCCTCGACCTCGACGAGGCCGTCGACACCGCGATCGACCTCGCCTACCGTCTTCCGAAAGAGAGCTATCCCGTGCCGAAGTCCGCCCCTGTCGCCCCCGCCCAGCCGGAGCCCGTGGCATGACCGCGGGCACGCGCATCCGGTCGGCCGAGGTGCTCATCTCGAGCCCGTCGCGCAACTTCGTCACGCTGCGCATCACGACCGAGGACGGAGTGACCGGGCTCGGCGACGCGACGCTCAACGGCCGCGAGCTCTCGGTGGCGTCGTACCTGCAGGACCACGTCGCCCCGCTGCTCGTGGGACTGGACGCGCACCGCATCGAAGACACGTGGCAGCTCCTCTACCGCGGGGCGTACTGGCGGCGCGGACCGGTGACGATGACCGCGATCGCCGCGGTCGACGTCGCGCTGTGGGACATCAAGGCGAAGCTCGCCGGCATGCCGTTGCACCAATTGCTGGGCGGCGCATCGCGCGACGGCGTGCTCGTATACGGGCACGCGTCCGGCCGCGACCTCGACGCGCTGCACGACTCGGTGCGTGAGCGGATCGCCGAGGGATTCCACGCCGTCCGGATCCAGGCCGCGGTGCCCGGCATCCGCACCGTCTACGGCGTCTCGTCGAAGCCCACCGGGCGCTCGTCGTACGAGCCGGCGCAGCGGGCGACCCTCGCGGTCGAGACGGAGTGGGACACGGACCGCTACCTGCGCTTCGTGCCCGACATGTTCGACTCGGTACGCCAGGAGTTCGGCGTCGAGCTTCCGCTGCTGCACGATGGGCACCACCGCATGACGCCGATCCAGGCCGCGCGGCTCGGCAAGGACCTCGAGCCGTACCGCCCGTTCTGGCTCGAGGACTGCACGCCCGCCGAGAACCAGGAGGCGCTGCGGCTCGTCCGGCAGCACACGACCACCCCGCTCGCGATCGGCGAGGTCATGAACACGGTGTGGGATTTCCAGACCCTCATCCGCGAGCACCTCATCGACTTCGTGCGCGCGTCGGCCGCGCACACCGGGGGCATCACAGGATTGCGACGGGTCTTCGACTACGCGGCGCTCTACGGCGTGCGTTCGGGCAGCCACGGTGCCACCGACATCTCGCCCGTCGGCATGGCGGCGGCGCTGCATCTCGACCTCGCGATCAACAACTTCGGCATCCAGGAGTACATGCAGCACGACCCGCTCGTGGCCGAGGTCTTCCACAGCGCGTACACCTTCGCCGACGGCTGCATGCACCCGGGCGACGATCCCGGCCTCGGCGTCACGTACGACGACGCGGCCGCCGACCGCTTCGCGTACGAACCCGCGTACCTTCCGGTCGCGCGCCGCGTGGACGGGACAGTGCATGACTGGTGACCCTCGCGAGGTCGCGCCGATCGGGGAGCATCCGATGTGGCTTCCGGATGCCGCGACCGCCCACCTCCGCGGCCGGACGGTCGCGGTGCGCGGCGCCGGGCGGCTGCTCGAGACGGTGCGCGGCGAGGCGTCGCGTGCCGGGATGGTGTTCGAAGAGGCGGGCGGCGACGGCGCGGACCTCGTGATCGAGGCGACGACGGATGCCGCGACCGCCCCCGAGGGCTTCGAGGTGTCGCGCGCCGGCGGCGCGACGCGCGTGCGCGCCACGACCGATTCGGGCGCGCTGTACGGGTGGTTCCACGTCGTGCGCCTCGGCGCCACGGCCTTCGACGACACCCTGCCGACGGCCCGGCACGAGCCGCAGCATGCGATGCGGATGCTCGACCACTGGGACAACGTCGACGTCCACCCGGTGATGGGGCAGGTCGAGCGGGGCTACGCGGGCGGCTCGATCTTCTTCGCCGACGGTCGCCTGCGCGACGACCTCTCCCGCGTGGAGCGCTACGCGCGGCTCCTCGCCTCGATCGGCATCAATCGCGTCGGGCTCAACAACGTCAACGTGCACGCGCGGGAAGCGCGGCTGCTCACCGACGGGCTCGGCATCGTCGCGCGTCTCGCCGACGTGTACCGCCCGTGGGGCATCCGTGTTCACCTGTCCGCCAGCTTCGCGGCCCCGATCACCGTCGGAGGCCTCGCCACGGCCGACCCGCTCGACCCGGACGTCATCGAGTGGTGGGCGGATGCCGCGGCCCGCGTCTACCGCGAGATCCCCGACTTCGGGGGCTTCGTCGTGAAGGCCGACTCCGAAGGGCAGCCGGGACCGTTCGCCTACGGCCGCGACCACGCCGACGGCGCGAACGTGCTTGCGCGAGCCCTCGCGCCGCACGACGGGATCGTGCACTGGCGCGCGTTCGTGTACAACCACCGACAGGACTGGCGCGACCGGTCGACCGACCGCGCCCGTGCCGCGTACGACCACTTCACGCCGCTGGACGGGCGCTTCCACGAGAACGTCGTGCTGCAGGTCAAGCACGGGCCGATGGACTTCCAGGTGCGCGAGCCCGTCTCGCCGGTGATCCCCGCGATGCGCGAGACCGCGGTCGCCCTCGAGCTGCAGGTGACGCAGGAGTACACCGGACAGCAGCGTCACGCGGTGTACCTCGCTCCGTGGTGGCGCGAGATCCTCGATTTCCCGCCGTTCGGCGACGGCGGTCCGTCGCTCGCCGAGACCGTCCGCGGCGGCATCGTCGCGGTGTCGAACGTCGGCGACGACCCGTTCTGGACGGGGCATCCGCTCGCCCAGGCCAACCTCTACGCGTACGGGCGCCTCGCGTGGGACGCGGGGCTCGACCCCGGTGCGATCCTCGACGAGTGGATCGCGCTGACGTTCGGCGACGACGAGGACGTGCGGCGGGGCATCCGGTCGGTCCTCGACGACTCGTGGCTCACCTACGAGGCGTACACCGCTCCCCTCGGCGTCGGGTTCATGGTGACGCCCGGCTCGCACTACGGCCCGTCGGTCGACGGCTACGAGTACTCGCCGTGGGGCACGTACCACTTCGCCGATCGCGACGGCGTCGGCGTGGACCGGACGGTCGCGGCCGGAACGGGCTTCGCGGGGCAGTACCCCTCGCCGTGGCGCGAGACGTACGAGTCGCTCGAAACCGTTCCCGACGAGCTGCTGCTCTTCTTCCACCACGTGCCGTACGAGCACGTGCTGCGCAACGGCAAGACCGTGATCCAGCACATCTACGACACGCACATCGACGGCGCCGACGCTGTCGACCGCAAGGTCGCGGAGTGGGACGAGCTCGAGGGCCGTGTGCCCGCCGACGTGTTCGCGCGCGGCCGCGACCTCCTCGCCGAGCAGCAGCGGTCGGCGCGAGAGTGGCGCGACCACGTGTGCACGTACTTCTGGCGCAAGTCCGGCGTTCCGGATGCCGGCGACCGCGTCATCCCGTAGCGGTCAGTCCTCAGGGGCTTCGGGTGCGTCAGGCGACTCGGGCGCGCGCGCGTCGGCCTCGTCGGGCGCGATGAACCGCTCGCGGATGTCTCGGGTCACGGGTCGCGCGGTGAACAGCGCGAGCCCCGCGAACGCCGACGCGAGCAGCGCGAGGGCCCAGCCCGACGCGAAGAACACGACGGCGACGGCGAGCACGAGCAGCGACGCGAAGCCGAGGGTCGCGAGCGGCCGCCCGGCCATGTAGTAGAGCGAGAGGCGGAAGATGTCGCGTGCGCGGAACGAGAAGAGCGACGCGATGATGATCGCGAACACGGTCCACAGCGCGACGAAGAGGAGCACGATCCACGAGATCACGATGAAGACGGATGCCACGCCCACCGCGGGGCCGAACGCGATGCCGATGCCGATGAGTGCGCCGATCGCGAGCACCGGCACCCATACCCACAGGACGTCGATCACATTGAGCCGCCACCCGCGCCAGTAGCGGGGCCACGGGTTCTGCTCCTCACCGCGCGTCCCGTCACGCAGCGCGTACAGGGCGGCCGAGAAGGCGGGACCGTACGGCACGGCGCACAGCGCGAACAGCGGGACGTTGCTCACGACCGGGGCCACGAGCGCGGAGGCCACGAGTCCGGGAGCCGCGGCGAGCAGGAAGCCGGCGGCGACGACGAGGTACCAGTACACGGGCGTCGCGAGTCGCCCGAGACGAGTGTCCCGAGGGTCGGGGGTGCTCGCCGTGGGTGTCATG
The DNA here is from genome assembly GCF_013409785.1 of Microbacterium immunditiarum. NCBI lineage: Bacteria > Bacillati > Actinomycetota > Actinomycetes > Micrococcales > Microbacteriaceae > Microbacterium > Microbacterium immunditiarum. Next base: position 3,719,488 of record NZ_JACCBV010000001.1, read on the forward strand.
TGATCCATCCTCCCGGATCCGGACATGCGGCGAGTCCGGTCCCGCCCCCGGGGGGAGGCGAGCGGGACCGGACTGCCGTTCGATCGGCTCCTAGTCTTCGGAGCCGCCGTTCTCCACTGCCTCAGCGTGACGCTTCTGCGCCTCGTTCAGCATGTCGATGTACTGGTCCATTCCGGCGGTGTTCAGCTCGGCGAGGTACGCGTCCCAGTCGCTGAGCGAGCGGTCGCCGACGATGAACGCTGCCGTCGCCTGGCGCACGGTGTCGATCAGGGCCGTCTTCCACAGACCGGCCTGCTCGTTCTCGAGCTCGGTGAGCGGCGCCGCGGGCGCGGTGGGCCACTGCTCCTTGGTGAGCATCGAGTCCACGAACTCCTTCGTGGCGGGGGCCATCATCGAGGTGCGAAGGTCTTCGGTGCCGCCCTCGGCCGCCATCCACACGCCGTTGGCGAAGCCGCCGTCGACGTTGAGGAGCTTGGTCGCGCCCGGGTTCAGGAGGTCCTTGGCGCGGTCCCAGTCCGCCGCGAGCTCGCGGGTGTCGCCGTTGCGCTCGAAGGTGAGCCCCTCGACGCCCCACTTGGCGAACTCGAGTCCCTCGTCCGAGTAGTACTGCCAGTCGAGGTACTGCAGCAGCGCCTTGAAGTACGGCTGGTCGGCCGCCTTCGCCGAGATCATGAGGCCCGGGATGCCGTCGATGCGGCCACCCGCGGCGAGCTTGTCGCCGGCCGGACCCTCGGGAAGGCGGATGAGCGCGACCTCGGCATCGGTGTTGCCGACCTCGGAGAACGACGTCATCGCGGAGGGCAGGAACTGGTCGTTGCCCGCGATGACGAACGAGTCGCCGTTGAAGAAGCTCGCCTTGGCGTCGTCATCGGTCTGCGTGACGCTCGCCGGGTCGAGCAGCCCGTCCTCGACGAGCCCGTGGAAGAACTCGATGAGCTCCTTGTAGGCGTCGCTCGCACCGGCGTACTCGAACTCCTCGCCGTTCCACCATGCGCCCGTGCCCGCGGACAGACCCCAGCCGGCGTGCGTGCCGAAGTTGGGAGCGACCATGTTGAGCGCGCCCCCGAGCGGGTCGGGGTCGTTGTACTGGTCGGAGATGACGTACTTGTCGGGGTAGGCCTCCTTGACCTTCATGAGGTCGGCCTTGAACTCGTCGTACGACTCGGGCTCGTAGCTCAGGCCCAGCTCGTCCCAGATGTCCTTGCGGACGACGTAGCTGTACTGCGGGACGACGATCTCGCTGACGCCCGGAAGCAGGTAGAACTTGCCGTCGTCCTTGCGCAGGACCGCGTCGATGTCGTCCTGCAGGTTCCACTTCTCGACCTTGTCGAGGAAGTTCGGCATGTACTGCACGAAGTCGCTCACGGGCAGCAGCGCGCCACCGGCGACGAACGGGGTCTCCTGGCCGGGGTAGGTGACCGAGATGATGTCGGGCGCGTTGCCCGACGCGATCGCGGCGCCGCGCGCGTCCTCGTAGCCCGCGCGGGGTGCGCTCTCGATGTCGAACGTGACGTTCTGGTTCTCTTCGAGCGCCTGCAGGATGGGCCAGTCCTCCTGAAGGGGGTAGCCCTCGTGGTCGCGGTAGAAGAGCCCGAACTCGACCGGCTCGGTCGCCTTGAAGGTGTCGCCGACGCCGTAGTCGGCCATCGCGCCGACCTCCTTGCCGGTGAAGTCGAAGGCGTTCTCGTCGGTCTCGTCGCCGCCGGCCGCGCAGCCGGAGAGCGCCAGACCGCCCGCGGCGATCGCGGCCACGAGCGCGACTGCGCCCCGGCCGCGGCGCGTCGTCGCGCCTGCTCGCTGTGTCATCGTGGGATGTACCTTTCTGTTCTCTTGGGGGATCGGAGCGTCCGAAGATCGCTCACGCCTTGACCGAGCCGAGCATCACGCCCGACACGAAGTACCGCTGCAGGAAGGGGTAGAGGCAGACGATCGGCAGCACCGTGAGGAGCATCGTCACCGCTTTGACGTTCGCCGCGATCTGAAGGCCCTCATCGGAGCCGTCCGGCTGTGCGGACGACATCAGCAGGTTCCGCAGGTAGAGGGTGACCGGATACAGCTCGGGCTTGTTCATGTAGAGCAGGGCCCCGAACCAGGCGTTCCAGAACGTCACGGCGTAGAACAGCACCATCGTCGCGAGGACCGCCTTGCTCAGCGGCAGCACGATGCGCCCCAGGATGCCGTACGTCGTCAGGCCGTCGATCGACGCGGCCTCTTCGAGCTCCTCGGGGAAGTTCTCGAAGAACGCCTTCATGACGAGCAGGTTGAAGATGCTGATCGCATTCGGGATGACGAGCGCCCAGAGGGTGTTGCGCCAGCCGAGCGAGTTGATCAGCACGTAGTTCGGGATGATGCCGCCCGAGAAGAACATCGTGAAGACCGCGAGCCCCACGAAGAAGGGCCGGCCCTTGAGGCGCTTCTTCGAGAGCGCGTAGGCGAACATCGTCGTGAGCACCATCGAGATCGCCGTGGCGACCGTCGTGTACAGCACCGTGTTGCCGTAGTTGCGCCAGAACATCGGGTCGCTCATGACGGTGCCGAAGGTCGTCACGTTGAACCCGAGCGGAACGATGCTGACCCGACCCGCGTTGATGTAGCCCTGCGAGCTGAAGGCGACCGCGATCACGTTGAGGAACGGGTACAGCGTGACGAAGCACAGCACGATGATCACGACGACGTTCGCGACGCGGAACGCCGTGTAACCGCGCGTGTCGCGGATGCCGCCGACCTTCTTGCGGCCGAACACCCGGTCGAGCGAACGGTCCGTCTCGGTCCTCACCGTCGTGGTCGGAAGGGGCTTGGTCATCACCACAGGCTTGCTCCCGTCACGCGGCGCGAGATGAAGTTGGCGCTCAGCACCAGAGCGAGGCCGATGATCGCCTCGAAGAGTCCGACGGCGGTCGCGTACGAGACGTTGCCCGACTGGATGCCGAGGCGGTACAGATACGTCGCGATGACGTCGCCGGTCGAGAGGTTGAGCGGGTTCTGCAGCAGGAGGACCTTCTCGAAGCTCACCGACAGGAACGTGCCGATGTTGAGGATGAGCAGCACCACGATCGTCGGCGCGATGCCCGGAAGCGTGACGTGCCACGTCTGCTGCCATCGATTGGCGCCGTCGATGCGGGCGGCCTCGTAGAGCTGCGGGTCGATCGTGGTGAGCGCGGCGAGATAGAGGATCGTGCCCCAGCCGACCGTCTGCCAGATCTCGGAGCCGACGAAGATCGGCCGGAACCACTCGGGCTTCTGGATGAAGTCGATCGCGTCGCCGCCCAGCACCTCGATGATCTGGTTGAACGTGCCGCGCGTCGAGACGAGCTGGAGCACCATTCCGGCGACGATCACGAGCGACATGAAGTGCGGCAGGTAGGTGATGGACTGCGCGACGCGCTTGAACTTCGCGGACCGCAGCTCGTTGAGCATGAGCGCGAGGACGATCGGCAGCGGGAAGATCACGATGAGGCACAGCGCACCGAGGATGACCGTGTTCCAGAACACGCGCCAGAACGTCGGGTCGTTGACGAACATCTCGAAGTAGTGGAAGCCGACCCACTCATCGCCGAAGATGTTCCCGCCCGGGCGGTACCGGCGGAATGCGATGATGTTCCCCGCCATCGGTAGGTACTTGAAGATCACCAGATAGACGATCGGCAGGATCAGCAGCGTGTAGAGCCGCCAATCCTTGCGGAGGGCCTTGCGCCACGTGACTGCGCCTTCGTCGCGCCGCCGACGACGGGGGCGCCTGCCGGGGCCGGGCTGCTCGGCCTCGCCGTCCTGTGAGCTGATGTCGATCGCGTTCGCGATCGCGACGTTCGTGCTGACCGACATGCGCTCCCTTGCGGCTGCCTGCGGCCGCGGCAACGCGACCGAAACTTTCGGATATGTGGGCGATACATGTTGAACCGTAATCGGCCGTCGGGCCGATGTCAACGTTTTCATTGTATTGTTCTCTGACCGTGACCCACGGCTCCGCGGACTCCGCGAACGCCGCCGCCGCCGATGCGAGAGAGACCCCATGCCCCGCTTCGATCTGCCCCTCGAGCTCCTGCGCTCCTACCGGCCGGAGATCGCCGAGCCCGATGACTTCGACGCGTTCTGGAGCCGCACGGTCTCCGAGGCGCGAGCCGCGGCATCCGTCTCCCGGCGCAGCCGTTCATCGGCGCCGCTCGACCTCGTCGACGTCGACGACGTCGTGTTCTCGGGCTTCGGCGGGGACCCCGTGCGCGCGTGGTTCGTGCGGCGGCGCGGCGTACGGCGACCTCTGCCCGCCATCGTGGAGTTCGTCGGGTACGGCCGCGGCCGGGGCCTCGCGTCGGAGCGCCTGCACTGGCCGGTCGCCGGCTTCGCGCAGCTCATCGTCGACACGCGCGGCCAGGGCAGCCAGTGGGGCACGGGCGGCGACACGCCGGATCCGCACGGATCGGCGCCGGCGGCGCCCGGCTTCCTGACGCGCGGGATCGAAGACCCCGACGATCTCTACTACCGGCGCGTGTTCGCCGACGCGGTGCGCGCCGTCGACGCGATGCTCGAATTCGACGAGGTCGACCCCGCCCGTGTCGCCGTCACTGGCAACAGCCAGGGCGGCGCCATCGCCATCGCGGCCGCAGCTCTGCACGACCGCGTCGCCGCGGCACTGCCCGCCGCGCCCGTGCTGTGCGACCTCCCGCGCGTCGTCGGGCTCACCGGCGAGGGCATGACCGCCGAGGTCGTGCGGTACCTGTCGGTGCACCGCGGCTCGCACGAGCGCGTGTTCCGCGCGCTGTCGTACATCGACGGCGCGAACCTCGCCAAGCGCGCGACCGCGCCCGCGCTCTTCGCGTGCGGGCACCTCGACACGATCGCGCCGCCGTCGGGGGCTTACGCCGCGTTCAACCACTGGGGCGGCGCCGACCGCACGATGGTCGACTACCCGTGGAACGAGCACGAGGGCGGCGAGGGCGTGCACTGGGTGCGCCAGGCCGAATGGCTTCGCGCGCTGTTCGGCATGCCCGACCGACCCGCGGACGATGCCGCGTGAGCGCCGCCGGGCTCCCCCGCCTGTCGCGCGAAGCGCTCGCGCGGGTCGGGACTCCGCTTCCCGCGCCTCCGGTGCGCATCGTGCACATCGGCGCGGGCGCGTTCCATCGCGCGCATCAGGCCTGGTACACGGCGCGGGCGACGGATGCCGCGAGCTGGGGCATCGCCGCCTTCACGGGCCGCGGCGACGACGTCGCGAACCGGCTCGCGCCGCAGGGCGGCGTGTACTCGCTCATCGAGCGCGGCCCCGTGACAGACCGCGTGACGCAGATCGGCAGCATCGCGGAGGTTCGTCCCGCCGGCCACCTCGACCGCCTGTGCGCTCTGCTGGCGGCACCGGAGACCGCGGTCGTGACTCTCACGGTCACCGAAGCCGGCTACCACCTGCGCGCCGACGGGACGCTCGACCTCGACGATCTCGCCGTGCGGGCCGACCTCGAGGCGCTCCGCGGACGCGAGGTCACGACCCTCCGCACGCCTCTCGCGCGCGTGCTCCTCGGATTGGAGGCTCGGCGTCGCGCATCCGTCGACCCCGTCGCGATCGTGCCGTGCGACAACCTGCCCGACAACGGCTCCCGCGTGCGCCACGCGCTCGAGACCCTCGCCGAAGCGGCGGGGATGACGGATGCCCCCGCCCTCGCGTCTTTCGTCACGACGAGCGTCGACCGCATCACGCCGCGCACAACGGCATCCGACGTCTCCGTCGTCGGCGAGGCGACCGGGTGGCGGGACGACGCCCCCGTCGTCGCGGAGCCGTTCTCGGACTGGACGCTGTGCGGCGAGTTCCCTGCTGGGCGCCCGGCGTGGGAGTCGGCCGGCGCGGTGTTCGTCGACGACATCGAGCCGTACGTGCGCCGCAAACTGCTCATGCTCAACGGCGGGCACCTCGCCCTGGCGTTCGAGGGCCTGCGACGCGGACTCACGACGGTCGCGGAGGCGGTCGCCGACCGGGAGTGCCGTCGCGCCCTCGAGTCCTTCTGGGACGAGTCCGGGCGCGCGGTGGGCGGAGACGTCGACGGCTATCGCGCATCGCTCGCCGAGCGATTCGAGAACCCCCGCATCGAGCACCGTCTCGCCCAGATCGCCGTCGACACGGTGACGAAGCTGCGCCTGCGCGTGCTCCCCGTCGTGCGGTCCGAGCGCGCGGCCGGCCGCCCGGGCGAGGCCGCGGTCGACGTCGTCTCGGCGTGGGCGGCGTGCGTGCGCGACGGCCTCGTCCTCGACGCGGGCGACCTCGACCGCGCGGTCGCCGAGCTCGCGCGAGAGGCCGATTCACGCGACGCGGGGCTGCTCGCGACGGCTGCCGGCGTGGCGACGGGAGGAGCGCTCGCGAGCGGGCGACTGTGACGTGACGGGCCGGATGCGGCATCCGTCGTCCCACTCGTCGGACGAAAGTATCGACAACCTTGCCGAAAGTCGTGCACAATCGAAGGCGATGCGCGCGCCGTCGCGCGCGGTGACCCTTCGCACAGGATAGAGGCTCATGGCAGAGAAGCAGCGCATCACGCTCGCCGCGATCGCCGCAGAGGCGGGGGTCTCGCTCGCCACGATGTCGAAGGTGCTCAACGGGCGCACCGACGTGGCGCCCGCCACTCGCGCGCGGCTCGAGGAGCATCTCGCCCGCCACGGCTACACGCGCCGCAAGGTGAGCCAGCGCAGCGAGTTCGTCGAGCTGGTGTTCCACGAGCTCGAGAGCAGCTGGTCGATGGAGGTGATCGAGGGCGTCGAGGACGTCGCGCACGCGGCCGGCCTCTCGGTCGTGCTGACCGTGAGCGGCGACCGCCACTCGCCCGACCCGCACTGGATCGACGGCGTGCTCCGGCGGCGTCCGGCCGGCGTCGTGCTCGTGTTCTCCGAGATCTCGGGACCGCAGCGAGAAAAGCTCCACTCGCGCGGCGTGCCGTTCGTGATCGTCGATCCCGCGGGGGACCCATCGCCCGACGTGCCGTCGGTCGGCTCGGCCAACTGGACCGGCGGGCTCATGGCGACACGCCACCTCATCGAGCTCGGACATCACCGGATCGCCGCGATCACAGGCCCCGAAGACATGATGTGCTCGCTTGCGCGCATCGACGGCTACCGCTCGGCGATGAACGCCGCGGGCCTCGACATCGACCCCGAGTGGATCCGCTTCGGCGACTTCCACCCCGGCGGCGGCGAGCGCCACGCGCGCGAGCTGCTCGCGATGCCCGACCCGCCCACCGCCATCTTCGCGGGCAGCGACCTGCAGGCCCTCGGCGCGATCGCCGCGGCGACGGATGCCGGACTCCGGGTTCCGGACGACCTCTCGGTCGTCGGGTACGACGACATCGCGCTCGCCCGGTGGATGAGCCCGCAGCTCACGACGATCCATCAGCCGCTGCGACGCATGGGCGAAGAGGCGACGCGGCTCGTGCTGCGCCTCGCCGAGGGCGCGAGCGTCGACACGCTGCGCATGGACCTCGCGACGCACCTCGTCGTGCGTGGGAGCACGGCTCCGCCTCCCGTCGGCTGATCGCCGAGGCACGCGGTCGCCGAGCGAGCCGGAGGCGAGACGACGCGCCCCGGCTTCGCACCGATGCTTCGACGAAGCATGCCCTCGAAACTTCCGAAGAAGTTTCGTAACAGTTCCGTAACGGTGCCCTCGGCATCCGCGACCCGTCGAATAGTTTGCGAGAACCACAAATTCACTCCCTCGCGCAAAGGAGCGCCCGTGAGACGACGCCGCAAGATCTTCGCCGCCCTCGCATCCGCGATCGCGGCCGGAGCGTTGCTGGTCACCTCCCTGACCGCGGTACCCGCCGCGACAGCCGCCGACACCGTCGTGTCGTCCGTCGACTTCGAAGACGGCACCCTGGGCGGCTGGACGCAGAGCGGCGGCGGTGCCGACACCCTGACCTATGTGGCCGACCCCGACGACGCGTCGAACCAGGTGCTCAGCGTCAACGACCGCGACGCCGACTACGTCGGGATCGAGAGCCCCGCGTCGCTGTTCGAGGAGGGCACGGTCTACACGTTCAGCGCGCGCGTGCGCCTGGCTGACGACGCCCCCGCCGACTCGACCAGCGCACGGTTCGTCGTGAAGGACGGCTTCCACTGGGCCGACGGCAGCAACACGACGATCACGAAGACGTCGTGGACGACGATCACCGGCACCCGCACGGCGGATGCCGACGACTCGAGCGTCTACATCGGCACGAGCGACCTGTCGCCGGCCGCGCCGTACACGTACCTCGTCGACGACATCCTCATCACCGCCCCGTCCGGCGAGCCGAGCGGCCCGGTCACGGTGCTGCAGAGCGACTTCGAGACGGACACGGCTCCATGGGCCGGTCGCGGTGCGACGATCGCGCAGACGGATGCCGCCGCCCACGGCGGCTCGCACAGCCTCGCGATCACCGACCGCGCGAACACGTGGAGCGGAGCCTCGATCGACGTGTCGACGCTCTTCGACGAAGGCGTCGAGTACTCGATCTCGGCGTGGGTGCGCCTCGCCGACCCCTCGGCGGCCCCCATCGGCGTGAACCTCGGCGTCAACCAGCCCGGCGCGGCGAACGAGTACCCGTGGGTCGGCTCGCGCACGACCGTCGACGGCACCGCCTGGGTGCAGCTGAGCGGCACCTACACGAGCGACCCGGCGACCCCCGCCGCGATCCTCTACGTGGAGGCGGCTGAGGCGGGCGTGGACCTGCTCCTCGACGACGTGCTCATCACGGCGCCCGAGACCGACCCGAACGAGCCGCCGACGCAGGCTCCGGGCACCGTGCTGCTCGAGACGGGCTTCGACGACGGCGAGCTCGACGGCTGGTTCCCGCGTCAGGGCTCTGACACGTCGAACCCCACCGTTTCGGTCGTGGAGGGCGGCGCGCTCGCGACGTCCCACGCCGTGCAGGTCTCCGACCGCACGCACGAGGGCGACGGCGTGCAGCACGACGTGAAGGACGTCCTGCTCCCCGGCGCGACGTACGCGCTCGAGGCGTATGTGCGCTTCGCGCCCGACTCCGACCTCGGACGCGGCCTCACCGTCTCGATGCGCACGCTCAACGGCGGATCGCAGTCGTTCGCGAACCTCATCCAGGTCGAGAACGCGACCGCGACCGGCTGGACGCGCGTGTCGGGGCAGTTCACCGTCCCCGGCTACGACGAGGCCGCGGAGCTGTACTTCGAGGCCCGCTACAACAGCGGCAACACCTCGACGTTCCTCGTCGACCAGATCACGGTGTGGGTGCCCGAGCCGTCCACGGGCGACCTGTCGCTCACGCCTCTGAAGGACACCGTCGACTTCCCCGTCGGCGTGGCGATCGACCAGCGTGAGACGAGCGGTGGGGCATCCGACGTCGTCCTCCACCACTTCGACCAGATCACGGCCGAGAACCACATGAAGGTCGAGGCCTGGTACAACGCCGACAAGCAGTTCACGCCCCATTCGCAGGCCGCCGCGCTGCTCGACTACGCGCGCGACAACGATCTGCGCGTGTACGGCCACGTGCTGCTGTGGCACTCGCAGACGCCGGCGTGGTTCTTCCAGGACGACACAGGGCGCGAGCTCACCGACTCCGACGCCGACAGGCAGTTCCTGCGCGACCGCCTGCGCACGCACGTCTTCGACATCGCGGAGTGGATCTCGAGCGAGTACGGGCTGTTCGGATCCGACACGAACCCGCTCACCGCGTGGGACGTCGTCAACGAGGTGGTCTCCGACCAGGCGACCCCGGACGGCCTCCGCCCGAGCGCGTGGTACCGCGTGTTCGGCGAGGAGTACATCCACCTCGCGTTCCAGTACGCCGACGAGGCGTTCAACGACGTCTACGCCGACCCGGCGGCCGACCGCCCGGTGAAGCTGTTCATCAACGACTACAACACCGAGCAGGACCTCAAGGGCGACCAGTACCAGGCGCTCGTGGAGCGGCTCCTCGACGCCGGGGTGCCGGTCGACGGCGTCGGCCACCAGTTCCACGTCTCGATCAACACGCCGATCTCGGCACTCGAGGCCGCACTCGACCGGTTCGCCGGCTACGGGCTGCTGCAGGCGGTGACCGAGATGGACGTCACGATCAACCCGGCGAACGAGCCGAACCGCATCAAGCAGGGCCACTTCTACCGCGACGCCTTCGACGCGTTCCGCGCGTACGAGGCATCCGCACCCGCCGCCGAGAAGCTGTACTCGGTGACGATCTGGGGCCTCACCGACACGCGGTCGTGGCGCTCGGCACAGCAGCCGGTGCTGTTCGACGGCTCGCTCGCGGCGAAGCCCGCGTACTTCGGCGCCGCCGGCGACGACGAGGGTGTGCCGCCGCTGATCAACACCGCGAACGTGTTCGAGGGCGACGTCGCGCTCCCGGACGGCTTCACGGATGCGGTCGAGTGGCGCAACCTGCCCGAGAACGTCCTCACGGGCGGGGCAGGCGGCTTCCAGACGCGGTGGAACGCGGATCACCTGACGGTCCTCGTGCGCAGCGCCGTCGAGGCGGAGCGGGTCGAGTTCACGTACCGCGGCGAGGAGTACGTCTACGCCCCCGGCGCGGCCGGTTCGGTCGCCGGCGTCGATGAGGTCGTGAACGGCGAGCACCTCATCGCGGTGCACCTGCCGCACGCCGACGTGACGCGCGGATCGACGGCTCCGTTCGACGTCCGCGTGGTGGGCGCTGACGGAACGGTCGTGGGCGGCTGGAACTCGGCCGGATCGACGGGGACGCTCACGTTCCTCGAGCCGCTGTCGTTCCTCGAGGTGCCCGAGACGGATGCCGCGCCCACCGTCGACGCGACGGTCGACGAGGTCTGGAGCACGGTCGAGCCGGTGACGACGGCGACCCGTGTCGAGGGCAGCGCCGAGGGTGCGAAGGCCTCGGTGCGCACGCTGTGGCGCGGCGACGTGCTGTACGTGCTGTACGAGGTGGCCGACCCGGTCATCGACGTCGCGAACAGCGACCCGTGGAACCAGGACGGCGTCGAGCTGTTCCTCGACCTCGAGAACCGCAAGACCGGTGCGTACGGCCCGAACGACGCGCAGTTCCGCGTGACGGTCGAGAACGGCCGATCGTTCGGCACGGGTGACGCGGCAGCCCAGGCGGCACGCCTCGAGAGCGCGGCGGCCCTCGTCGACGGCGGGTACGTCGTCGAGCTCGCGGTCGACCTGACCGGCCAGTCCGGCGGTCAGAGCGACGTCCCGCTCGGCGGTCCCGACACGTTCCACGGGATCGACTTCCAGGTCAACGACGGTCGCGACGGTGCGCGGTACTCGGTGCACACGTGGGCCGAGCCGACGGGCACGGGCTATCAGACGACGGCCCGCTGGGGCGTCGCGCACCTGGTCGCCGCCGACGACCCCGAGCCGGAGCTCGTGAACCTCGTCGCACCGTCGATCGTGGGCAAGGTGGCCAAGAGCAAGACGGTCACCGCCGACCCCGGTGAGTGGTCGTTGGAGGGCGTCACCTTCACGTATCAGTGGCTGGTCGACGGCGAGCCAGTGGGCAAGAAGGACACGTCGGCCACGTTCAAGCCGAAGAACGCCCATGTCGGCAAGGAGCTGTCGGTCGTCGTCACCGCACACCTCGACGGTTTCGAGGCGGTCTCGGCCACCTCGGCACCGGTCGTCGTCGCCAGGAAGTAACGCGACGGATCCCCCACGCGGGGCGTCGCGGGCCGAGCCCGCGGCGCCCCGCACTCTCGTGCGCGGAACGCCCGCACCGACGCAGAGAGGGCGCGAGCGGTGAACCGCTCGCGCCCCTGCGCTCCCTGTGGTCGGTCAGGCGTCGGGCAGCACCGTGACCGTCGCGTGCAGGGCGCGGGTGTGGTCGACGACCCGGGTGTCGCCCACGACGCGGACGGTGCGCGACGCGACGAGTTCCGAGCTCGACCGGCCGAACGACAGCACGAGGTCGCCCGGCTCGACGATGCGGCGTCCGTCGACCCCGGTGAAGGAGGTGATGTCGGCGGGCACGTCGAACGACACCCGCGCGCGCTCGCCGGCCGCGAGCGGCACGCGCGCGTAGGCGATGAGCCGCTGGACCGGGCGCACGACCGACGCCACGGGGTCGTGCAGGTAGAGCTGCACGACCTCCACGCCGTCACGGTCACCCGCGTTGCCGAGGTGGATCGACACCGTCACCGTGCCGTCGACCGGCAGGTCGGGGGCGGATGCCGCGGCATCCGACCACACGAACGGCGAGTAGCCGAGCCCATGGCCGAACGCGAACGCCGGCGAGGGGTCGATGTTCGAGACGCCGCTCTTGCGCGCGAGCGTCGCGGCGAGGTACGTCGACGGCTGCGCGCCGGCGTCGGCCGGGATGCTCACGGGCAGGCGCCCGCTCGGGTTGACGCGGCCCGACAGCACACGGGCGATCGCGGGCGTGCCCTCCTCGCCGGCGAAGAACGCTGCGACGATGGCGGCCGCGCGATCGACGGCGGAGCCCAGCGCGTAAGGCCGCCCCGCGAGCAGCGTCGCGATCGTCGGCGTTCCCGTCTCGATCACGGCGTCGAGCAGGTCCTGCTGGGCTCCGGGGAGGCTCAGGTCGGCCGCGTCGCAGCCCTCGCCGCTCGTGCCCCGGCCGAACAGCCCGGCGCGGTCGCCGAGGGCGACGATGGCGACGTCGGCTCCGCGGACGGCCTCGAGCGCTTCGCCGAAGTCTCGTTCGCCACCGTCGACGCTCGTGCCCTGCACGTACGTGATCTCGGCGTCGGGGAACTCGGCGCGCAGCGACTCGAGCAGGGTCGGGAGCTCGATGCCGTCCCCGAAGTCGGGGTGGTGGATGCCCACGTGCAGCGGGAACGAGTAGCAGCCGAGCACCGCGTACGGGTCGTCGCCGTTCGGGCCCACGAGGGCGATCCGCTTCGGGGAGCGCAGCGGCAGCGTCCCGTCGTTGCTGAGCAGCACGATGGCCCGCTCGGCGACTTCGCGCGCGAGCGCGCGGTTCTCGGCCGGGTCGAGGTCGACCGAGCCGCGCACCTCGTCGGCCATCGCGTCCTCGCGCCCGTGGAGCACAGGCGGGACGAACCCGGCCTCGCCGTCGAGCAGACCCAGGTCGATCTTCTGCGCGAGCACGCGTCGCAGGGCGCGGTCGATGAGCGCCTCGGGCACGACGCCGTCGCGCACTGCGGCGACGAGATCGGGGCCGAAGGTCTTGCGACCGGGGAGCTCGACGTCGATGCCCGCCTCGAGCGCCTGGTGCGCCGCGTCGGTCCAGTCCGCGGCGGTGCCGTGCTGGGTCACGAGGAACGCGATCGCGAAGTAGTCCGCGACGACGGTTCCCTCGAAGCCCCACGTGTCGCGCAGGAGACCCGTGAGCAGCGACTCGTCCGCCGCCGACGGCACGCCGTCGATGTCGGTGTACGAGTTCATGACGCTGCGCACGCCGCTCTCGCGGATCGCCATCTCGAACGGGGGCAGGATCACGTCGGCGAGCTCGCGCCGGCCGATCGACACGGGAGCGAGGTTGCGGCCCGCCTTCGAGGCCGAGTAGCCGGCGAAGTGCTTGAGCGTCGCGACGACGCCCGCCGACTCGAGCCCCTTGATGTAGGCCGTCGCGGTCGTGCCGACGAGGTACGGGTCCTCGCCGATCGTCTCTTCCACGCGGCCCCACCGGGCGTCGCGCACGACGTCGAGCACGGGGGCGAGACCCTGGTGCACGCCCATCTTGCGCATGTCCGCGCCTATCCGAGCCCCCATCCGCTCGACGAGGTCGGGCGACCACGCGGCGCCCCACGAGAGCGGCACCGGGTAGGCGGTCGCGCCCCACGCGGCGAAGCCCGCGAGGCACTCCTCGTGCGCGAGGGCGGGGATGCCCAGGCGCGACTCCGACACGATGCGCTGCTGCGTGCGCAGGAGCGACACGGCGCCGGCGGCCGGATCGACCGGAACCGTGCCGTACGTGCGCGTGAGCTGCCCGAGCCCGAGCGGAGCGATGTCGGCGAGATCGACGTCCTCGGTCATCTCGTTCTGGTTGGGCGCGACCTCGGCCCCGTCGTTCGACGCGGCGATCCAGATGCCGTACAGCTGGGCGATCTTCTCCTCGAGGGTCAGCGCACCGACCAGCGCGTCGACACGCTGGTCGACGGGCAACGTCGAGTCACGCCACACCTCGGTCACGGCCTCGGTCGAGGCATCCGTCGTCATCCCTTCACCGCCCCCTGAAGACCGCCGACGATTCGCTTCTCGGCGAGTGTGAAGAACAGGATCGCTGGAAGCATCGCGAGCGAGGTATATGCGAGCACGCCCGTCGTGTCCTGCCCGTAGGCCGTCGAGAAGAACTGCACGCCGAGCGGCAGCGTGTAGTCCTCGGGGCGCGCACCGCCCGCCTGCAGCACGAACAGCGGCAGGAGGTAGGCGTTCCAGCTGCCGACGAAGGCGAGGACGCCGACCGTCATGAGACCGGGCATCGACAGCGGCAGCATGATGCGCCAGAAGAACCCGATGCGCGTCGTGCCGTCGACCACCGCCGCGTCTTCGAGCTCGCCCGGGATGGCACGCAGGAAGGGCACGAGGATGATGATCGTCGTCGGCAGGGCGAACGCGACCTGCGGGATGATGAGCCCCCACCACGATCCGAAGAGGTTGAGCTGACGCAGCAGGACGGTCAGCGGAAGGATCGAGATCGTGAGCGGGAACAGCAGCCCCGTCGTGAACAGCGCATAGAGGAAGTTGCGGCCGCGGAAGTCGTAGCGCGCGATCACGAACGCCGCCATGACGCCCAGGAGCATGACGCCGAGCGTCGTGCCGAGGGCGGTGACGGTGCTCGCGAGCACCTGGTTCCAGAACCGCGGATCGCCGAGGATTCGCGCGTAGTTGTCGAACACCCACGGGTTCGGGAGCCCCGCCGGGTCGGCGAAGAAGTCGGGGTTCGTGCGGAAGCCGGCGATCGCGACGTACAGGACAGGCCCGATCGCGATGGCTGCGACCACGAGCGCCACGACGTAGACGATCGGCTGGCTCCAGTCGATGCCGCGCTTGCCCGCGCGGTGCTGCAGTGCGGCGGTCATGTCAGCGCACCCCCGTCGTGAGGGCGCCCTGCAGGTCGCGGCGCAGCGCGAAGCGCTGGTAGAGCAGGGCGACGATGAGCGAGATGAGGAAGAGCACGACCGCGACGGCGCTGCCGTATCCGATCTGCGTCACGTTGAGGCCGTATTCGACCATGTACACCGCCATCGTGGAGGAAGCATGGAGAGGTCCGCCGCCGGTGACGATCCACACGAGGTCGAACAGCTGCAACGAACCGATGATCGACAGGAACGCCCAGATGCGGATGGTGGGTCCGAGCAGCGGCACGGTGATGTGCCACTGGGTCTTCCACCAGCCGGCGCCATCGAGGGCGGCGGCTTCGTAGAGGTCTTCGGGGATGCCCGCCAGGCCGGCGAGCATGAGGATGATCGCGAGGCCGAGGTACTTCCACGTGAGGATGCCGAACATCGTCCACATGACGACGCTCGGGTCGGCCAGCCAGGCCGGAGGGTTCTCGATCCCGATCATTCGCAGCCACGTGTCGATGGGGCCGTACCGGGTCGGCGGGACCGACTGGAGCATGATCTGCCACGCGAGACCGGCGGTCACCTCGCTGAGCACGTAGGGCACGAAGATGAGCGCGCGAAGCAGCCCGCGGAAGCGCAGTCGCCGGTTCATGAGGAGCGCGACGAGGATCGCGAGCGGCCCCTGGATGAGCAGCGACAGGAAGAGGATGAAGAAGTTGTTGCCCACCGAGCGGTGGAACACCGGGTCGGTCAGAAGCCGGGCGTAGTTGTCGAAGCCGATGAAGCGTTCGAGGGGTCCGAGGCCGTTCCAGTTGAAGAAGCTGTAGTACGCGGCCAGGACCACGGGGAGGAGGACGAAGACGAGGTAGACGAGAACCGCCGGTCCTGCGAACAGGGTGACCTCACCCCACTGGCGCCTGCGGGCGCGCGCGGAGCGCTTCCTGGTCCCGACGGGGGCCGGGCCCGCGTCAAGCGCGGGCCCGGCCTCGTTGATTGCGGTCATGAGGTGCGGTGTCGCCTTACTACAGGGTCGCGGCCGCGTCGTTCATCGCCTGAGGAACGTCCTCGGGCGTGCCGTTGCCGAACATCAGGTTGACGATGGCGTCGTTCATCGCCTTGCCGATGACGGGACCGTACTGCGTGTCGAGCCACGTGACCACCAGCTCGGCGTTGACCGTGCCCTCGGCGATCTGCTTGAGCACCGGGTCGGTGATGCCGGCCTCGGCGCCCGCGACCGTCGGGATCTCGCCGGTGGCGGCGAAGCGGGTCTGCACGTCGACGCTGGAGATGTACTCGAGGAGGTCGAGCGTCTGGTCCGGCGCGTCGACGTAGACGCCCCATGCGTCACCCGAGCCGAGCGCGGCGCCGGGAGCGCCCGCGGCGCCCTCGATGTCGGGCACGGGCATCCACGCGAGCCACTCGGGCGCGGGCGGGTTGTCGGCCGGGGCGCCCGGGACGAGCTTCGCGGTCTCGCCGCGGTGCCACGTGCCCATGAGCTCCATCGCGGTCTGCTGCGCGGCGAGCAGGCCCGCCGAGCTGTTCGGCACGCTCTGTGCCGGGGTGCTGGTCGGGTTCTGCTGGAACGGCAGGTCGCCGTCGAACTCGTCCATCCACGCCTTGAGGTTCTCGCCCGCTTCGACGAAGCACTCGTCGTCGAAGGTCAGCGTCTCGGCGGCCTCCTTGAGCGCGTCCTCGGAGCACGTCTTGATCGCGAACTGGTACCACCAGTGGGCGGCCGGCCAGCCGTCGCCCGCGCCGACGCCGATGGGAGCGACGCCGCTGTCGGCGAGCTTGTTGATCGCCTCGCTGAACTCGGTGAACGTGGTCGGCGTCTCGGTGATGCCCGCCTGCTCGAACAGGTCGGCGTTGTACCAGATGCCCTCGATGCCGAAGCGGTAGGGGATGCCGTACTGCTTGCCGTCGACGTTCCAGCCGGTGCCGGCGCCGCCGATCGAGTCGACGACCTCGGTCAGCTCGCTGAGGTCCTTGAGGTAACCGGCCTCGACCTGCGACTTGATCTCACCCTCGGCCCAGACCATGAACAGGTCGGGAGCTGCGTCGCCACCGGCCTGCAGTGCGTTGGGGATGAGGGTGCGCTGGAGCTCCTCGTTCTGGAACGCCTGGACGTCCACGTTGACTCCGGGGTTGTCGGCCTCGAACTCGGCGGCGACCTCCTCCCAGAAGGACTTCAGCGGCTCACCGGTGCCGTTGTGCCACCACGTGATGGTCACCTCGTCGCCGTTCCCGTCGTTGTCGGTGCCTCCGCCGCCGGCCGCACAGCCGGCGAGGGCGCCGATCGCCAGGCCGGTCGCGGCGACGCCCGCGGCGAACCGCAACGTGCTGCGTGTGTTCATCTTCGAACCTCTCGAAAGTTTCGACGGTGATGTCGAAAGTGATCTGGACGGCTCAAGGATAGAAGTAGGCGGATTTCGAGTCAAGCCCAACATATTCGCGCGTGGAGGCGCTCGATCACGCCGACCGCCCCTACAGTGGTCAGGTGGCCGACCGCTCAGGCACCGTCGAAGGGGTGCGACGCGCGAATCTCGCGCGCGTGCTGCAGTTCGCGCACCTCGAGCGCGCTCTCTCCCGGTCGCGGCTGACCGCTCTCACGGGGCTCAACCGCTCCACCGTCGCCGACCTCGTCGCCGAGCTGACGACGCTCGGCCTCACGATCGAGCGAGCGCCCGACCCGTCCCGTCGCGTGGGCCGTCCCTCTCCCGTCGTCGCCCCCGATCCGCGCGTCATCGCGATCGCGGCGAACCCCGAGGTCGATGCGCTCACGATGGCCGCCGTCGGGCTCGACGGCGGGATCCCGGCACGCCGGCGCATCGACGTGGACAACCTCATGTCGCCCGAAGAGGCGGCCCGCCTCATCGCCGAGGTCGCGGACGAGTGGCGCGGCACGGTCCTGCGTGACGCGCGCGTCGTCGCGGCGGGCGTCGCGGTGCCCGGGCTCGTGCGCGCCGCCGACGGCCTCGTGCGCATCGCGCCGCACCTCGGCTGGCGCGAGGCCCCGGTCCGCACCCTCGTCGAGGAGGCGACGGGGCTGCCCACGGCGGTGGGCAACGACGCGTCGCTCGGCGCGATGGCCGAGCACCTGTTCGGGGCCGGCCGCGGCATCGACGACCTGGTCTACCTCAACGGCGGCGCGAGCGGCATCGGCGGCGGTCTCATCGTGCACGGCTTCCCCGTCGCGGGCACGGCGGGCTACGCCGGCGAGTTCGGGCAGAACCGCCCCGGCATCCTCTCCCCCGCCGATCGCCGCGCCGCCGACGGCGTCCTCGAGGACGAGGTGAGCCGCGCGCGGCTGCTGGCCGCCGTGGGGCTCTCGGGCGCGGACGAGCCGACGCTCGCTGCGGCGATCTTCGCGTCGGATGCGCCGGATGTCGCCGCCGAGCTCGCCCGTCAGCGACACATCCTCGCGACTGCGCTCGCCAACGCGGTGAACGTGCTCAATCCGGCGGTGGTCGTTCTGGGAGGATTCCTCGCCACGATCGCCGACAGCGACCCGGCGGCGCTCGACGAATCGGTGCGCGCGCAGTGCATGCCGGCATCCGCCGAAGACCTGGAGATCCGCACCGCGGTGCTCGCCGAGGACCGCCTTCTCATCGGCGCGGCGGAGGCCGCCTTCGGCGACCTTCTGCGCGACCCGATTGCGGGCGACGTCACGGGTGGTCAGGTGCGCGCGGCCACGGCGTCCTGAGCACGGTCCTCGTTCGCACCGGTGCCCACATTGTGGACAGCGCGCGAGCATGCATGCTCATCAGGTGAAATCTTTCACCTGATGGGTGTTTCGGCACCTTAAGGTGAACGCATGGGCACGATCTACTACGGCGGCGCCGGCACACCGATCCACATCGAAGACCGCGCCCTGGCGCACTTGAAGGTCGTCATCGCGACGAAGCTGCGCCGCAACGAGAGCTTCACCGTCTCGTGGAAGCACCCTGAGGGCGAGCCGCGCGGCCGCACCACGCTCTGGCTGCACCCTTCGATCCCGCTGCGGTTCGTGTTCGACGACCCCGAGCCGGCGCAGCTGAGCCGCGAGTGGATCGAGGAGCTCGCGAACTCGGCGAACTCGTCCGGCGGCATCATGCTCGTGGCCGAGCACTTCGACGCGGCCGCCGTGCCTGCAGTGTCGGAATCCGAGCCCGACGGGGACTCGAGCACCTCCCCCGCGCCCGAGGTCAAGCCCGAGCAGTCGCGCAGCCACGTCTGAGGGCTCCGCGCCGCCGGGTGGATCGGCCGGGCCGGGCGGCGAGCCGGGTCAGCCCTCTTCGACGACCGGGTCGTCGGCGGGTTCGGGGACGATCGTGAGTCCGTTGGGCCCGCTCGCGGCCTGCATGAGGTCTTCCACCCACATGCGGTTGATGCGCGGCTGACGGCCGCCGTAGAAGTGGAACTGCATGGGGACCGACGGGTGCATCCAGAAGCTCCGGCGGCCGCTGCCGTCACCCATGTCGACGTCGAACATGAACGCCTCGGACCGGCGCAGCTTGTTCATCACGACGATGCGCAGATGTGCGAGAGTGCGGTCCTCGATCTCGACCGAGTTTCCCGACGCGTCATAGATGAACCTGCCCATGCCAGGAGCATAGGCGCGGTTCGGCGCGCACGCGAAACGCGACGCGACACGACACGCCCGGGACGGCGGGCCGGTGCCGCCCCGGACGTGATCGTTCGCTGTCAGGCCTGGTCGGGCGGTGCGACGGGCCGTCCGAGCGACAGCATGAGCCGGTTCGCCCAGTTGAAGAACGCCGCCCCGTGGATGACATCGGCGATCTCGAGCTCGTCGAGCCCGGTTGCGCGCAAGCGCGTGACGTGAGCCGGCCCGAAGGCGATCGGCGTCGCCGTGAGGGCGGCCGCGGCATCCGTGATCGCGTCCCAGCGCTCACCGAGGTCAGCCTTCACGCCGTCCGCGAGGAGCGCGTCGACGAATTCGGGGCTCTTCGAGAAGTGCGCGGCGAAGCGGGCGTGCACGGATGCGCAGAAGACGCAGCCGTTGACGCGCGACGCCGCCGCGGCCGCGAGCTCGCGCTCGGCCCGCGGGAGGCCCTGGGCGGTGTTGTAGAAGATGTCCTTGTCGACGAGCGTGCGCGCCCGCAGGATCTCGGGGTCGCGCGCGAGCAGCCGGAAGTAGTCGCTCGACGCGCGCGCTCGATCGACGAGTCCGTCGTAGTGCCGGTCGGTGAGCTCATCGACGGGCAGCGGCTCCAGCCACGGCAGCCAGCCGACCTCGCCGCGAGTGAACGCGTGCGGATGCGGCTCGTCGTACGTGAACGTCTGGACCTGGGTGGCGACGGTCTCGCTCATGCGCCCACCTCCTCGAGCACGCGGAGTCCCGCGACGACGCGCTGCTGGAACGCGAGGAACGCGACCAGCTGCGACAGGGTGACGATGCCCGACACGGTCCATCCCGCGTCGAGCAGGCGCTGGAGCGCGGCATCCGCCGCCTCGCGCGGCCGGTAGACGAGCAGGTGCGTGTGCTCGAGCGCCGCCGCGAGCCGGTCGCCGAGCTGGGTGCGCGCACCCTCGGCCACCGAGAACCGCCGGCCGTCGGCGCTCTCGCCGACGAGCCCCTCCTCCCGGTACCGCCCGAACGGACCGGCCGTGCCCGCCTCAGCGACCAGCGAGGCGATGACGGATGCCGCACCGGCGTCGGCATCCGCGGCGCGCTCGGCGTAAAGGTCGGCCGTGGCATCCGCCCCGGTCAGTCCCGTCGCGAACGCCGCGACGAGCAGGCGCTCGGTCAGGCTGAACTCGGCGTCGTCGACGGGATCGAAGAGGGCGTCGTAGCTGGCCTGCAGCTGTTCGCGCGTGACGGGGCGGATGCTGCGGACGGCGGCGACGACGCCGTCGGGCGCCGCGCCCGTGAGGGTGTCGACGACGTCGACGGTGGGAGTGGTCATGCGGTCTCCTTTCCGAGAGATCCTTCGAGGGCGGATGCCAGGCTGCTGTCGCTCGTCGCCCAGCCGAGCTTCGGGGCGACCTCGGTCGCGAACAGCTCGATCGAGCGCAGGACGAAGTCGTGCGGGGCGTCGACCGAGTGCACCTGGAACGCGATCTCCGTCGCGCGTTCGAGCGTCCCGTCAGTCCCGAGCGAGGCGACGACCTCGTCAGGCGTGCCGAGGTGCGTGTCGAGCGCGACGATCAGCTCGTCGAGCGAGTCGCCCGGGATCGTCTGGCCCGCCCGTCGGAAGCCCTCGGCCGCGCGGCGCAGGCCGACCTCGGCGAAGCGCAGCGCGTCGGCGCGGTCGTCGGCGACGAACACCGTGCGCGAAGCGGTGACGCGGGGCGCGGCGCCCGGCGGGAGCGCTTCGAGGTACGCGTCGACGATGGGCTGCTGGATCGCGGCGAGCGACGCGTGCAGGTCGTCGGCGGGGCGCGGCTGCGTGCGGGAGAGGAGCAGGCCGTGGCCGTGGACCCCGGCGCGGGTGCCGCCCGCTGCCGAGAAGGTGGCCTGCCACATGCGGGCACCCAGGGTTCCGGCACCCGGGTACAGCGTGTTGCCGCCGCCGATGTCGTCTCCCTCGAGCGCGGCCAGCAGCGTGCGCAGCTTCTCGTCGTACACCGCCGCCTTCTCCGAGACGTGGAGGCCGAAAGGCGTGAACGACGACGGCGTGCCGCCGCTGCCGAGACCGAGGTCGATGCGGCCGCCCGACAGGAGGTCCGCGACGACCGCGTCCTCGGCGACCCGCACCGGGTCTTCGAGCGGCAGCGTCACGACGCCGGTCCCGAGCCGGATCTCGCTCGTGGCCGCCGCCGCGTGGGCGAGGAAGACGAACGGCGACGGCAGCCCGCCCTCCGCCGCGCGGAAGTGGTGCTGCGCGACCCACGCGCGCTGGATGCCGAAGCGCTCCGCGTGGCGGATCTGGTCGGTCGCGAGGCGATAGCGCTCGGCGGGCGGCGCGTCGTCGAGGAGCCTCGTGAAGAAGACGAGAGTGGGGGCGGTGGTCAAGCCGCGACCTCCGTTCGTCCGGGCACGGCTGCGAGCAGCTCGCGCGTGTAGTCATGGGTGGGGTTCGCGAAGAGGTCCTCGGTCGCGCCCTGCTCGACGACACGGCCGCGGCGCATGACCGACACCGTGTGGCTGATGCGACGGACGACCGCGAGATCGTGTGAGATGAACAGGTACGTGAGGCCGAGCTCCTGCTGCAGGGACTCGAGCAGCTCGAGGATGCGCGCCTGCACCGTGACGTCGAGCGCCGAGACCGCCTCGTCGAGCACGACGACGTCGGGGCGGATCGCGAGCGCCCGCGCGATCGCGACGCGCTGGCGCTGCCCTCCCGAGAGCTCCCGCGGCGTGCGGTCGAGCACATCGCGGGGCAGCGCGACGCGGTCGATGAGCTCGCCGGCGCGCGCGGCGCGGTCGGCGCGGCATCCCTCTCGGAAGTTGTGCAGCGGCTCCGCCACGATCTGCGCGATGCTCTGGCGCGGATCGAGCGACGAGAAGGGGTTCTGGTACACGAGCTGGATGCGACGGCGCAGTTCCCGCACCTCGGAGCGCGACAGCCCGGCGACGTCGGTGCCGTCGAGGTCGATGGTGCCGGCATCCGGATGCAGGAACCGCGTGATGAGCCGCGCGGTCGTCGTCTTCCCTGAGCCCGACTCGCCCACGAGCGCGTGCGTCGTGCCGCGGCGCACGCGGAACGACACGTCGTCTACGGCGCGGAACGGCTCGCGCCCGCGCACGGCGAACTCCTTCACGAGGCCGGTCGCCGTGATCGCGTACGGGTTCTCGGCCGCCGCAGCGGACGCGTCGCGCAGGAAGAGCGGTGCGGGCGGGCGCCGGAATCCCGTTGCGAGCGCGGGCGCGTCGGCGAGGAGCTGCCCTGTGTACACGTCACGCGGACCCGCGAGGATCTCGTCCGCCGGGCCTTCCTCGACGACGCGGCCGTCCTTGAGCACGACGATCCGCTGCGCGCGGTCGGCGGCGACGCCGAGGTCGTGCGTCACGAGCAGCACCGACGTCCCCTCTTCGCGGCGCAGGTCGTCGATGAGGTCCAGGACGCGGCGCTGCACGGTCGCGTCGAGTGCGCTCGTGGGCTCGTCCGCGATGATGAGCCGCGGCCGCAGGGCGATCGCCGTCGCGATGAGCACGCGCTGCCGCATGCCGCCCGACAGCTCGTGCGGGTACTGCCTAGCCCGCAGCGCCGGGTCGTCGAGCCCGACGCGCTCGAGCAGCTCGAGCACGCGCGCCCTCACGACGCGCGAGTCGCGCTCGCCGTGCACACGGAGGATCTCGCCGACCTGCACGCCGATCGGACGCACCGGGTCGAGCGACGCCACGGGGTCCTGGGGCACGAGCCCGACGCTCACGCCGCGCACCGAGCGCAGGCGCCGCGACGACCATCCGGCGATGTCGACCCCGCCGAGTTGCACGGCACCGCCGTCGACCCGGCCGCCCTCGGGCAGCAGTCCGATGAGCGCGTGCGCGGTCGTGGACTTGCCCGACCCGGACTCGCCCACGAGCGCGAGGACCTCGCCCTCGGCGACGTCGAACCCCACGCCGTGGACGACCTCCCGGCGGCCGGCGCTGGTTGCATACGAGACGCGCAGCCCTTCGATGCTGAGCACCGTCATCGCGAGCTCCTTCCGAGCGACTGGCTGATGCGGTTCGCGCTCAGCACGACGACGAGCACGACGAGACCGGGGAGCGTCGTGAGCCACCACGCGGTCGCCACGTAGTTGCGGCCCTCGGCGATGAGCAGCCCCCACTCGGGCGTCGGCGGCGGTGCGCCGTAGCCGAGGAAGCCGAGGGTCGAGATCGCGAGGATCGCCGTGCCGAACTGCAGCGCCGCGAGGCCGATCACCGCCGTGAGCGAGTTCGGCAGCACGTGCCGGCGCAGCACCGAGATGAACGTGCCCCCGCTGCCGAACGCGGCCTCGACGTAGTCGCTGCGCCGCACGCGCACGACCTCGGAGCGCGACAGCCTCGCGAACGACGCGACGCTCACGACGCCCACCGCGATCGCGGCGTTCACCGTGCCGAAGCCGAGCAGGATGATCACCGACAGCATGAGCAGCAGCCCGGGGATCGACAGCAGCACGTCGACGATCCGCATGAGGATGTCGTCGACGATGCCGCCCACCGACCCGGCGACGACTCCGATGAGCGTGCCCGCCGCGAGGCCCACCGTCACCGCGATGAGCGCCCCCGACAGCGAGTGCACCGCACCGTAGACGACGCCCGCGTAGAGGTCGCGGCCGATCGCATCCGTGCC
This sequence comes from Microbacterium immunditiarum, assembly GCF_013409785.1. NCBI lineage: Bacteria > Bacillati > Actinomycetota > Actinomycetes > Micrococcales > Microbacteriaceae > Microbacterium > Microbacterium immunditiarum. Next base: position 3,743,658 of record NZ_JACCBV010000001.1, read on the forward strand.
GAACCAGTGCTCGAGGCTCGGCGGCTGCAGCTTCTCGGCCGGCACGCCGTCGATCGGGTCGTACCCGGTGAACGCCCACGGGACGAGCGCCCACAGCACGGCGATCACGACGACCGCGACAGCGAGCACGAGCGTCCACGAGGGGCGACGCTCTCGGGCGAACAGGCGCGCAATCGACGAGCGCCGGCTCGGGCGGCCGGGCTCGGCTGTGGCATCCGTCTCGATCGGGTCGGTGAGAACGCCGGATGCCTCGTCGCGCGCCGCAGACCGGACAGCGTCGATCTCGGGGGGAAGGACGGGAGCGGTCATGCGGATGCCTCCACCGGCGTCGGGGTGGACTCGGGCACTGCCGTGCCGGCGTTCGCGCGGCGCGAGCCGGAGCGCAGTCGCGGGTCGAGCACGGGGTACAGCAGGTCGACCGCCAGGTTCACGACGATGAACGTGAACGCCGCCAGCACGACGATGCCCTGCAGCACCGGGATGTCCTGGTTCGCGACCGCCTGCTCGGTGACGCGCCCGATCCCGGGTCGGCCGAACACAGTCTCGGTCACGACCGCGCCGCCGACGAGCTCGCCGAACAGCACGCCTGCGATCGTGAGCGTCGGGAGGATCGCGTTGCGGGCGACCGACGTGAACAGCACGCGCGACTCGGACGCGCCCTTCGCGCGGACGACCGTCACGAACGGCTGCAGCCGCACCTCGTCGACCGAGCGGATGAGGATCTGCGCGAGCGGTGCGGAGATCGGCACCGCGAGCGTGAGCACCGGCAGGATCAGGCCGACGACGGGGTCGGCGCCGACGATGGGCACCCACCCGAGTCCGAACGAGAACACCTGGATGAGCAGGATGCCGAGCCAGAACACCGGGATCGAGACGAAAACCCCCGGGATCGCCTGCAGTCCGCGGCGCAGCCACCCGAACGGCGACAGGGTCGACAGGAACGCGATCGCGACCGCGAGGATCACCGCGACGAGGAACCCGATGCCCGCGAGCGCGACCGTCGAGGGCAGCGCCTCGCCGATCAGCTCGAGCACTCCCGTGCCGTACTGCGTCGAGTACCCGAACTCGCCGCGCAGGTAGCCCGCGAGCGTCGTGAGGTACTGCTGCCACCACGGGGTGTCGACGCCGTAGTTGATCCGGATCTGCTGGATCTGCTCCGCCGAGAGCCCCAGCTCGGGGTTGTCGTAGCGGATGAGGATCGCGTCCCCCGGCAGCAGCTGGAGCAGCAGGAAGGTGACCGTGTAGGCCGCGATCAGGACGATCGCGGCCTGCCCGGCCCGTCTCAACGCGTAGCGCATCGGCTCAGCCCCTGCGACCTACTTGTCGAGCCACACGTCGTAGAACAGCGGCCGGCCGACCGACTCGTACTCGACGCCGTGCACGTACGGTGCCGTGCCGTACACCTGCGGCTCCTCGAACAGCGGGATCACGTACGCCTGCTCGGCGAGGTAGTCCTGCACCGCCTGCGAGGACTCGACGCGCTTGGCGGGGTCGGGCTCGGAGGCCACGACCTCGAGCAGCCGGTCGAGCTCCGCGTCGTCCGACAGGAGCGTGTTGCGATTCTCCGTGTGGAACTGGCTCTTGATGACGTCGAAGTCCGCGCGGCCGACCATCGAGTGGTAGAGCGGGGTCTTGACGGGGTCCTTGATGTCCTCGGCGTAGGTGCCGGCATCCGCCGACTTCACGTTCAGCTCGACGCCGATCTTCTTCAGCTGCTGAGCGACCAGCTCGAGCGTCTGCTTCGACAGCGGCTGCGGCTTCGCCTCGTAGACCGTGAGCGACAGGCGCTGCCCGTCCTTCTCGCGGATGCCGTCGGAGCCCGCCTCCCAGCCCGCCTCGTCGAGGAGCTCCTGCGCCCTCTCGGGGTCGTACTCGTAGAACGACGATTCGTCCTTGTAGCCCAGCGCCGTCGAGCTCAGCGCCGACGTCGCCTTCGGGTAGTTCGCGGTGAAGATCGTGTCCACGACCTCCTGTGCGTCGACGCCCGCGACGATCGCCTGCCGCACGCGCACGTCGCTCAGCAGCGGGTTCGTGAAGCGCAGGCCGATCGAGTTGTTGACGCCGCGCGTCTGCGGCGCGTGCAACTCGAAGCCCGCCGACTCGACGCGCGCCTCGTCGAACGCCTGCACATACCGGATGTAGTCCGCCTGGCCCGCGAGGAGCGATCCGATTCGCACGGAGTCCTCGGGCGCCACGATCAGGTGGATCCCGTCGAGGTACGCACGACCCTGGTGCTCGAAGCTCGGCGGCGCCCAGTCGTAGTCCTCGCGCGCCTCGAACGTGAGCTCGGTGCCGAGCCTCTCGTCGGTGATCACGAACGGCCCCGAGCCGACGATCTCCGTCGCGTTGCCTGCGCCGAACTCCTCCAGCGACAGGTCGAGCGTTTCGGGCGACAGCAGCCCCGAGTTGATGGTCGACGTCGCCTGCAGGAAGCCGGGCGCCGGCGCCGAGAAGCGGAACGTCACCGTGTCCTCGTCGACGACCTGGCTCGACTCGTAGTTGTTGATCGCCTCGGAGACCGTCAGCCCGAGGCCCGGGTTCCCCAGCCCGTAGGTGTCGAAGTTCTTCGCGACGGCCGCCGCGTCGATCGGCGTGCCGTCCGAGAACGTCGCCTCGCCGCGCAGGTCGAACGTGTATTCGGTCGCGTCCTCGTTCACCGTCCACTCGGTCGCGATCCACGGCTCGATCTCGAGCGTCTCGGGGTTCTGCCACGTCAGGCGCGCCGTGATGTTGTTCACGACGCCGCCGTTCGGGTAGAACCCGGCCTGAGGCGGGTACAGGTTCGTGAAGGTCTGGTGCTCGAGGTAGGTCAGGGTGCCGCCGGTGACCGGGTCGCCGGCGGGCGCACCCGAGCCGCTCGGAGCGCTGCTCGACGCGCACGACGCGAGGGTGGCCGCGGTGGCGACCGCGGCGAGTGCAGCGACGGCGCGAATAGCGGGACGGGACATGTCGGGTCTCCTGGAATCGGGGATGGAAGGGGAAGGCTGGCGCCACGCTACGCACCTCCCGATGGGCGTTGCCGAGTGTGACGACACGGCCCGTCACCGCTCGAAAGAGGCGGTCACACGTGGTCATATGCGGTAATGCGGATGCCGCGCCCGGGTCGCTCGGACCCGGTCGCTGAGCGAGTCGAAGCGTCGTCGGATGCTCCGTGGGGCCGCTGCGCGGGGTGCCCCTTCGGCGGGGACATTCCCCCGCCGTCCTTCGGTCGGCTCCCGCCGAACCCGATGCCAGCCCCCCGAAGGGGCACCCCGCTCCGCTCACGCGAATCGCGGGGAACGGGTGACCCATCCCCGGACGCTGAGCGAGCGCTGCGCGACGAAGCGTACGTCGGTGGAGCGGCCTCGCTCAGGGACCGACGGAGGAAGCGGATCGCTCGACCGGCGCATGAGCCGGCCGCGGGCCAGCCAACCCGAGCCGCTCCCGCAGCGTGTCGCCCTGACGACCGAGCAGCCCCCGCCGCCGCAACTCGGGCACTGCGAGCACGGTGAACGCCTCGAACTGATCCGGCTGGAAGGCCGACAGTACGTTGAACCCGTCCGCCGCGCGCTCGTCGCTCCAGCGCTCGAAGTGATCCGCGACGGTCGACGCATCTCCTACGACGAACGCAGCCGGAACGGCATGCGCCGCGATGAGGTGCCGCCACGTCACGGGGACCTCTCCCCCGACCCGGCGACCCGTCCGCTGCTCGACGAGCGCAAGCGTGCGCGCAGCGGCCTCGCCGAAGCGCGCCGCGGCGACGGCGTCCACCGGCTCATCGACACCCGCCCCGCGTGAAGGGTCGTCGGGCGCGAGCTCGGCCGCGTCGAGGAAGGCCGCGAGCGAGCGGTTGGCGGGGAAGCCGGGCCGCTCGACGTGCGGCGACTCGCCGTCGTCGATCGGCACGAGCAGCAGCAGTCGATCCACGATCGCGTGGGCCGCGGCATCCGTCTCTGCGACGACCGGAAGGACCGGCGCTATCACCTTGATGTCGTCGGGCGAGCGGCCCGCCGCGGACGCGGCCGCCCGCAGCACCGCACGCGTCTCACGCGCGGAGTGCAGATCGGGCGACGCGATGAGCGCGAGGTCCGCCTCGGTGGCGGCGAGCGCCCGCGAGCGATCGGACGTGCCCGCGTGAACGATCGGCGGATGCACCTGCGGCGGCCGCGCGACGTTGAGCGGGCCTTCGACCCGCACATGCTCGCCGCGGAACCCGGGCCCGCGCAGCCCGTTCTCGTCGATGAGCGTGCCGGTGAGGCGGTCGGCGATCCACGCGTCCTCGTCCCACGACTCCCACAGGAGGCGCAGGGCGCGCACGAACTCCTCGGCGCGGTCGTAGCGGGTCGCGTTGTCGGCGTGCGCGTCGCGACCGTGGTTCGCCGCCGCGCGCGGCTCCGCTCCCGTCACGAGGTTGACGCCGGCGCGTCCACCCGTGAGCAGGTCGAGCGACGCGGTCGCGCGGGCCGTGGCATACGGATCCGCATAGGTCGTGTTGACGGTCGCGATCAGTCCGATGCGCTCGGTGATCCCCGCGAGGTAGAGCACCGCGCTCACGGGGTCGATGCGCGCAAGCAGGTACGGGTCGCGGAACTCGAGGTCGGGACCGGTCGCGAGCCAGTCGCCGAAGAAGAGGTAGTCGAGCCCGGCGTCCTCGCCGAGTCGCGCGATGCGGCGGAGGATCGGGGCATCCGCCTGCGGGTCGGCGTGCGCGCCGGGGTGCCGCCAGCCCGACGGATACGCGCCGAGCGTGCGCACCATCGCGCCGACGATGAGCGGCTCGGTCATGACGGCACCACCTCCGCGGCGGGCGTGCGTCCGACGGCGACGAGCCGCCCGCGCGTGTTCGACCATTGGCTCCACGAGCCCGGGTACACAGTCACGTCGATGCCCGCGACGGCGCCCGCGAGCGCGGTGTGCGTCGCGGCGATCCCCGACCCGCAGTACGCCGCGACCGGCACTCCCTCGGTCGCCCCGACGGATGCGAACGCCGCCCGCAGCTCGTCGGGCGAGCGGAACCTCCCGCCGTGCACGTGCACCGTCGTCGGCAGGTTCACGGCGCCGGGGATGTGGCCGCCCACCGGGTCGATCGGCTCCGTGTCGCCGCGGTAGCGCTCGGGCGCCCGCACGTCGAGGAGCGTGCCGCGCCACGGCCAGTCCTCCACGTCGTCGATGGCGGCGACCGCAGCCTCGTCGAGCTCGTCGAGCTGGATCGTCCCCCTCCGCGGCTGCACGTCTCCGGTCTGGAGGGGCAGTCCCTCGGCGATCCACGCGCGCAGGCCGCCGTCGAGCACGCGGACGGACGGCACGCCCGATCGGGTCAGCAACCACCACGCTCGCGCGGCGGCGACGGCGTGGAGGTCGTCGTACACCACGACGTGGTCGCCCGCCCGCAGGCCCCAGCGCCGTGCGGCCTGTTCGAGCTGACCGCGCGGGGGCAGCGGATGCCTCCCCTCACGCGGATCGCCGCGAAGGGCGAGCTCGTGCTCGAGGTCGACGTAGACCGCACCGGGGAGGTGCCCGTCGAGGTAGGCGGGCCGGCCTTCCGGTTCGTCGAGACGCCAGCGGACGTCGAGGAGGCGCACGTGGGGATCGCGGCGCAGCAGCGTGTCGAGCTCAGCGGGGGAGATGAGCGGGGCCATGTCGTCATGGTCACCCGCTCGGTGAGGGCCCGGCTCCATATGACGACACACGATGCAACACGGCGACATGAGGGAGGATGGCAGGATGACTCGGACCCACGTGCTCACCGGCGCCGGCTCGGGGATCGGCGAGGCGATCGCCCGCCGCCTCGCAGGCCGCGGCGATCGGCTCGTCCTCGTCGCGCGCGACGCCGACCGGGCGGCGGAGCTCGCCGGGCGGCTCGAGGGCGCCGTCACGATCGCGGCCGATCTGCGGCATCCGGAATCGCTCGCCGCCGCCGTCGCCGACGCGAACCTTCCCGATCGCATCGACTCGGTCATCCACGCGGCGGGCATCGTCGATCTCGGCACGGTCGCCGAGCTGTCTGTCCAGACATGGACCGAGCAGCTCGCAGTGAACCTCGTCGCTCCCGCCGAACTCACGCGCCTTCTGCTGCCGGCGCTGCGTGCCGCGAAGGGGCAGGTCATCCTCGTGAACTCGGGTGCGGGGCTGTCGGCGCACCCCGAGTGGTCGGCGTACGCCGCGTCGAAGCACGGGCTCAAGGCGCTCGCAGACGCCTTGCGCGGCGAGGAGGGGCCGCGCGGCATCCGTGTCACGACCGTGTACCCCGGTCGCACCGCGACTCCCATGCAGGAGCGCGTCCACGAGCAGGAAGGGCGCGAATACGACGCGAGCGCGTTCATCGATCCGGAGTCCGTCGCGACCGCGGTGCTCACCGCGCTCGACCTGCCGCGCGATGCCGTGATCAGCGACCTCACGGTGCGCCCCGGACCCCGCTGACCGCCCGCCGACCGCGCTTTCCATCGAGCGACACGACCGGTTGCCGACCGCTGCCGCCACACGCATCCTGGACCGCAGCCCCGAGGAACATCCGACAGAGGAGTCGCCGATGACCCAGCCCGCCTCGCCCGCGCTTCCCGAGACGCTTCCCCGCACGATGAAGGCCGCCGTCCTGCGCGACGACCGCCCGACGCTGGAGGTGGTCGAGATCCCGGTGCCCCGGCCGCGGCGCGGTGAGGCGCTCGTGAAGGTGCGTGCGTGCGGCGTGTGCCACACCGACCTGCACGTCATCAAGAGCGAGGTCGCCTTCCCGCGTCCCGCGGTGCTCGGCCACGAGATCAGCGGCACGATCGTCGAGATCGGCGACGGCACGACGGATGCCGCGCTCGAGGTCGGCGACGAGGTCGTGGGCGCGTTCATCATGCCGTGCACCGAGTGCGACGCGTGCCGCCGCGGACGCGACGACCTGTGCGCGAACTTCTTCGGACAGAACCGCCTGCGCGGAACGCTCTACGACGGCGAGAGCCGCCTCTCGCTGCCGGACGGCTCGTTCCTCGCGATGTACTCGATGGGCGGGCTCGCCGAGTACTCGGTCGTTCCGCTGTCGGCGCTCACTCGCCTGCCCGAGGGGCTCGACCCCGTGACCGCCGCCGTGCTCGGGTGCGCCGCCTTCACCGCCTACGGCGCGGTGCACCGCGCGGGGCATGTCGAGCGCGGCGAGTCGGTCGCCGTGGTGGCGGTCGGCGGAGTCGGCAGCGGTGTGGTGCAGGTCGCCCGCGCCGCCGGCGCCGACCCGATCATCGCGGTCGACGTCTCCGACGAGAAGCTCGAGGCCGCTCGGCGCCTCGGCGCGACGCACGTCGTGAACTCGAGAGACACGGATGCCGCCACTGCCGTCCGCGAGCTCACCGGCGGCCGCGGGGTCGACGTCGCGTTCGAGGCGCTCGGGCATCCGGCGACGTTCGCGCAGGCCGTGCGCACCCTCGCCGACGGCGGTCGCATGGTCGCGATCGGCATCGGTGCGGGCAACGCCGCGGCCGAGGTCGAGATCACGCCGCTCGTGCGCCGCGGCTACACGATCACGGGCTCGTTCGGGGCCCGCACGCGCGAGGACCTCCCCGCCGTCGTCGACCTCGCCGACAAGGGTGGGTTCGACACGGTCGACCTCGTCACGCGACGGTACGACCTCGATGACGCGGATGCCGCGTACCAGGCGCTCTCGCGCGGCGAGATCACCGGGCGCGCGGTGGTCGTGATGGCGTAGGCGCTACGGCCGGCGCACGGCGGGTGGCGGCGGCATCCGTCATATCTCGGCCTCGTCGGGCAGCTCCCGGACGGGGATGACCTGCACGTCCTGCACCTTCCAGTCCAGCCGGACGATCCGCTCGTGCGCGTCCTCGAGACGCTCGACCGAGACCTTCCCCCGTCGAGGGACGACGAACGCCTCGATGTGGAACACCTGGCCCATGTCGCGCATGCGGACCGACGCGTCCTCGACCCACGGGAGCGCCGCGAGCAGGTCGAGCACCTCGCCCGCGAGCGGATGCACGCTCTTGTCGTCGTGCGTCCGAGCGCGCTGGTCGATGAGGTCGAGCACCGCGCCGCGCGAGTTGCGCCAGCCGTCCCACATGATTCCGAGCGAGATGAACAGTGCGGCGACGCCGTCGAGCCACCACCACCCGACGCCGACGCCGAGCACCCCCACGATCGAGGCGAGGGTCGTCGTCCAGTCCGCCTTCGCCATGTCGGCGTCGGCGTAGAGCACCTTGTTGTGCAGCTTGGGGGCGAGCTTCGACTTCGCGTGGCCGTAGAAGAACGGGCCGATCGCGGTGACCGCCATGACCGCGACCATGAACCACCCCAGCCACACGGTCTGGCCGAACACGTGCACGGTCCCGATCGCCGGATGCTCCGCGCGGAGGAGCAAGGAGATCGCCTCGAAGGCGAGGCTGCCGCCCACTGCCAGCAGTGCGACTCCCGCCACGAGATGCCCGATGCCCATCGCGCGGTGCAGGCCGTACGGGAACGCGCCGGTCGGCCGATGCCGGATGAACAGGAGCGCCACGAGGAACGAGATCTGTGGCAGCAGCGACAGGATGTCCTCGATCCACGCCGTCCGCATGGCCTGCGACCCGCCCAGCACGAGCGCGATGAGCACGATCGTCACGATGGTGTAGGCGATCGTGAACCACTCCCACCGGATCGCCGACCGCAGTGCCTGCTGCTGCTCGGGAGGAAGGTCGGTGCGCCCGATGGTCTTCACCGCGAGAGCTCCTCGTCGAGATACGTCTCGAGCGCGGCCTGCAGCGCGTTCTCACCCATCGGCAGGAGCACGACGACGGATGCGTCGCCCGACCCCGGTACGTCGGGATAGCCGCGCGTGACCGACACCCGGTCCGCCCAGGGCGTCTTGTCGGTCATGCCGCCGATCGCGAGATCGAGCCGGCCGCCCTCGAGGTCATCGACGAGGTCCTCCTCACTGTCGACCGTCCACTCGAGGTTCGCATCGCGCTCCGCCGCGAAGCCCTCGATCAGTTCGACGAGCGGACCCCGCACCCGGCCGTCGTCCACGACGACGAGCGTCCCGCTGGGTGAGGCGCCGACGCGAAGCGTGCCGTGCGTGACGCGGTCGAGCGTGCCGTCCGGATCGGCGGGGATGCGGGTGCCGCAGCCCGACAGAACCGCGGCCGCGACCAGCATCGTGATCGCAGCCGCGGTCCCTCTCGGCGCGCGGCGAGTCGCCGTCCCGCGCCGAGCGGCCCCCCGGCCGTTCATGGATCTCCGCTCAGGTCGCGCTGTAGCGCGTCATCCAGTCGCGGAGCGCAGCCTCTTCGAAGAGGTCGGCCTCGTCGAGGAGGCCTTCGTCATCGAGCGCGATCGCCTGCTCGGCGCCCTCGTCGCCGTTCGAGGCGTCCGAGCGGCGTTCCTCGTGCGGCACCACCAGCCTGTCCACTCGACACCACCTCTCCTTCTGCATCGATCGTCACCCACGCGACGGATTCCGCCGCGGGGGTTGACTCCGGGTGCCCGGCGGGCTACGCATCGGCGAACGGGCGACGGATGCCGCGTGCTCGGGCTACCGTGGCGACGTGGACTCCCCTCGACCGCGCACCGCGACCGCCGAGCCGGTGACGCTCGGTGCCGGCGTCGTGCGCCGGTCGACTCGGCTCGCCGACGGGCGGGAACTGCTCTATTACGACGACCCCGACACGACGCTCGGTCCCGAGCGGGCTGTCGACACCCGCACGCTCGGGGCCCGCCCCGAGACCGCGACGATGCGCCTGGACGTGCTCACGGGCGACTGGATCACCGTCGCGGCGGCGCGTCGGCATCGTGTGATGCTCCCGGGTGCCGACGCGGATCCGCTCGCACCGCAGTCGCCCGGCAACCCGTCCGAGGTGCCGTCGCGGTACGACGTCGCCGTGTTCGAGAACCGCTCCCCCGCCTTCGGCCCCGCGCTGCGCGAACCGGTCGACGCAGCCCCGCCCGCGGCAGACCCGCCCACGGGCCGGGGCGACCTCGCGACGCTCGGTCTCGGCCGCACGCGCACGTCGGTCGGACGCTGCGAGGTCGTGTGCTTCAGCCCCGACCACGAGGGGTCGTTCGGAACGCAGACCGTCACCCGCGCGCGCACCGTCATCGAGGCGTGGGCCGACCGCACGGCGGCGCTGTCCGCGCTGCCCGGCGTCGAGCAGGTCTTCCCGTTCGAGAACCGCGGCGAGGCGATCGGGGTGACGCTGCCGCATCCGCACGGTCAGATCTACGCGTACCCGTACGTCACGCCGCGCACGTCGCGCCTGCTCGACAGCATCGCCCGCGCAGGGCACGACCTCTTCGCGCGCGTGCTCGCGTTCGAACGGGCGTCGGAGCGAGTGATCCTGCGCGGCGAGCACTGGACCGCGTTCGTGCCGTTCGCCGCGCGCTGGCCGCTCGAAGTGCACCTCCTGCCGCACCGGCACGCCGCCGACGTCGCCGAGCTGACGGACGACGAGCGCGACGAGCTCGCGCCGCTCTACCTGCGCCTGCTGCGGGGGGTGGACGCCCTGTACGAGTCGCCCACGCCGTACATCGCCGCGTGGCACCAGGCGCCCGTGCGCACGGCGCGCGACGTCGTGCGCCTGCGGCTCGAGCTCACGAGCCCGCGCCGCGCGGCCGACAAGCTGAAGCACCTCGCGGGCTCGGAGGCCGCGATGTGGGCGTGGACCGCGGAGGTCCCGCCCGAGGAGGCCGCCGAGCGCCTGCGTGATGCCGTTGAAGGAGTGATCCTGTGACCCTCGCTCGAGCGGCGCGCGACGCGCGCGGCCTGTTCGCGGCGACCGCGGGCGGCGAGCCGGAGGGGGTGTGGTCGGCGCCGGGCCGCGTGAACCTCATCGGCGAGCACACCGACTACAACGACGGCTTCGTGCTGCCGTTCGCGATCGACCGCCGCACGTACGCCGCCGCGACGCGCAGCGGGCAGCGCCGCATCCGTGTCGCCTCGACGCTCGAGGCCGAGACGGTCGAAGTCCGCATCGACGAGCTCGACCTCGTCTTCCCCGACCGCCGGGAGGCGGTGCCCGAGTGGGCGCGCTATCCGCTGGGCGTCGCGTGGGCGCTGCTGGCCGACCGTGACGGCGACCTCCCTCCCGGCGTCGACCTTGCGATCGCGTCCGACGTCCCCGTTGGAGCGGGGCTCTCGTCGTCGGCCGCGATCGAGTGCGCCGTGGCCGCGGCACTCGACGACCTGTGGGAGCTCGGCCTCGACCGTGTCGCGCTCGCGCGGTCCGGCCGCCTCGCTGAGAACGAAGCCGTCGGGGCGCCCACCGGCATCATGGATCAGGTTGCTGCGATGCTCGGTCGCACAGACGCCGCCGTCTTCCTCGACTGCCGTTCGCTCGACGCCGAGGTGGTCGACCTCGGCTTCCGCGACGAGGGGCTCGAGGTGCTCGTCATCGACACCGAGGTAAGCCACGCCCATGCGACGGGCGGTTACCGCGAGCGCCGCACGGCGTGCGAGCACGGAGCCGCGATCATGGGCGTGACCGCGTTGCGCGACCTGGCGATGGACGACCTGCCGCGCGCCGCCGCGCTCCTCGACGACGTCACCTTCCGGCGCGTGCGGCACGTGGTGACCGAGAACCGGCGCGTGCTCGACACCGTCGAGACACTTCGCAGTCACGGCCCGGGCGCGATCGGGGACTTGCTGCTCGCGAGCCACGCCTCGATGCGCGACGACTTCGAGATCTCGATCCCCGAGCTCGACAACGCGGTCGAGATCGCCGTCGCCGCGGGTGCGATCGGCGCCCGGATGACGGGCGGGGGCTTCGGCGGCGCGGCGATCGCCCTCGTGCCGCACGAGCTCACCGAGCGCGTGACGGATGCCGTGACCGACGCGTTCGCGGCATCCGGTTTCTCGGCGCCGCGGTGCTTCACCGTGGTCCCGTCCGACGGCGCGCGCCGCGACCGGTGACCCGGGCCGCTCGGGTCAGAAGCCCTGTGCGAGGCGGTAGTACGCCTGGTTCCAGCGCAGCTCCTGCTGGAATCCGCGGACCGTCGTCGAGTCATCGATCACGAGCAGCTCGGTCTTCGCGATGTCGGCGAAATCGCGGAACACGTCGATCCCGACCGCGGTCGTCATGACGGTGTGGTGCGCAGCGCCCGCCGCGAGCCAGCACGCGGCCGACGTTGCGAAGCCGGGCTCGGGCTTCCACACCGCACGGCCGACGGGGAGCTTCGGCAGGTCGGGCGCCTCGATGTTCTCGACGACGTTGGCTGTGAGCCGGAAGCGATCGCGCATGTCGCTCATCGCGACCACGAGCGCAGGTCCCGGGTCGGCGGTGAACACGAGGCGCACCGGATCCTCCTTGCCGCCGATCCCGAGCGGGTGGATCTCGAGCCGGGGCTTCTGCGTCGTGAGAGACGGGGACACCTCGAGCATGTGCGCTCCGAGGATCTTCTCGTCACCCGCGACGAGGTCGTACGTGTAGTCCTCCATGAGCGACGCGCCGCCCGGCAGCCCCGCCCCCATGACGCTCGCGATCCGCACGAGGATCGCTGTCTTCCAGTCGCCCTCGGCGCCGAAGCCGTACCCCTCGGCCATGAGCCGCTGCACCGCGAGACCTGGGAGCTGCTTGAGCGCTCCGAGATCCTCGAAGGAGGTCGTGAAGGCGCCGAACCCGCCGCCCTCGAGGAACGAGCGCAGGCCGACCTCGATCGCCGCGCCGTCGCGCAGCGACCGGTGACGCTCGCCGCCGGGCAGCAGCTCCGGCACGACATCGTACGAGGCGATGTACTCGTCGACGAGCGCGTCGACCTCGGCATCCGTCGCCTGGGCGACCGCGTCGGCGAGCTCGTTGACGCCCCACGTGTTCACCTGCACGCCGAACCGCACCTCGGCCTCGGTCTTGTCGCCCTCGGTGACGGCGACGTAGCGCATGTTGTCGCCGAACCGCGCGAGCTTGAGCGAGCGCGCAGCGGCCCATCCCGCGGCGGCCCGCTGCCAGTCCTCTACCTGTCGCAGCACGTCGGGGTTCGAGACGTGCCCCACGACCGTCTTTCGCGCCACGCCGAGGCGCGTCTGGATGTAGCCGAACTCCCGGTCGCCGTGCGCCGCCTGGTTGAGGTTCATGAAGTCGAAGTCGATGTCGGCCCACGGCAGCTCGACGTTCGCCTGCGTGTGCAGGTGCAGCAGCGGCTTCTGCAGCGCTTCGAGTCCGGCGATCCACATCTTCGCGGGGCTGAACGTGTGCATCCACGCGATCACGCCGATCACGTCGTCGCGCGCGTTCGCGTCGAGGGCGAGGCGGCGGATGCCGTCCGGGTCGGTCAGGACCGGCTTCCACACGACCGTGACGGGCAGTCCCGCGAAGCCGTCCGCGACCTGGCGGGACTGGTCGGCGACCTGCCGCAGCGTCTCCTCGCCGTAGAGGGTCTGGCTGCCCGTGACGAACCAGACTTCGTACCCGTCGAGCGAAGTCGAGAGCGTCATCCGTGGAGTCCTTTCGAGTCGGTCTTCAGTGCCCGGCGGCGGGCAGGGAGCGGACGGCGGCGGCTTCGACGTCGAGTCCCGCGCGGTACGCGTCGAGGTACGAGGCGAAGCCGGCGACGTCGGCCGGGTCGGGGGCGGCGGTATCGAAGGTCGCACCCGCGAACACCCGCTCGTCGAGGAACGAGGCGAGACCGGATGCCTCGCCCGACCCCTCGCCCGCGGCGCGCGCGTACGCCGCGAGCACGGCCATCCCCCACGCGCCGCCCTCCGACGCGGACGGGGCGAGCGCGACGGGCGCGTGCAGCGCAGCGGCGAGGAACCGCTGCGCGACGCCCGCCGTGCGGAAGATCCCGCCGTGCGCGAGCATCCGGTCGAGGGCGACGCCCTCGGATTCGAGCACGCGCATGCCGAGTGCGAGCGTGCCGAACACGCCGTACAGGTGCGCGCGCATGAGGTTCGCGAGGGTGAGGCGGCTGTCGGGCGTGCGCACGACGAGCGGGCGCCCCTCGTCGAGGCCGACGACCGGCTCGCCCGCGACGTGGTTGTACGCGATCACGCCGCCCGCGTCGGCATCCCCCTCGAGCGCCTCGCGGAACAGCGCCTCGAAGACGGCGTCGTCGCCGACCGCGTGACCCGTCGCGGCCGCGAACCGCCCGAACACACGGGCCCACGCGGCGAGCTCGCTCGCGCCGTTGTTGCAGTGCACCATTGCGACGGGGTCGCCGGCCGGCGTCGTGACGACGTCGAGCTCGTGGTGGATGCGCTCCAGCGGCCGCTCGAGCACCACCATCGCGAAGATGCTCGTGCCCGCGCTCACATTGCCGGTGCGCGGAGCGACCGCGTTGGTCGCGACCATTCCCGTTCCGGCATCCCCTTCGGGAGGGCAGAATCGGATGCCGGCGCCCAGCGCCCCCGCCGGATCGAGCAGCGCGGCGCCCTCGGCCGTGAGCTGCCCTGCGGGCTCTCCGGCGGTGAGCACTCGCGGCAGCAGCTCGTGCAGGGGCGAGGCGAGCGTGCTCGCCGAGGCGAGCGCGTCGAACTGCGCGACCATGACCGCGTCGTAGTCGGCCGTGTCTGCGTCGATCGGCAGCATCCCCGACGCGTCGCCGATCCCGAGCACCCGCTCGCCCGTCAGCTTCCAGTGGACGTAGCCCGCCAGCGTCGTGAGGAACCGGATGCGAGGCACGTGCGGCTCTTCGTCGAGCACCGCCTGGTAGAGGTGCGCGATCGACCACCGCAGCGGGATGTTCACGCCGAAGAGGTCGGTGAGCGCCTCGGCGGCCGCGCCGGTGTTCGTGTTGCGCCACGTGCGGAACGGCACGAGCAGCTCGCCGTCCGCGTCGAACGCGAGATAGCCGTGCATCATCGCGGAGACGCCGATCGCGCCGAAGGTCGCGGGGGTGACGTCGTACCGGCGTCGCACATCGGCCACGAGATCGGCGTACGCCGCGCGCAGTCCCGACCAGACGTCGTCGAGCGGGTACGTCCACAGGCCGTCGACGAGGTCGTTCTCCCACTCGTGGCTGCCGACGGCGAGCACGTGCGAAGGGTCGTCCCCGACGAGGCACGCCTTGATGCGCGTCGAGCCGAGCTCGATGCCGAGGGACGTGCGCCCCTCGAGGATCGCGCGGGCCGCGGCATCCGTCGTCTCGTCCGTCCCCGTCATCGGCGATCGTCCTCCTTCTGGCCGTACACGTTCTGATACCGGTCGTAGAGCCGGTCGACGATGTCGGGCGGCAGCGGGATCACCGAGCCGGCCTCACGGGCGTAGTGGACGGTACGGGCGACGTCCTCCACCATGACGGCGGCCTTCACGGCGTCCTTCGCCGTGACCCCGATCGTGAACGGTCCGTGGTTCTGCATGAGCACGGCGCGCGAGCGGTGGCCCGTGAGGGTCTCGACGATGCCGCGGCCGATCGAGTCGTCGCCGATGATCGCGAGGGGGCCGACCGGGATCGGACCTCCGAACTCGTCGGCCATCGCGGTGAGGACGCACGGGATCTCCTCGCCCCGCGCAGCCCACGCCGTGGCGAACGTCGAGTGCGTGTGCACGACGCCTCCGACGTCGGGCATATGCCTGTAGACGTATGCGTGGGCCGCGGTGTCGCTCGACGGGCTGCGTCCGCTTCCCGGTGACCCGGGGACGACGTTGCCGTCGAGGTCGCACAGGATCATGTTCTCGGGGGTCAGCTCGTCGTACGAGACGCCGGAGGGCTTGATGACGAAGAGGTCGGCCCCGGGCACGCGACCGGACACGTTGCCGCCCGTCCAGACGACCAGGCCGTAGCGCACGAGCTCGGAGTGGAGCCTCGCGACGTCCGAACGCGTGCGCGCGATCGCGTCGCTCCGGGCGGTTTCGACCGACGTGCTCGGGCTCGGCTGGTTCCCGTCGGGCATGCGCTCCTCCACGCGTTACATCGTTGTAAGACAGATGTTACCGATCACAGGCGACTCAAGCGAGCGGCAAGCGCTCGTCATCTGCTGTCATGAGGTGAGATCGTTCACGGCGAGGGACCGCTTGGACACCTGCGAAGGCGGTCTGTTACGGAAATGTTATCGCTCACACATTGCGAGAACCAGAAATGTTAGGGCTAACATCTGGGCACGGGCCGCAACCCAAGCGTCAGCGCCCGCACCACGATCCGGCATCGGTGCCGGACCAAGACGAGGAGGTTTTGGAAGTGAACAAGAAGTTCCTCGGCGCCGTCGCGATCCTCGGCGCCCTCACGATCGCAGCCAGCAGCTGCGCGAGCACATCCGGCGGAGACGGCGGCTCAGCCGATGGCGGCGGAGACGGCACGATCACCGTCGGCTTCGCCCAGACGGGATCCGAATCGGGGTGGCGCTCGGCCAACACCGAGTCGATGAAGGCGGCGTTCTCGCAGGAGAACGGGTTCGACCTCGTCTTCAACGCCGCCGACAACGACCCGGCGGCGCAGATCGCCGCGGTGCGCGACTTCATCAACCAGGGCGTCGACGCGATCGTCATCGCGCCGATCGTCGAGGACGGTTGGGACGACGTGCTGCAGGAGGCCGCGGATGCCGGCATCCCGGTCATCCTCGAGGACCGCACGGTCACCGCCTCGGACGACCTCTACTCGACGTGGGTCGGTCTCGACTTCAAGCGAGAGGGCGAGATCGCCGGTGAATGGGCTGCCGAGAACTACGGCGACACCCCCACCAAGATGGTCGTGCTCGAGGGCACGACGGGCTCCGCGCCCGCCAACGACCGCGCCGAGGGATTCGACGCGGCCATCTCGGGCACCCAGATCGAGAAGATCGACTCGCAGACGGGCGACTTCACCCGCGACGGCGGCAAGACCGTCATGGAGGGCTTCATCCAGAAGTACGGGATCGACGGCATCGACCTGCTGTACGCGCACAACGACGACATGGCGCTCGGCGCGATCGAGGCTATCGAGGCCGCGGGCGGAGTCCCCGGCGAGGACATCGCGATCATCTCGATCGACGCGGTCCACGACGGCATGCAGGCGCTCGTCGACGGCAAGATCAACTTCATCGTCGAGTGCAACCCGCTGCTCGGCGAGCAGGCGGCCGACCTCGTGAAGAAGGTGCTCGACGGCGAGAGCGTCGACAAGGCGTACTACGTCGAGGACCAGAGCTTCACGCAGGAACAGGCGGCCGAGGTCATCGACTCGCGCGCCTACTGATCCAGCACGGAACGACGCGACACGCGGCCGGGGGCCATCCGAGCACTCCCCCGGCCGTGTGTCCACAATGAGGGCGGAAAGGCCACCACAATGCCAGCGGACGTCGAAGTCCCTCCGGTCGTCGAGATGACCGGCATCACCATTCGCTTCCCCGGTGTGCTCGCCCTCGACGGAGTGGACTTCACCCTTCGCCCCGGCGAGGTGCACTCGCTCATGGGCGAGAACGGTGCAGGCAAGTCGACGCTCATCAAGGCCCTCACCGGCGTGTACGCCATCGACGCGGGTGAGATCACGGTCGCGGGGCGGCGCAGCGTGTTCGCCACGACCGCCGACGCGCAGCGCGCGGGGATCTCGACCGTCTATCAAGAGGTCAACCTCTGCCCGAACCTCTCGGTCGGCGAGAACATCATGCTCGGCCACGAGCCGCGCAGGGCGGGCCGCGTCGACTGGAAGGCGACCCACCGCGAGGCCGCCGCCCACCTGGAGAGCCTCGGGCTGGAGCTCGACACGCGCTCTCAGCTCTCGACGCACTCGATCGCGATCCAGCAGCTCGTCGCGATCAGCCGCGCGATCGTCCTCGACGCGAAGGCGCTCGTCCTCGACGAGCCCACCTCGAGCCTCGATCGCGGCGAGGTCGAGCGCCTGTTCGCGGTCATCCGCGACCTCCGCGGCAAGGGCGTCGCGATCCTGTTCGTGAGCCACTTCCTCGACCAGGTGTTCGAGATCTCCGACCGCATCACGGTTCTGCGCAACGGGCGGCTCGTCGGCGAGTACGCCGCGGCGGAGCTGTCGCGCGCCCAGCTGGTCTCGAAGATGATCGGCCGCGAGCTCGACGAGCTCACCGCGCTGTCGTCGGTCGCCGATCGCGACATCGACCGCTCCGGGACCCCCGTCCTCCGGGCGACGGGCATCGGACGCCGCGGCGCGCTCGAACCGGTCGACATCGACGCCTACGAAGGCGAGGTCGTCGGCATCGCCGGGCTGCTCGGATCGGGGCGCACCGAGCTGGTGCGACTGCTCTACGGCGCGGACCGGGCCGAGTCCGGCGAGATCCAGGTGAACGGCAAACCCGTGCGCATCCATACGCCGCGCCACGCGATCGAGCACCGCATCGCGTTCTCGTCCGAGGACCGCCGCGCCGAGGGGATCATCCCCGACCTGACCGTCGCCGAGAACATCGTGCTCGGCGTCCAGGCGAAGCGCGGCGCCGTGCGGCGCGTGCGACGCAGCGAGGCGGATGCTATCGTCGCCGAGCTCATCGAAGCGCTCGGCGTGCGTCCCGCCGACCCCACGATGCTCGCGGGCAACCTCTCGGGCGGGAACCAGCAGAAGGTGCTTCTCGCGCGCTGGCTCGCGACCGCGCCCGAGCTGCTCGTGCTCGACGAGCCGACGCGCGGGATCGACGTCGGCGCCAAGGCCGACATCCAGCGCAAGGTCGCCGAGCTGAGCGCGAAGGGCCTCAGCGTCATCTTCATCTCGTCGGAGCTCGAGGAGGTGCTCCGGCTGGCCCAGCGGGTCGTCGTCCTGCGCGATCGCCGCAGGATCGGCGACCTCGAATCGAGCGAGATCGATCTCGACGGGCTCATCGACTTCATCGCGCACAACGGGAGCGAGACCGCGGCATGAGAAGAGTCATCCGTCATCGCCTGTTCTGGCCCATCGTCGCCCTGCTCGTGCTGATCGCGATCAACACGATCGCGCGGCCGCAGTTCATCAGCATCACGGCGCGCAACGGTCAGCTGTACGGGGCGCTCATCGACATCCTTCGCAACAGCGCGCCGCTCATGCTCGTCGCGCTCGGCATGACGATCGTGATCGCGACGCGGGGCATCGACCTCTCGGTCGGCGCAGTGATGGCGGTGTCGGGCGCGGTCGCCCTCACGATCATCGACGCGTCATCCGATCCGACCTCCGTCGGCACCGTGGCCGTGGCGGTGCTCGCCGCGCTCGGCGTCTCGCTCGCACTCGGCATGTGGAACGGCCTGCTCGTGTCGGTGGTCGGCATCCAGCCGATCATCGCGACCCTCGTGCTCATGCTCGCCGGCCGCGGCGTCGCGCTGCTCATCACGGACGGCTTCATCACGACCGTCAACAGCCCGCCCTACTCGTTCATCGCGAGCGGCTACCTCATCGGACTGCCCGTCGCGTTCCTCATCTCGCTCACCGCGATCGTCGTGATCGCCCTGTTCGAGCGGCGCACCGCGCTCGGCGTGCTCACCGAGGCCGTCGGCATCAACCCCGAGGCGAGCCGGCTCGCCGGCGTGCGCGCCCGGGGCATCGTGTTCACCGCGTACGCCGTGACGGGGCTGCTGGCGGGCATCGCGGGGATCATCTACAGCGCCAACATCCGGGCGGCGGATGCGAACGCGACGGGGCTGTTCATCGAGCTCTACGCGATCCTCGCGGTCGTGCTCGGCGGCACATCCCTCATGGGCGGCAAGTTCACGATCGCCGGCACCGTGGTCGGCGTCCTCACGATCCAGACCCTCGAGTCCACGATCCTCTTCCTCGGCGTCCCGTCCGCGCAGAGCCCCGTGTTCTTCGCGATCGTCGTGATCGTGGTCGTCGTGGTGCAGTCACCGCGGCTGCACGCGTGGGCGCGGCGCGCCTTCCGCGCGAGGGCGCGAGCCGCGGCATCCGAATCATCCATCGATCAGGCGAAGGTGGCGTCATGACCGCGCTCGACACCCGGCCGGAGCGAGCCGAGAGCTTCGCGTCGCGGTACTCCACGTTCCTGCGCCGCCACGCGTCGCTCATGCCGACGCTGTCCGCCGTCGTGATCCTCATCGTGCTGCTCATCGGCGCGCGGGTACGGTTCGCGAACTTCCTCTCGCCCGGCAACCTGTCGGCGCTGCTGCTCGACAACGCGTACCTGATCGTGCTCGCTGTGGGGCTCACGCTCGTGATCATCACGGGCGGCATAGACCTGTCGGTCGGATCCGTCATGGCGTTCACCGGCATCCTGTGCGCGAGTCTCCTCGCACAGGGTCTCCCCGCTTTCCTCGTGATCCCGATCATGCTGGCCGGAGGCGCCCTGATCGGGCTGCTCATCGGCGTGCTCGTGCAGTACTTCAACGTGCAGCCGTTCATCGCGTCGCTCGCGGGACTGTTCCTCGCGCGCGGGCTCGCGTTCGTCGTGAGCCTCTCGTCGATCCGCGTCGAGGACCCGGCGATCCTGTGGCTGCAGCGCACTCGGTGGTCGGTGGGCGGGTGGTACATCACGCCGACCGGCATCATCGCGCTGCTCGTGGTCGCGATCGCGTTCTTCGTCATGCACTGGACGAGGTTCGGGCGCACGGTCTACGCGATCGGCGGCAGCGAGCAGTCCGCGCGGCTCATGGGTCTCGACGTCGCACGCACGAAGGTCCTCGTCTACGTCATCAGCGGCGTGTGCGGCGGTCTCGCCGGCCTGCTGCTGACCGCGTACTCGGGAGCGGGGTATCCGCGCAACGGCATCGGCACCGAGCTCGACGCGATCGCAGCGGTCGTCATCGGCGGCACGCTGCTCACGGGCGGCACGGGATACGTGCTCGGGTCCCTCATCGGCGTCCTCGTCTACGGCACGATCAAGAAGCTCATCTCGTTCATGGGCGCCGAGCAGTCCTGGATGCAGATCATCATCGGCGCGCTGCTGCTGGTCTTCATCGTTGTGCAGAGGCTCATCGTCGCGAGGTCGCAGCGACGCGGCAGATGACTGCCCCGCGCGCCACCTCGACGGCGCACGAGCGACGGGATAATGGCGGAATGGAGGACAGGCGCCCGCTGCTCGAGCTGACGGGCGCCACCGTGCGGTTCGGCGCCGACACCGCGATCGACGCCGTCGACTTCCGCCTGTTCCCCGGCGAGGTGCACTCGCTCATGGGCGAGAACGGAGCCGGCAAGTCGACGCTCATCAAGGCGATCACGGGTGCGCTCCCCTTGGACGAGGGCGTGCTGACGCTCGACGGCGAGCGCGTGCACTTCTCGTCGCCGCAGGATGCGCAGCGCGCGGGGATCAGCACGGTCTATCAGGAGATCGACCTTCTCCCGAACGTCTCCGTCGCCGAGAACATCGCGCTCGGGCGCGAGCCGCGGCGCCTCGGAGTCATCGACTGGCGCACGATGCGCGCAGACGCCCGGGCCGTCCTCGCCGACCTCGGCCTCGACATCGACCCGGCGTCCCTCCTCGGCACGCACTCCCTCGCCGTGCAGCAGCTCGTCGCGATCGCGCGGGCGATCTCGACCGACGTCAAAGTGCTCGTGCTCGACGAGCCCACGTCGAGTCTCGACGTGGACGAGGTCGCCGAGCTGTTCCGCGTCGTGCGCGACCTCACGCGGCGCGGCGTCGCGGTGCTCTTCGTGTCGCACTTCATCGACCAGGTGTACGAGCTGTGCGACCGCGTGACGGTCCTGCGGGACGGACGCCTCGTCGGCGAGTACCTGACCAAGGAGCTCCTGCGCATCGAGCTCGTGCAGGCGATGCTCGGGCGCACCGCCGCGTCCCTCGACGCCAAGACCCGTGCCGAGGTCGACCCTTCGACGCCCCGTGAGCCCTACCTGAGCGCGCGCGGGGTCGCGGTCGGCACCGGCATCCGCGACGCCGACGTCGACATGATCGAGGGCGAGGTCCTCGGGGTCGCCGGCCTCCTCGGCTCGGGTCGCACCGAGCTCGCCCGCGCCATCACGGGCGCCGACCGCGTGAGCGCGGGCATCATCCGCATCGCGGGGCGCGAGCAGCCGGGGATGCATCCGCGCCGGGCGATGACCCTCGGCGTCGTCTACTCGTCCGAGAACCGTCGCACCGAGGGCATCATCGCCGACCTGAGCGTGCTCGACAACATCACGCTCGCGCTTCAGGCGGAGGAGGGCGTGTTCCGCCGCATCCGTCCCGAACGCCGGCGCGAGCTCGCGATGAGCTGGGTCGAGGCCCTCGACATCCGTCCACCCGACCTCGACCGGCCCGCGGGCACCCTGTCGGGCGGCAACCAGCAGAAGCTCCTCCTCGCACGCCTGCTCGCCCTCTCGCCGCGCGTCCTCGTGCTCGACGAGCCCACGCGCGGGATCGACGTCGGCGCGAAGGTCGAGGTGCAGAACCTCGTCGGCGAGCTCGCCGACAACGGGCTCTCGGTCATGTTCATCTCCGCCGAGCTCGAAGAGGTGCTGCGCGTCGGCAACCGCGTGACGATCCTGCGCGACGGCAGGATCGTCGACACCCTTCCCTCGAGCATGCTCACCGTCGACACGCTCCTCGCTCTCGTGGCCCGGCCGGAGGAGATCGATGGCTGACACGCGCACGACCTCCGAGGACGACCCCACGCGGGCCGCGAACATCTTCGATGTCGCCCGGCTGGCGGGCGTCTCGCACCAGACGGTCTCGCGCGTCATCAACGACCTGCCGAACGTCCGCCCCGCGACCCGCGCCCGCGTGGAGCAGGCGATCGCGCAGCTGCGCTACAGCCCGTCACCGGCCGCGCGCGCCCTCGTCACTCGGCGCACACGCACGATCGGCCTCGTCACGCCGGGCATCTCCGACTACGGCCCGACGTCGGTCGCGCTCAACTTCAACTTCGCCGCGCGCGAGGCCCGCTACAGCGTCGACACGGTGAGCGCCCCACCCGACGACCCGAAGGCGTGGCGCTCGGCGATCGAAGGGCTGCTGCGGCAGCGTGTCGACGCGATCGGGCTCGTCGTCGTGCACGTCGCGGTGCTCGAGCTCGTGCGCTCGCTCGACCTCAGAATCCCGGTCGTGGCGTGCGCATCGACCGCGCGCCGCAGCCCCCTCATCGTGTCGATCGACCAGTACCGGGGTGCCCGCGCCGCGGTGCGTCACTTGGCGGAGCTCGGGCACACGCGCATCCTCCACCTCGCCGGGCCGGCGACCGCGCCGGATGCGATAGAACGGGCGCGCGGCTGGAGCGACGAGCTCGCCGCGCACCGGCTCGAGCTCACCGAGCCGGCCTACGGCGACTGGTCGGCCGCGAGCGGCCACCGCCTGGCGTCGGCTTGGGACATCGGGCCCGGCACCTCGATCTTCGTGGCGAACGACCAGATGGCGATCGGCGTGCTGTCGGCGCTGCGCGAGCGCGGGCTGCGGGTTCCCGAGGACGTGAGCGTCGTCGGCTTCGACGACATCCCCGAGGCCGGGTATCTCTACCCGCCGCTCACGACGGTTCGCCAGGACTTCGCGGCGCTCGGCGAGCTCATGATGCAGAAGGTGCTCCTCGCGGCCGAGGAGCCCGACACCACGACCGAGGCGACGCCCATCCCGACGCACCTCATCGTGCGCCACTCCACCGCGTCGCCGGAGCCGTCGTGATGCGCGAACCGGGATTGCGCGGACCGGGAATGCGCACGCCCCGCCCCGGATTGTTTCGGTCATGACGACCGTCGGAATCATCGGAGCAGGACACATCGGGTCGACCCTCGCCCGCGGGCTCGTGGAGCGCGGCTACGACGTCGTGATCGCGAACTCGCGCGGTCCCGAGACGCTCGCGAGTCTCGTGACCGACCTCGGTCCGCGAGCGCGGGCGGGAACGGCGACGGATGCCGCGACCGCCGCCGACTGGTCCATCGTCACGGTCCCGCTGAAGGCGTACCGCGACATCCCGGCCGAGCCGCTCGCCGGCAAGATCGTGCTCGACACGAACAACTACTACTGGGAGCGCGACGGCCACATCGCCGAGCTCGACGAGAAGAAGGCGACGTCGAGCGGGCTCCTGCAGCAGCACCTGCGCGACGCGAAGGTCGCGAAGGCGTTCAACGCGATCCGCTTCGACGAGATCCTCACGACGGGGTCCTCGGCCGGCACGCCGAACCGGCGGGCGCTGGCGACCGCGAGCGACTTCGACGAGGCGATCGAGCTTGCGACCGGGGTGTACGACGAGTTCGGGTTCGACACCGTCGTGATCGGGCCGCTGTCGGAGAGCTGGCGCGTCGAGCGCGATCAGCCCGCCTACGTGACGCGGCAGAACGCCGAGGAGTTGCGCGCGAACCTCGCCCGCGCGGTGCGCTGACCGTCGCGCCTCGCCCGAGATCAGGACATCTGACAGGCGCAGGAGCCCGCGCCGGTTCACGTCCTGTGTTCGCCAGATCTCCTGATTTCGCAGGCGGGACGAGGTCACCGCCGCCGCCGCATCCGCAGTCGATCGATCTCGAGCACGACGACCACCGCGGCGATGAGCGCCGCGCCGACGATGTACTCCCCGTACTCAAGGAGCCCCGACAGCGCCACCGCGACGGCCCCGACGAGCACCGCCGCCGACGCCCACGCCGCGATCACCGGTCGCAGCAGGAGCGCCCACACGCTCGCGAGGAAGATCGCGACGGGCAGGGTGAGCGCGAGGCCGGCGACGGCCGCCGACACCTCCGCGCGGCCGACGATGTGGTCGATCTCGACTTCCACGCCCGAGGAGACCGCGCCGACCGCGGCGAAGATCACGTAGTGGAAGTAGCCGAACGCGAACCCGTCGCGGAGCGTGTTCAGCCGCCCGTGCGACTCCCGGGCGAAGTACACCCACCAGATGCCGGCGGTCACGACGATTCCTGAGATCGCGAGGCCGATCAGCTCGCCGACGTGCTCGCCGTCGCGCAGCGCGTCGAAGATCGCGTTCGCCGACGCGAGGAGGCTCTCGCCGAGGAGCAGCAGGGTGAACAGGCCGAACCGCTCCGCGATGTGCTGCCGGTGCCAGCTGGTGCGGCCGCGCCGCTCGGCCCACACCGGGATGAGGATTTCGAGCACGACGAGCGGGAAGAACGACCAGAACGCGAGGGTCTCGTCGGCGATCAGCAGGCGGCCGAGCCACAGCAGCTGCACGGCTCCGACGCCGACGGCGTAGCGCAGCGCGGTCGCACGGGAGGCGGGGTCGGATGCCGCGGCCCGCACCCACTGCGCGACGAGCGCGAGCCGCATGATGACGTAGCCCCACGTGACGATGGTGTAGTCGAAGTCGACCATCGCCGCGTGGATGCCGGCGGAGAGCACGAGGACTCCCGCCATCTGGACGACCGTCATGACGCGGTACAGCCAGTCGTCCGAGTCGAAGGCGGACGAGAACCACGTGTAGTTCATCCACGCCCACCACACGGCGAAGAACACCATGAGGTACGCGACGACGCCCTGGCCGATGTGTCCGTCGCTGATGAGGTGGTGGAGGTTCTGCGACGCCTGCGACACCGCGACCACGAAGACGAGGTCGAAGAGCAGCTCGAGCGGCGTTGCGACGCGGTGGGCGGCGGAGGGATCGCGTGCGACCATTCGCCGCAGGCCGACCCGGTTGAGGACGTCGCTCATCCGTCGATTATGGGTGCGCGAGGGTCACAGCGTCCCGGCGCCGTCCCCGGGCGGCTCGGCGACATCGAACACGTGCGGCGAATCGGCGGGAAGGTGGTGTCCCGCCCCCTCCACGATTCGACGAATGACGTCGCTCCCGGCGCGTCGCCGTCACGAAACGGCTCGCCGTCTTGTCAGCCCTGCATGAGCCGATGGCGCCTCCCTGCCAGCGGACCGGACCGAGCAAGGAGCAAGCCATGAAGATCACCGTCATCGGAGGAACCGGCCTGATCGGGTCGCGACTGGTCGCGCAGCTGCGCGCGGGCGGAATCGAGGTCGTCGCGGCGGCCCGCGCGACCGGCGTGAACTCCTACACGGGCGAGGGTCTCGAAGAAGCCCTCGAGGGCGCGGACGTCGTCGTCGACGTGTCGAACTCGTCCTACACCGACGAAGCCGCCGCGCGGGAGTTCTTCCACGCCTCGACCCTCAACCTGCTCACGTACGGCGCCGCGGCCGGCGTCGGCCACCATGTGGCGCTCTCGGTCGTCGGCACCGATCGGCTCGCGCGGGCCGAGGGCGGGTACTTCCAGGCGAAGGCCGCGCAGGAGAGGCTGATCGCCGACTCCCGGCGTCCCTACTCGCTCGTCCACGCGACTCAGTTCTTCGAGTTCATCCGCAGCATCACCGACAACGCGACCCGCGGAGGCATCATCCGCCTCGCCGACACCCGCATCCAGCCGATGGCGGCCGACGATGTCGCTGCCGCCGTCGCTGAGGTCGCGCTCGGCGGGCCGGTGAATGGGATGGTCGAGTACGGCGGCCCGGAGATCTTCGATCTGGCCGACCTCGCCCGGCGCGAGCTGCGATTCCGCCACGACGAGCGCGAAGTGGTCGCGGACGCCCTCGGGACGTACTTCGGCGCCTCGCTGGGCCCGGACGATCTGCTGCCCGATGCCGACGCGCGCCTCGCCTCGACCCGCTTCCACGACTGGCAGATCGGCTCGAATACTATTTCCCCTCTTTCTAGTAGCTAGCACACGATGTAATCTCCTCGCATGAACACCGGACCGGCGGGCGTCGCACAGACCGACGCCGATGCCCTGGAGCTGTTCGAGCACGCACGAGGCCGTCTGTTCGGCATCGCGTATCGCATGCTCGGCAGCGCCGCCGACGCGGAGGATGTCGTGCAGGAGACCTGGCTGCGCTGGCAGCGGTGCGACCGGGTCTCCGTGCGCGAGCCGGACGCATTCCTCGCCGCGACCGCCACGCGGATCGCGATCAACGTGCTCCACAGCGCGCGCGTGCGGCGCGAGACCTATATCGGACCGTGGCTGCCCAGCCCCGTCGACACGGCCCACGATCCGACGCTCGGGGCCGAGCGCGGCGAAGCGCTGCGCCTTGCAACGCTCCTGCTCATGGAGCGATTGGGTCCGACGGAGCGGGCCGCCTACGTGCTCAGAGAGGCGTTCGACTACCCCTACGCACGCATCGCCGAGATCGTGGAGTCCACCGAGGTCGCCGCGCGCCAGCTCGTGAGCCGCGCTCGCAAGCACCTGCAGGCGCGCGACGGGCGGGTCGTCGCGGCATCCGCCCATCGTCGATTCTTCGACGCGTTCCTGCGCGCCGCGCGCAGCGGCGACGCGGCGGCGCTCGAGCACCTGCTCGCGAGGGCGCGGCGAGCTTCTACTACCTAGCGGGCTAATGAATAGCACACTCGGCAGATCCTGATACCGTTGAAAGGGTGACGGATGCGAAGACCGAAGCTCCCGCCGTGCCCCTGGCAGACATGGTGTGCTTCAACCTGCACGCCGCCTACCGCGCAGTGACGGCCGTCTACCGGCCGCTGCTCGAGCCGCTCGGCGTGACCTACCCGCAGTACCTCGTGCTCGCCATGCTGTGGGAGTACGGCGACCTGACCGTGGGCGACCTCGTCTCGCGACTGCAGTCCGACTACGGCACGATCACGCCGTTGGTCAAGCGCATGGAGAAGCAGGGCTTCGTCGTCCGCACGCGCAATCCTCTCGATGAGCGCTCGGTGACGGTGTCGCTCACGCCCGACGGCGACGCGCTCCGCGTCCACGCGCCCGGCATCTACCAGGTCATCACCGAGACGTTCGGATTCACGCCCGACAAGGCGGATGCCGCGCTCGACGTCCTGCGATCGATCGCGGCGCGGGCCGACACGACCGCGGACTGATCCCGTCCGCGATCGCGTGTCACAGATCGGGGCGCTGTCCGGTCAACGCTTTCGAGGCGGAGCTTCGGGTCGAGGCATCCGTCTGCCCTGAATGGAGGAAGGCGGCACCCATGCCCGCAGACGCGCGTGACCTCGACGTCGCGGCAGAGCTGTTCGAGCAGTCCCGGCGACGCCTGTTCGGCATCGCCTACCGGATGCTCGGATCGGTCGCCGACGCCGAGGACATCCTGCAGGAGGTGTGGATCCGCTGGCAGACGACCGACCGCCACGGCGTGCTCGAGCCTGCGGCCTTCCTCGCGACGATCGCGACGCGACTGTCGATCAACGCGCTGCAGTCCGCGCGCGTGCGACGGGAGACGTACATCGGGCCGTGGCTGCCCGAGCCCGTGAACACCGAGGACGACCCCGCGCTCGGAGCGGAGCGCGGCGAGGCGCTGCAGTACGCCGTGCTGCTCCTGCTCGAGAAGCTCACGCCCACCGAGCGCGCTGCCTACGTGCTGCGCGAGGCGCTGGACTACCCGTACGACCGGATCGCGGAAGTCGTGCAGTGCACCCCGACAACCGCGCGGCAACTCGTGAGCCGGGCGCGCAAGCACCTCGCCTCCGAGCGCCGTGCCCAGGTGGCGACCACCGACCAGCGACGACTGCTCGAAGCGTTCCTCACCGCCGCGCAGCGCGGCGACACCGAGCAGCTCGAGAAGCTGTTCGCCGCGGACGTCGTCAGCTACTCGGACGGAAACGGCGTGAAGCTCGCGGCCCGCATCCCCGTCGCGGGCGCCCTGCGCGTCGCGAAGTTCGTCGCCGCCTTCTCGAGCCACTTCTGGACCGGCAAGTCGATCGACTGGGTCGAGGTCAACGGCCAGCCCGCCGTCACCCTGTCCGAGGACGGCGTGGTCACCACCGCCCTCACGCTCACCGCGTCGGAGGACGGCATCCGGCGCCTGCTGTGGATCATGAGCCCCGACAAACTGCAGCACGTCACGATCGGCGAGGGATGAGTCCGTGGCGCGCGACGTCCTGGCTCCGCCGCCGCGCCGGACACGAACCCGCACGCACGAGGCGGATGCGGGCGACCGTGAGCGCCGCGCAGGAGTCGTGGCGGCGAAGGGACGCCGCAGCGCTGGCGCAGTCGCTCACGCGTGACGCCCTCCTGCTCGTCGACGCCGGCGGCCGCGTCGCAGTCCCGGTGCGCAGAGCGACGACGGCCGGTGGCGTCGCATCCGCCCTCATCGCACTGACGGAGGCGCTGTCCGTCACGGCGATCGCCGAGGCGGAGGTGAACGGCACGCCGGGACTGCGCCTCCTCGCCGGCGACGGCGTGGTCGGCGTCGTCGGCTTCGAGCTGCGGGGCCAGGCGATCTCGCACGCGTGGGCTGTGGTCAACCCCGCGAAGCTCGCGCACTGGAACCGATGACGACGAAGGCGTCACACGCGGGGCATCCGCTCTGTCTTAGCTTTCGGGCGCACACGGCTCCCCCACGGAGAAGGGCACGAACATGGCAAAGATCGTCGTCATCGGCGGAACCGGGCTGATCGGCTCGAAGGTCGTCGCGAAGCTGCGGGAGCACGGACACGACGCCGTCGCTGCCGCGCCGAACACGGGCGTCAACACCATCACGGGCGAGGGCGTCGCCGAGGCGCTCGCCGGCGCGGACGTCGTCGTCGACGTCTCGAACTCGCCGTCGTTCGAGGAGAGCGCGGTGCTCGAGTTCTTCACGACCTCGACGCGCAACCTCATCGCGGCCGAGAAGGAAGCGGGCGTGGGTCATCACGTCGCGCTCACGATCGTCGGCACGAACCGCCCGCAGCACATCCCGTACTTCCGCGCGAAGACCGCGCAGGAGAAGCTCATCCGCGAGTCCGGCATCCCCTACTCGCTCGTGCACGCGACCCAGTTCTTCGAGTTCGTCGGAAGCATCGCCGACATCTCGACCGACGGCGACACCGTGCGGCTCCCCGGTGCGCTCGTTCAGCCCATCGCCGCCGAGGACGTCGCGACCGCCGTCGCCCGCACCGCGGCCGGCGAGCCGGTGAACGGCGACATCGAGATCGCCGGCCCCGAGCAGTACGGCATGGACGAGTGGGTGCGGCGCGGACTCGCGTTCCGCGGCGACTCGCGCACCGTCGTGCGCGACGATGCCGCCCCGTACTACGGCGCCACGGTCGACGAGCGCACGCTCGTGCCGGTGGGCGGCGCGCAGCTGTTCGAGACGAGCCTCGACGAGTGGCTGCCGGCGAACCCGCCGCGTGCCTGAACCCCTGCTCGCAGAGCGAGTCGCCGCGAGGGGTCGGCGTCAGGCCGCGACGGCGATCCTCTCGCGGATGTCGATGGGAGCAGCGACCTCATCACTGGACCACTCGACCACCATGCCGCCCGAACCGGCCGCGGCGTTGGCGAGAGTGCGGAGGTACTCGGGGTCGAGCGTCTCCGGCTCCGAGCTCGCGAAGACGAACCGGAGCGGGATCGCGGGCTGCATCCAGATGCTGGTGCGCCCGGTGGGGCCGTCGCCGGGGTGCTTCCACGTCATCGTGAAGCTCTCATTGCGTCGCAGCTTCGTCGTCGCGACGACCTTGACGTGGGCGAGGATGCGGTCGGGCATCTCGATCGGCTGCGCGTCGGCTCCGTAGTAGAGCAGTCCCATCGTTCGAGTTCCTTTCGGGGTGCTGGGGTTGCGTGGTGGTGCTGATCTCGGTGGTGTTGCGGATGCCCCGCCTCAGGCGGCGTTGCCGTAGTGCCGGCTCACGCGCCGGCGGTGCCTCCAGTCAGCCATGAGGTCGGCGAGGCCCCCTCGGCCGATCGGGCGCGGCTGCGGCACGAGTGCCACGCCCAGCGCGTGCGGGAAAACGGGGATCACCTCTGCCCCGTCCGGCACGTGCTCTTCGGTGTGGTGCGTCATCGACATGTCCGCGCCCTTTCTGTCCGCTGATAACTTACTAGCCAGGCAACTCACTCTATGTCAATCCCAGTAAATAAGTATCTCGACGAGTGTGCAAATCGTTGAAACTCTCGAGATCCAGCGCATATGATGGGTGGGCACGTCAGGGCACCCAGCCGAGTGCCGTGTGAGGAGCGAGCCGGAGATCCCCTATGCCGCAGACAGTCGTACGTCATGAGAGCGAGCACCTCTACTCGGAGCGCCCGCCGAAGACCCCAGAGGGCCGCGCCCTCGCGGAGGCCGTGTTGCATCTGCGTCGAGCCGAGCGTGTGCAGGCCGACCGTGCACTCGCGGTCTCCGGGCTGTCGAACCTCGACCTCACCGCGCTGCGGTACCTCGTCCAGGGGTACCGCGACGGACGCGACCTCAGCCCCAAAGACCTCATCGTGATGCTCGACACGTCGAGCGCCACGGTCACGAACGTGGTCGATCGCCTCGTCCAGCGCGAGTTCGTCACCCGCGTGCAGCACCCGCACGACCGGCGCGCGCACTACCTCGTGCCGACCGAGGCCGCGATCCACCGAGTCGACGACGCCTTCGGCGCGCATCACTCGACGCTCGTCGCGGTGATCGACAGCCTTGGGCCCGAGGTCGCCAAGACCGCGGCATCCGCGATCTCGCAGATTGCCGAGGCGTTCGATCAACTCGCGGCGGCCCAGCTGCGTCCGCAGACCGGCGCCATCTAGGGCGAGCCGCGCGGCAGGGACTGTGGGGCGGCCTCCCCCGGGCCTAGTGTGGGCACAGGACGCACACCGGGGAGTGCCGATGACCACGACAGAGCAGACCCACCCACCCGAGACCGGCAGCCTGAGCGCGCTGCAGCAGAAGGCTCGCGACCACCTCTGGATGCACTTCTCCCGGCAGTCCACGATGGACTCCGGCGTGCCGGTCATCGTCCGCGGCGAGGGCCATCACATCTGGGACGAGTCCGGCAAGCGCTACTTCGACGGCCTCGCGGGGCTCTTCGTCGTCAACGCCGGGCACGGCCGACGCCGGCTCGCGCAGGCGGCTGCCAAGCAGGCGGAGGAGCTCGCGTTCTTCCCCATTTGGTCGTACGCGCATCCGACCGCGATCGAGCTCGCGGCCCGGCTCGCGGACCACGCGCCCGGCGACCTGAACCGCGTGTTCTTCTCGACGGGCGGCGGTGAGGCCGTCGAGACCGCGTTCAAGCTCGCGAAGCAGTACTGGAAGCTGCGGGGCAAGCCCACCAAGCACAAGGTGATCTCGCGGTCGGTCGCCTACCACGGCACACCGCAGGGGGCGCTCGCGATCACGGGCCTGCCCGCGCTGAAGGAGATGTTCGAGCCGGTCACGCCGGGCGGCTTCCGCGTGCCCAACACCAACTTCTACCGCGCCGCCGATGTCGGCGCGCCGGCCGACGACCTCGAGAGGTTCGGGCGCTGGGCCGCTGACCGCATCGAGGAGATGATCCACTTCGAGGGTGCCGACACGGTCGCCGCCGTGTTCCTCGAGCCCGTGCAGAATGCGGGCGGATGCTTCCCGCCGCCTCCCGGCTACTTCCAGCGCGTGCGCGAGATCTGCGACGCGTACGACGTGCTGCTGGTGAGCGACGAGGTCATCTGCGCGTTCGGCCGCATCGGCCACATGTTCGCGTGCGACGCGTACGGGTACGTCCCAGACATGATCACGTGCGCGAAGGCGATGACGAGCGGATACTCCCCGCTCGGCGCGACGATCGTGAGCGACCGCATCTACGAGCCCTTCGGCACCGGCGACACGAGCTTCCCGCACGGGTACACGTTCGCGGGGCATCCGGTCTCGGCCGCCGTCGCGCTCGAGAACCTCGACATCTTCGAGGAGGAGGACCTCAACGAGCGAGTGCGCGAGAACTCGCCGCTTTTCCGGGCCGCGCTCGAGCGCCTGCTCGACCTGCCGATCGTCGGCGACGTGCGCGGCGACGGGTACTTCTTCGGCATCGAGCTCGTGAAGGACAAGTCCACGCGCGAGACGTTCGACGAAGACGAGGCGGAGCGCCTGCTGCGCGGCTTCCTGTCGAAGGAGCTCTTCGAGGCGGGCTTGTACTGCCGCGCCGACGACCGCGGCGACCCGGTGATCCAGCTCGCGCCACCGCTCACGATCGGACCGGCCGAGTTCGACGAGATCGAGAGCATCCTGCGCGATGTGCTGACGAGGGCGGGTCAGCTGCTCTGAGACGAACCGGATGCCGCAACCGGCGTCCGAGGTTCGCGCTACCTTCTGCGGCATGGCGGAGCGGGTCGAGCGGTGGTGGGCGCGCCGGCAGTTCTCACGCGGCGCAGAGGTGCCGTACGCCGTGGGCGCGTATCGCGAAGCATGGGCGCCGTTCCCCATGCTCGTGCGCCAGTATCACCCGGAGCTCAACGCGGGGATCGTGCTGTCGCAGATCCCGCCGGCGGCCGATGTGCTCCTGCTGTGGCAGTGCGAGGCGGGGCACCTGTTCGCGGCGACGCCCACCGAGCAGCGCAATCGTCCGGGCCAGAAGCGGCGGCGGTCGGCGTGGTGCCCCGAGTGCTCCCTCCAGGCGGCGCCGCCGCGCATCCGCCTCCCCGACGATCCGCCGGCACCGGCGCCGCGGGCGAAGCCCACGCGGCGCCTGTGCGGCAAGACGCCCGACCTCCCGGTCGGTGACGCGTTCACGAGTGAGTGCGCGCCGGCTCCGGCATCCGCCGTCGAGGCGAAGCTGCGGACCGACCTCTTCGCCCGGCTGCCGCTCACGCAGGGACTCAACGCCGTGCGCGTGAGCCGGCCGTTCTTCGACCACCTCGAGGTGTGGCCCGACATCGTGCTCGCGGAGCTGCGGGTCGCGATCGAGTACGACAGTCCGGGCCGGTTCGGGCTCGAGCACGTCGGCCCGCGCGAGGAGTCCGATCGCCGCAAGGACCGTCTGCTGCGCAGCGCGGGGTGGGAGGTCGTGCGGATCCGAACCGGAAAGCTCGAGAAGCTCGGCCCGCACGACCTCCAGCTGTCGACCCTCGGCCGACGCGGCGTCGATCGGATCGTGGACGCGCTGCGCGGCATCCGCGGCCCGATCATGGTCGACGCCTACCTCACCTGATCCGCCGGCGATAGATCGCCATGGATGCGACGTACGCCACGACGAGGATGCCGACGAGCCAGGCCATCGCGACCCAGATCTCTCCGCCGACGGGCTGGCCGGCGAACAGCGCCCGCATCGAGTCGACGATCGAGGTCACCGGCTGGTTCTCGGCGAACCACTGCACGGGGCCCGGCATGGACTCGGTCGGCACGAACGCCGAGCTGATGAACGGCAGGAAGATGAGCGGGTACGAGAACGCGCTCGCTCCGTCGACGGTCTTCGCCGTGAGCCCCGGGATCACCGCGAGCCACGTGAGCGCGAGAGTGAACAGCATGAGCATGCCCGCCACCGCGAGCCAGCCGCCGATCCCCGCCCCCGTGCGGAACCCCATGAGCAGGGCGACCCCGACGACGATCGCGAGGGAGATCACGATCGAGACGAGCGACGTGAGCACGTGCGCCCACAGGACTCCCGATCGTGAGATCGGCAGGGACTGGAACCGCTCGAAGATGCCGCTCTTCAGGTCGAGGAACAGGCGGTACGCGGTGTAGGCGATGCCCGACGCGATCGTGATGAGCAGGATCCCGGGGAGCATGTAGTCGATGTACGACCCCTTGGCCGCGCCCGTGTCGATCGCCCCGCCGAAGACGTAGACGAACAGCAGCATGAGGGCGATCGGCGTGACGGCCGTTGTGATGATGGTGTCGGGGCTGCGCAGGATGTGGCGCAGCGACCGGCCGGTGAGCACCGCTGTGTCGCCGATGGCGTGCGCGGTCATGATTCTTCCTTTCCTGATTGCGTCTCCCGCCGGCCCGTGAGGGCGAAGAAGACGTCTTCGAGGCTCGGCTGCTTCTCGACGTACTCGACGGATGCCGCGGGCAGCAGCTGCTTGAGCTCGGCGAGTGTGCCGTTCACGATGATCCGGCCCTCGTGGAGGATGGCGATGCGATCGGCGAGCTGCTCGGCCTCCTCGAGGTACTGCGTCGTCAGCAGCACGGTCGTGCCGCCGCGCGCGAGCTCGCGCACCGCCTGCCACACCCCGAGGCGCGCTTCGGGGTCGAGGCCCGTCGTCGGCTCGTCGAGGAAGATGACGGACGGCTCGCCGATGAGGCTCATCGCGATGTCGAGCCGGCGCCTCATGCCACCCGAGTACGTGGCGACCTTGCGGCCGCCCGCCTCGGTCAGCGAGAAGCGCTCGAGCAGGGCATCCGCGACGCCCGCCGGATCGGCGACGTGGCGAAGACGCGCCACGAGGGTCAGGTTCTCGCGCCCCGTGAGCACCTCGTCGACGGCGGCGAACTGACCCGTGAGGCTGATCGCCGCACGGACGTCGACCGGTCGGCCGGCGGTGTCGAAGCCGCCGACCGACGCGGTGCCCGAGTCGGCCCTCGCGAGGGTCGACAGGATGCGGATGGTCGTCGTCTTGCCGGCCCCGTTCGAGCCCAGCAGGGCGAAGATCGCCCCCCGCTCGACCTCGAAGTCCACTCCGCGCAGCACCTCGAGGTCCTTGTAGGACTTGTGCAGGCCCCGGACCCGGATGGCCGGGGCATCGGTCATCGTCGCGACGGTCATGAGCCCTGCTCCTTCACCGCGTCGTCGATCGCCTTCGTCAGGCGGACGCGCTCCTTGTCGATCCACTGCCGGCCCGTGTAGGACTGCGCGAAGGTCTCCGCGAAGTCGACGGGGTCGTCGCCCACGATGTCGCGCACCGGCGTGCCGTCGGTCGCGGCCCGCTCCCACAGGTCGGCGAGGTCGCCGAACATCGTGGTCAGCGTGTCGCCGTCGAGGTGCCCGCCGTAGTACAGGAAGTACCGGTGGAGGGCCTTCGCGGCCGTCCGGTACGGCGCGGGCAGGGCCTCGATGCGAGCCTGGCTCTGCTTGTACTGCTTCTTCTGCTCGAGCGAACCCGTGAGCGCCTCGATCCACTTGGCGGCCATGTCACTCTCCTTCCTGGCGGAGCTTTTCCAGACGGTCTGCGAGGAAGCTCCACGTCCTCCAGAACTCTTCGAGGTACTCGCGCCCTTGGATGTTGACGGAGTACACCTTGCGCGGCGGGCCCTTCTCGGACGGCACCTTCTCGACGTCGACCAGGCCGCGCTGCTCGATGCGCACCAGCAGTGCGTACACGGTGCCCTCGGCGATGTCGGTGAAGCCCTGCTCGCGCAGCCACGCGGTGATCTCGTAGCCGTAGGCGGGCCGCGAGGCCAGCACCGCGAGCACGATGCCCTCGAGAGTGCCCTTCAGCATCTCGGTCGCCTGCTTGCTCATCGCATCCTCCGTCGGTACTCAGTAACGCTTGGTACCGGTACATAGTAACGCTGAATACCGTTTCCGCAATCCCGATTCCGGAAAAACTTCAGCGGATGCCCCCTTCGTTCGCCAGGCGCGAAGGCAAGCCGCCGAGCGCGTTAGCTCGACGGCTTGCGCCGTGGAATCAGGGTTGCGGGCTCAGCACCGCCCAGAACGCGTCACTCGAGAGGCGTGGTGGTCCCGCCGCGGTCGGGCTCCCGGTCGCCCGGGATCGGGATCACCGCGATCGGCACGCCGGCCGTGATCAGCAGCAGCGCGTCGCGACGCAGCCCTTCGCCATCGTTGACGCGCAGCCAGTGCGCGCCGCGCTTCACACCATCCGCGATCTCGTCGAGGATCTCGTCGGGCTCGCGTCCGCCGACGCTGTAGAGCTGGCCGCCGTAGACGATGTCAATGCGCTTCATCGGTCAGCATCCGTCCATCCGCCGACTCCGCCGGCTCCGGCACGACATAGAGCCCGGTGGGCGAGTTCGCCGTGAAGCTCAGCGCGTCGATCCACGCCCGGTTCAGCGCCGGCTTGCGGCTGCCGTAGAACTTGTACACGAGCGAGGCCTGCGGGTGGATCCAGATCGTCGTGCGACCGTCGCCGATGCTCGGGTCGTCGCGCCACGTGAAGTGGAAGCCCTCTCCGCGACGCAGCTTGCTGCCGATGACGAGCTGCAGGTGTGCGAGCACGCGATCGTCGAAGTCGACCTTGATCGACCCTTCGTAGATGAACTTGCCCATACCGGTGCTCCTCCTCGGCGCCCGTCCCCTCTACGGTCCGCGCTCGCGCAATCGGACGCCACGCCCTTGACACCCTGGGGGCACGGGGCTACGGCGGAGCATCCGGTTCGTCTCAGAGGTCCTCGGGGGCGAGGTCGCCCTGACCCTCCTCGCCGAGCTCGGCCACGAGCGGGTCGTCGCCCTGGGTGTCGGGCTGGTCCGAGAACGACTCCTCCGTCTGGGCGTAGCCGCCCTCACCGGCGCCGCGTCCATCGGTGTAGAGGCCGGTCTCGCGGTCGACCTCGTCGCTCGAGTCGGCCAGCTCCTCCTGGAACTCACCGCCCGCGAGAGTGTCGGGCTCGTCGACGCCGTCGCCACCGGCACCGAGGTCCTGCTCGCGCTCGTCCACGTCGCACGCTCCTCTCCCGCGCCGCGCCGGACGCTCCGGCAGTCGCGCGGCATCTCTCGCACGCTCTCACGCGGGCACGACGGCGCCGAGGGGCTTGACACCGAATCGAGACGGATGCCGCGCCCTACCCCGCCGCGTGCACGTGGCCGGGCGCGAACGTGTCGTCGGGCTCGTCCTCGGCGGGCTCGGGCACGACGTGCAGTCCGCTGGGCGAGTTGGCTTCGTGCATCAGGACCTCGAGCCACAGCCGGTTGAGCGTCGGGGCTCTGCTGCCGTAGTAGCGGAAGATGAGAGACGCGTTGGGGTGGACCCAGATCGTCGTCCGTCCGCCGCCGAGGCTCGGGTCTTCGCGCCAGCTGAAGAAGAACGACTCCGAACGGCGGAGCTTCGTTCCGACCACCGTCTGCAGGTGAAGCAGGAGGCGATCGTCGAATTCGACCTTGATGGTCGTCTCGTATGTGAACTTGCCCATGCCGGGCTCCTCCGGCGGCCGGCGAGGGTTTTCGGTCGCCTGCCTCCATGGTGGCCCCGCTACGCGGTTCTGTGGGGTGGATCGCGCCTTTTCTCACGTGATCATCCTGCGCAGAATGGTCGTCATGGCCGCCCTGCCCGCCACGATGCGCGCGTGGGTCGTCGCGCGCCCCGGACCCATCGAGTCGCAGCCGCTCGACTGGGTCGAGCTTCCCGTGCCGCACCCGGCCGCCGACGAGCTGCTCGTTCGCGTGACGGCATGCGGCGTGTGCCGCACCGACCTGCACGTGAGCGAGGGTGACCTTCCCGCGCACAAGGTCCGCGTCGTGCCCGGGCATGAGGTCGTCGGCGAGGTGGTCGACGCGGGGGACGCGGTGTCGGACTTCTCGCCGGGCGATCGCGTCGGCATCGCGTGGCTGCGCCGAACGTGCGGCGTGTGCCGGTTCTGCCGGTCGGATCGTGAGAATCTCTGCCCCGCGTCGGAGTACACCGGATGGGACGCCGACGGCGGCTACGCCGAGTACGCGACCGTGCCCGCCGCGTACGCGTACCGGCTGCCGGAGGGTGACGACGTGTCGCTCGCTCCCCTGCTCTGCGCGGGCATCATCGGCTACCGCGCCCTGCTGCGGGCGGAGTTGCCGCGCAGCGGGCGCCTCGGACTCTACGGCTTCGGCGGCAGCGCCCACCTGTGTGCGCAGGTCGCGCTCGCCGAGGGCGCCCGGGTCCACGTCATGACCCGCGACGAGGCGTCGCAGGCGCTCGCGCTCGAGCTCGGCGCAGCGTCGGCGCAGGGCTTCTCCGACCCTCCGCCCGAGCCGCTCGACAGCGCGATCCTCTTCGCTCCTGTCGGCGACATCGTGCCGCACGCGCTGCGCGCACTCGACCGCGGCGGAACGTGCGCGATCGCCGGCATCCACCTCACCGACATCCCCGCGCTCGTGTACGAGGACGAGCTCTTCTACGAGAAGCAGCTGCGCAGCGTCACGTCGAACACGCGGGCCGACGGGCGCGCGTTCCTCGAGCGCGTCGCCGAGTACGGGGTGACGGCGACGGTGCATCCGTACCCGCTGTCACGCGGTGCGCAGGCGCTCCACGATCTCAAGGACGGGCGGTTCGACGGCGCGGCGGTGCTCGTTCCGGACGGCTGAGCCCGGCGGCCCCCCGGTGGGGCGAAGGTCCCGCCGCTCGGTGCGGCGGCCACCGATCCTGGAGCGAAGGAGGATCGCCATGAAGCGCGTCGCGCGGATCGCCCTGCTCGTCACGCAGGCGTTCGTGGGGCTGACAGCGGTCGCGGGCGGCGTCGCACTGATCGTCGGGAGCCTCGATCCCGCGCTCGGAACGGTGCTCGTCCCGCCCCTCGACTACCTCGACGGATCGCCGTTCACGTCGTACGTCGTGCCCGGGATCGTCCTCATCGCGCTCGTGGCCGGGCCGCAGGCTGTCGCCTTCGGCCTAGGCCTGGCTCGCTCGCGGTGGTTCGTCATGACATCCGCGGCCGCCGCGTTCGCGTGCGTGATCTGGATCTTCGTCCAGATGGTCTTCATCCCGTTCAGCTTCCTGCAGGCGCTGTACTTCGCTCTCGGGCTTGTCGAGTTCGGGCTGGTGATGGTGCTGCTCGGTGTCCTGGATCAGCAGAGCTCGCGTGCCGCGGCGGCGTGAATCGACGAATCGACGATGTCGTCCCATCCGAGCGCGACGTCGCCCGCGACGCCGGCCGGAGTCGCGATCGCCTGCTTCACGCGCCGGTCGAGCGTCTCGGCGTCCTCGCAGCCGGTGACATCCAGCAGCACGACCTCGACGTACCGACCCCTTGCGCGCTCGAGCTCGGCGTGCAGGCGCGCGGCCGCGCGCGCGGCGGTCGCGAGGCATCCGCCCGCCGGCACGACCCCGCCGTGCGAATATGCCACGAAGACGTGGGCGAGCTGCGGATGCGCCGCCGCCACGGCGGCCACGTCACGGCAGTGCGCGACCAGCCGCTTCTGCGCGTCGCGCTTGGATGTCGCGTCGCGCAGGTCGGCGCCCCACACGACCGCGCGCGGAGGCTCGAGGCCGGAGGCCTGCGTGACGGCGAGCTGCTGCAGCACCGGCAGCTGATCGCCCCGGACGATGAGCTGTGCACCCATGGCCTGCCTTTCGGTCACTTGTGTCAACGTGCCGACCAGACTTCCCGGCTCACCCTCGCCCCGGTTGGGACGCGTTCACGATACGCCTGTCCCAGGACATTGGGGCCGAACGCGCGGGCGCGCCGACCGGCTATCCTTACCGGCTGGGCGAGCGATCCGTCGAGGACGCCGGTTCGTCGATCCGCCCCCATTCCACAGCGAACGGATGCCCCGACAATGACCGTCCCCTCGTTCGATGCCGACCGGATCGACCGCGACACGTGCGCGGCGCTCGACGCGGCGGACCCGCTCACGCCGTTCCGCGAGCGCTTCACCCTGCCCGAGGGTGTGATCTATCTCGACGGCAACTCGCTCGGCGCACTCCCGCGCGACACCGCCGCCGAGGTGCAGCGCGTGATCGCCGAGGAGTGGGGCTCCGGCCTCATCCGCAGCTGGAACGACGCCGGGTGGTTCGACAAGCCGCGCGCGGTGGGCGACATGATCGCCCCGCTCATCGGCGCCGCACGCGGTGAGGTCGTGATCGGCGACACGACGTCGGCCAGCCTCTTCCAGGCGACCGTCGCGGCGGCCCGGCTCCGCCCCGATCGCCGGGTGATCGTGTCGGAGCGGGGCAACTTCCCCACCGACCTCTACGTGCTCGAGAGCGTTCAGACGCTCCTCGGCGGAGACTCGCCCCTCGAGCGCAGGCTCATCTCCGACGACGGCCCGAGCCTGGACGATGTGCTCGGCGACGACGTGGCGGTCGTCGTGCTCACGCACGTGGACTACCGCACGGGTCGCATGTACGACATGGCCGACGTCACGCGCCGCGTCCATGAGGCGGGCGCGGTCATGGTGTGGGATCTGTGTCACAGCGCCGGTGCCGTGCCCGTCGACCTCAACGGGGCGGATGCGGACTTCGCGGTCGGCTGCACGTACAAGTACCTCAACGGCGGTCCCGGCGCTCCCTCGTTCCTATGGGCGGCCGAACGACACCACGAGGACGCGCGTCCCGCGCTCACCGGATGGAACGGGCACGCCCGGCCGTTCGACTTCACGGTCGAGTACACGCCCGCGCCGGGCATCACGCGGTTCCGGGTCGGCACTCCGCAGGTGCTCGCGATCTCGGCGCTCGAGGCGAGCCTGCGCGTGTGGGCGGAGGTCGACATGGCGCAGGTCCGCGAGAAGAGCCTGCGGCTCACCGAGCTCTTCATGGCGCTCGTCGACGAGCGCCTCGCTCGGTGGGGCATCGCGGTGGTCACGCCCCGCGACCCGGCGCGGCGGGGCAGCCAGGTGTCGCTCCGCTTCGCCGACGGCTACGCGGTCATGCAGGCCCTCATCGACCGTGGTGTGATCGGCGACTTCCGCGCGCCCGACCTCATGCGCTTCGGCTTCACGCCGCTGTACGTCTCGCACGTCGATGTGTGGGACGCCGTCGCGGCACTCGAGGACATCCTGCATACCGAGGTCTGGCGCGAGGCCCGGTTCGCGCGGCGCGCAGCAGTCACCTGACCGTCCGGGTGGGGGAGCCCGGACGGTCAGGAGTCAGAAGCCCGGGTCAGGCGGCCGACGCGTCCGCGACGACCTGGTCGCGCAGGGGCAGAAGCGCCCCCGCCACGGTCTGGATCGTCTCGTCGTCGACGCCGGCCTCCGCGAGCGCGGTCGCCGCGTGCCCGATGACACGGTCGAAATCGGCGTCGGTGATGCCGCGCCCGGCGTGCGCCGCGTCGATGTCGCGACCCCTGTAGCCGTTCGGGCCGCCCGTCGCGACGGCCAGGAACAGCGCCATGTGCCGCTTCTGCTCGACCATGTCCGTGCCCTCGAAGAACGGGGCGAGGGTCTCGTCGCCGATGATGTGCCGGTACAGGCTGTCGACGACGGCGGCGATGCCGTCGCCCGCGCCGAGCCG
Source organism: Microbacterium immunditiarum (assembly GCF_013409785.1). NCBI lineage: Bacteria > Bacillati > Actinomycetota > Actinomycetes > Micrococcales > Microbacteriaceae > Microbacterium > Microbacterium immunditiarum. The sequence goes on from NZ_JACCBV010000001.1 coordinate 3,785,019, forward strand.
TTCATACAGTGTCGTCGATGCGCTCGTGTCGGTCATGGGTGCTCCGTTCGTGGTGTGGTTGAGGGATGCCGGCACCGTGGGTGCCGCGGGACTCAGGACTCGGGGCGCTGCTGGCCGTTGTTGCTCACGAACGACGAGCGGCGGTGGGGCGTGCGCTCCTCGGGCGCCTGCTCCCGGTGGGCGTTCGCGCCGAGGCGAGCGATCTCGCGCTCGAGGGACTCGAGCAGCGAATGGACCTGCGCTGACGCCATGCGCGCGAACTGGCGGGCACGGACGACCTCGTCCGGCGACGCCGGCCCCACCGCGAACAGGTCATCCGTGGCGAAGGCGGGGCCGGGCGTCTGGTCGAACGTCCACGCCGCCGGGGCGCCGGGCGAATCGGCGAACCCGCTCGGCTCGGCCACGGGTCGCGCACCCGGGCCGTGTTCGATCGAATGCGCGGCCTGCTGGGCGCGCTCGACGATCTCGCGGTACTGGTTGCGGGCGGTCTCGATGAGATCCTTCGAGTACGACTCGGCTTCCGCGACGGCGTCGTCGGCGATGCGCTGCGCCTGACTGAGCAGCAGCACCGCGCGGCTGGAGATCTCGTTGTCCTCGGAGCTGAGGCTGGCGGTCAGCGCCTCGTTGTCGCGCCGGGCGACCTCCAGCGCATCCGCGGCGGCTGCCAGCAGGGAGTGGACCTCGGCGCGGCTGTATCCGTCGCCCTCACGAGAGAAGGATGCTCCGCGCAGCAGTTCCGGGGTGATCGGCGCGGATTGGGTCCCGGTCATGATCATGTTGCCCTCTCCTAGATACCCAGCCCGACGCGCGGCTGGGCGAGTTCTCGGGAGCCTGCCTGACTGCCCGTATCGCTGACGTCTTGGCTGTAGGGGTCTTCGTACTTCTCGCTGCGGATGCGGTCTGGCTCGACCCCGGCGGAGCGAAGCGTCGCCGCGGTGTGCTCGACCATGCGCGGCGAACCGCACACGAGCGCCGTGCGGCCGTACCACGGGCCATCCGCCGCCGCGATCTCGCCGATCAGCCCGCGGCGTCCCGGGAAGGACGGGTCGTCGGACACCACGAACTCCGTCTCGAGCCACGGCACGCCCTCGTAGCGCCCGAGCTCGGGCTTGGCGTAGAACCCCCACGGATGCCGCACTCCGTGGTACAGCGCGACGTGCGGGCCCACTCCCATCGTGCGGTGCCGTTCGGCGACCTGGTCGAGGATCGCCAGCATCGGGGCGATGCCGGTGCCGCCGGCCACGAGCAGCAGGTCGGGCCATTCGCGATCCGGCGGGAGGGTCAGCCGCTCGCCGATGGGCGGACCGAGCCGCACGCGGTCGCCGGGCCGGACGTCGCGCAGGAGCGCGCCGCTGACCTGGCCGCCCGCGACGAGCTGCACGTGGAAGTCCATCGTGCGGTCGGCGCGCGGGGCGTGCGCCGGCGAGTAGTACCGCCACTGCCGGGGTCGCTGCGGGATCTCGAGCGTGACCGACTGCCCGGGCCGGTACTCGTAGTCGTCGTCGACCCGGATCGACACGGTGCCGATGTCCATGCCGCGGCGCTGCGTCGCGATCACCTCCGCGCCCCACGTCGCCGGCTGCGACTCGACCGCCTCGGCGGCGGTGATCATCGTGGTCGCGATCAGGCCGTACGCCTCGGCCCAGTCCGACGCGAGTTCGGCCGTCCAGCCGCTGCCGAGGAAGTGCTTGAGCGTGGCGAGCAGTGACGCTCCGACCGCCGGGTAGTGATCCGCGAGCGCGCCGAACTTGCGGTGGTCGCGCCCGAGGTCCTCGATGTATCCGACGACCTCGGGGAGGTTGTCGACGTTGCTGACCATGCGGCCGAGGGCTCTGACGAGCCGGTCGCGCTGCGTCGCCATGGTGACCGGGAACATGTCGCGCACCTCGGGGTGGGCGAGGAAGAGGTGCGCATAGAAATAGCCGGGCACCGCGTCCCCGTGCGCCGAGACTTGAGCCCAGGTTCGCTTGAGGGCATCGATATCCACGCGCGAGGTATCCAATCCGTCGGGGGCCGGGTTGATAGAGGCCGACGCTAACGGGTTCTCGTGGCTGGTTACAAACCGATAACGGCGTGTCCGCACACTTTCTCATCCGGCTCTCATGAAGCGCGCCGGATCGGCCGGCTACGAGACGCGCAGTTCCTCGGGCTCGACGACGACGTCTACCAGCGCCCCGTTCCGCCACACGGTCATCTCCATCCGCCGCCCGATGGCCGCCTCGACCATGCGTCGCTGCAGCGCGGTGGGATCGGCGATCGCGACGCCGTCGAGCGAGAGCACGACGTCGCCCGCGTGCGCTCCCGCCGCGGCCGCGGGGCTTGCGGGCACGACCGAGACGACCTGCATGCCGACCTTCGCGCCGGCCTTCACCGCGACCTCGGGCGCCAGCGGCACGGTGGCCCCCGCGATGCCGAGCCACGCCCGCCGGACGCGTCCGGTCGTGCGGAGCGCCTCGATGATCTCGCGCGTCGTCGCGTTGATGGGCACCGCAAGCCCGAGCCCGATGCCCGCGACGGCCGTGTTCACGCCGACCATGCGGCCCGCGCTGTCGGCGAGGACGCCGCCGCTGTTGCCGGGGTTCAGCGCGGCATCCGTCTGGATCACCTCGTCGATCACCCGCCCGGCGCGCGTCGGCAGCGAGCGCCCGAGGGCTGAGACGATGCCGGCCGTGACGCTCCCCGACAGACCCCGCGGGTTGCCGAGCGCGACCACGAGCTGCCCGACCCCGAGCGTCGCCGCATCGCCCAGCCGCACGGGCGCCGCGGTCTCGCCGTCCGCATGGAGGACGGCCAGGTCCGACAGCGGATCGGCACCGACGACGGATGCCGGCACGACCCCGCCGTCCGAGAACGCGAGCTCCACGCGGCGTGCCCCGTCCACGACGTGGGCGCTCGTGAGCAGGTTCCCGTCGTCGTTGATCACCGCTGCGCTTCCCGCGCCCATGCCCTGCCGCGTCTGCACGCTCACCGCAGCGAGCGAGGGCAGCACCGTCTGCGCGACGCGCATCACCGTCGAGGAGTACGCGTCGAGAGCCTCCCGATCGTCCACGTGAACAAGTGTCGACCTGAAGCGGATGCCGCGGCCCGAGTTCGCGCACGGCGGAACACGGCGCCGTTCCGCGACGACATCGAGCGCGTGCTCACCGTTCTGCCGCGACAAGCTGAGGCAGCCATTCGAACGGCTCCTTGGTGCTCAGCGGGTCGAGCGCGTCGATCAGCATCGCATGGGTGTCCTCGGACAGCTCGTGGATGCTCGCGACCCGCGCGATGAACGCCAGCAGACCGTCGCCGTCGGCCTCCGAGAGGGCGAAGTCGCTGGACCAGCCGTGCTTGCGGTCCGCGCGGAACGCCCGCAGGATCTCCCAGAACGTGAGGTGATCGGGCTCGTTCACCGGCACCACCCGTCCGGTGAGGCGCTGCTTGATCCCCGCCTCCACGGGCTCGTCGGGCTTGCCGTCGCCGTCGGCGTCCTCACGGTTGTCCGGGTACTTCTGCGCCGTGCCGAACAGGTGGCTCCACCAGCTGCGACGCCCGCCGCAGCGCAGCAGCCGCAGACCGTGCTGCACGCCGAGCGGCTCGTGCTCGAGCTCGTCCATCGTGCTGATCGAGAGCCCGGCCGCGACGTAGCGCCGGTTGTAAGGCTTCTTGAGCCGCGCGCCCCACAGCTCGTGCATCGTGGCCATCATCGCGAATGCCGCGAACCCGGCGCGGAAGTACTCGCTGGTGCTGCCGGTGTGGAAGTTGTGCCACGCCTGCCAGAACCATTGCAGTGCGACGTCGGGCTTCCAGTCGGATGTGCCCTCCTGCAGGTGGATCACCGCCCCGTTGAGGTACGACACCTGGAACCCGCCGCGAGCCGGATACAGCACCTTCACCTGGTCGTCGATCGCGAACCACGCATCCTGGCGCTTGAGTTCGTCGATCGTGGTTCGGTGGAGGTACCAGAGCATCGCCTGGCGACGGAACTCCACGCTGCCGAGGTCGTGCGGCTGCCCTGACGCGATGACCTTCGTGCCCAGCGACACCGACGGGCCCGACAGCTGCCCGCTGGACTTCCAGATCAGGCGCCAGTTCCGGTCGGCGATGTCGACCTTGCTGAGGTCGACGAGCGATCCGTCCTCGACGGTGAGATCGGATGCCACGAGCCGCGCCTGCACGCGGAAGAACCGCGTCTTGCCGTTGTTCTCCTCGGTCACCCGGAAGGCGCCCTGCGCGTCGGTGCGCGCGGTGCCCCACGTCGTCCAGGGGCCGCTCGCGCTGACATCCGAGGCCTGCACTTTGACCTCGATGCCCTTGAGCGCGCGGTCCTTCGACGTGCCCTCGATCTCGCTCTCCCGCACGCGGAGCATGCCGGTGATCGTCCACGTCTTCGTGCCGCCGCCTCCGCCCCCGCCGCTCGTGTGGGGCGAGCCCGACTGCTGCGTCGTCTGCTCCTTGACCTGCTTCATGGCTCCTCCAGCCTGTCGAGGTATGGGAGCGAGGTGGCGGGGCGTCAGATACGACGACCCGTCACATCGGCGCCATCACGCGTGACACGGAGGCAACTGCTGTCACTCGCCGCCGCGGTTACGATCGGGAGGGAGGCATCGGATGACCCCTCGCGAGTCCATCGACCTGCCCGGCTTCGGGCACGAGAACCCCATTCCCGTGGCGAGCCGGAGGGGACCGTTCGTGTTCTCAGGTGCCTTGACGGGGCGCGATCCCGAGACCGGCGAGCTGCCGGCGACCCTCGACGAGCAGGTCGCGAACGTCTTCCGGCACGTGCGCGCGCTCGTGGCCGCGGTCGGCGGCACGACCGACGACATCATCAAGATGACCGTGTGGCTCGTGGACTACCGGGACCGTACCGCGCTCAACCGCGAGTGGATCGAGATCTTCCCCGACCCTTCGTCGCGCCCGGCTCGCCACGTCGTGAGGGCCGACCTCGACTCGGGCGTCCTCGTGCAGGCCGACGTCACCGCGATCCTCGGCGAGGACTGACGCGTTGCGCCGGCCCGCGGTCGTCTCGGACGTGCGTCAAGGGTTCTCCTGACGTGCACGCCGGACGAGCCCGGTGAGCCGGTCGCCTCCGGCGATGAAGTTGTCCGAGCTGCTCTCGCCCGACGTTACGCCGACGACGTACGGGCCGTCCGACCAGAAGCCGAACACGGGGCTTCCGGACTGTCCCGGCCAGTTGTCGAACGTGTCGCTCAAAAGCGCCTTGCCGCCCGAGTCGGAGTCGAAGTCGGTCTCATCCATCGCGAAGTCGCGCTGGTACGTCGCGAGCTCACCCGTCCAGCTGAAGTCCTGCGGGTAGCCGATGTTGCGCCACGGCAGGATCTCGTCGTCCCACGAGTCCGAGTACGTCCGCGCGCCGAACCACCCGAACCGGTCACCGAGACGCTGGTCGAGCACGATGACGGCGTAGTCGTCGTCGAGGTTCGTCGAGCTGTAGTTCGCGGCCGTCACCTTCTGCACGTAGTAGGCGAGTGTGCCGTACGCCGTCGCGAGCGAATTGCCGTTCGTGTAGAGCACGTCGACGCGCAGCCATCCCGGCGTCCAGTCGACGCAATGGCTGGCGGTGAGGACGTGGCGCGGACCGATGAGCACGCCGCTGCCGCTCCAGCCCGAGGGGCGTGTCATGCGCACGAGACACCGCCACGGGTAGTGCTCGTCGTAGTACACCCACCGCCCGTCAGGGCTGAACACGGTGGTCGGCCGGATGTCACGGTCGTCGCGGTACGCCCGCAGGTCTCGCAGTCCCTTCGGCAGTCTCGGCTGGATCGCGAGGTCGTCGCGATCGACCGGTATCGACGGCGCGAGCTCCTCGGGCTTCATGCGTGCGAGCCCGGACGTGAGCTTGCGGCTCGGCACGCGCACGGGCTCGATCGGGCTGCGCTCGACGAGGGCTGCCCGGGTGCCCGCGATCGAGACGTTCACGCGCCATCGACCGTCGGCGGTCTGCTCGAGCGCGATGTCGGGCTTGGCGTCGGCATCAGCAGCGACGTCGAACGACGCGGTGATCTGTTCCGGAGCGGCGACCTCGTGCCGCCGGACTTCGAGCTTCGCGGTGCGGAGCTGGCGTTCGTTGAGAGGCGGATCCATACCGCGGTTCTTCTCTTCCATGTAGAGAGGAATCGGAGACAGAGGGGGCTGATACACCGACTCGGACCACCGTCCGCTCGGGTGTTCACGCGTGCCGCTGGGTCCGTCCGTTCCACAGGTACGGCGGGTGGCCGCGTACGCCCGGCGTGACGGTGAACAGTCGACCCGACAGCGGGCTCGCGCGAAGCTGCTCGGCGGTCAGGTGCTCGGTCGCCGTCGTGATGACGAGGGTCTCGAGGTCCGGACCGGCGAACTGGGCGCACGAAGTGTGCGGAGCCGGCACGTCGATCCGGGCGACGATCCGCCCGGTCGGCGAGATGCGCAGGACGCACCCTTCGCCCCACATCGCGACCCAGAGGTGGTCGTCGGCATCCGTCGTCATCCCGTCGGGAGCGCCGTGCTCGAACTGCCGGAAGAGCTCACGGCGGCCGATCGACCCGGTGACCGCGTCGTAGTCGCGCACGTGGATGCGCCGGTTCGTCGTGTCGATGCTGTGGAAGCGGCTGCCGTCCGTCGACCACGCCAGGCCGTTCGAGAGCCCGAGGTCATCGTCGATCACGGTCACCTCGTCGCCGTCGACCCGCATCAGCTGCTCCCCGCCCGGGCCCAGCGTGCCGACGACGAAACGCCCCCGCGGGTCCGGCTTGCCGTCGTTGAAACGGCGTTCGCGGCCCGAGATGAGCTCCGCCCCCGCACGGATCGCGCCGTCGACCGATCGGAAGTACAGGCGGTGCGTACCGGCGACGACGAGCTCCCCCGTCTCCGCGACGGCGACCGCTCCCGCGGTATCCGGAAAGTGGTACCGCTCCTCGACCCGGATCGTGCCGTCGGGGCGGAGGCGACCCGAGTGGACCGTGCCGCTCACGATGTCGACCCACAGGATCCTCTCGCGGATGCCGTCCCACACCGGGCCTTCGGAGAGGTAGTGCGAGACGTCGGTCGCGAGCCGTGCCGTGCCCGCGGAGGGCACGTCCTCGTAGTGATGGGACACCGGCACGGTCACTCGACGATGACGAGCTCGCGCGTCGTGTTGTTGAAGCGCCGTCCGCCGTTCTCCGTGACCGTGACGATGTCCTCGATCCGCACACCGAACCGTCCGGCGAGGTAGATACCCGGCTCGATCGAGAAGCACATGCCGGGCACGGTCGGGCGCTCCTCGCCCTCCACCATGTAGGGCGGCTCGTGGGTCGTCGTGCCGATGCCGTGGCCGGTGCGGTGGATGAAGTCGTCGCCGTATCCCGCCTCGGTGATGACGCGCCGCGCGACGCGGTCGATCTCCTGGCACGCGATGCCCGGCTGCACGGCTTCGAACGCGGTCTGCTGCGCCGCGCGGACGATGTCGTGCACCTCCTGCATCTGCGCGCTCGGCTCTCCGACCGAGACGGTGCGCGTCGTGTCGGAGCCGTACCCGTGCATGAGCCCGCCGAAGTCCATCACGACCACGTCACCCTCGGTGAGCGTCCGCTCGCCCGAGTCGTGGTGGGGGTTCGCTCCGTTGGGACCCGATGCGACGATCGTGAAATCGACCTGCTCGTGGCCGAAGTCGCGCAGGAGCCGGGCGAGGTCGGCCGCGACCTCCGTCTCCCTCCGGCCTGCGAACGGCAGCTGCACGATCTCCTCGAACGCGGCATCCGCGGCCGCGCCCGCCGCCTCGAGGCGCGCGAGCTCGTTGGCGTCCTTCACCGCACGGAGCATCGGGAGCCGCTCGGTGATCGCGAAGTACCGGGTGCCCGCGAGCCGTCTCTGCAGGCCGAGGAGGTGCATCGCCCACGTCGAGTCCGACACGGCGTACTGCGCACCCGGCCGCAGCAGCCCCGCGGCGACGTCATAGGGATCCTGTCCGTCGCGCCAGTCGCTGACCGCGAGCGCCGGGGCGCCGACCGCGTGCTGGAGGTCGGGCCGCTCGAGCGTGGGCACGAGCATCCGCGGCTCAGCGTCCGTACTGAGGACGAGCATCGTCAGGCGCTCGGTGATCGCCGTCGGACTGTAGCCCGTCAGCCAGAGGAGATCGGGTCCCGGGGTCACCAGGAGGCCGTCGAGCCCTTCCGCGACGGCATCCTCGACGGCGCGCTCCATGCGTGCCCGGAAGTCCCCGGTGGTGAATGCGACCGGCGCGGCGTTCATGTCGCACCTCCTCTTCATTCTGGTGGCGGTCGATGCTGCGGGTCAGGATAGGCGCTTTCCGGTCCCCGCGGGACCTTCGTCACTCGCAGGCTGGTCGCCGCGATCTACCGTGAATCGTTCGAAACCCCGGACCGATGGAGGGAGGACGACCATGAGAATCCTGGTCGCCTACGCGAGCAAGTACGGCGCGACGGAGGGCATCGCCGAACGCCTGGGAGATCGGCTCGGTGAGCGAGGCCATGAGGTCAACGTGCGCTCGTGCGCCGACACCGACGATCCCTCCGGATACGACGCGTACGTCGTGGGGTCGGCGGTCTACGAGTTCAACTGGCGCAAGGCCGCGAGGAAGTTCGTGGAGCGGCATGCGACCGAGCTCTCAGTTCACCCCGTGTGGCTGTTCGCGAGCGGTCCGCTCGGCACGGAAGAGGTCGACAAGGACGGCAACGATGTGCTGAAGGGCGCCGAGCCGAAGCAGTTCGCCGAGTACGAGGAGCTTCTGCACCCGCGTGGGAAGCAGGTGTTCCGCGGTGCCTACGAGCATGAGAAGCTGCGCGGCGCCGACCGGATGATCGCGTGGATGCCGGCGCTGCGCGACCTCCTGCCCAACGGTGACTTCCGCCAGTGGGATGCGATCGACGCGTGGGCGGATGCGATCGCCGACGAGCTCGCCGTGTCAGCATCCGAGCCGCTCTCGAAGAGCTGACGGCCGCACGAATGGGGGGTCGATGATGAGAAGGCTGTCTGTTCAGATCATCCTCGGCGGGCTGATCGTGGTCGCGGGGGTGCTGCTCCTCCTCGAGGCGACGGGGACGATGACGTCGCCCCGGATCGTGTGGGCGGTGCTGCTCGCGGCGGCGAGCGCGGTGTTCTGGTTCGTGTTCTCGGCCGATCGATCCTCATGGTGGGCGGCGATCCCCGGTGCGGCCCTGCTCGGGGCAGCGCTCGTCGTCGTGATGGAACTCGATCCGCAGGGTCTCGGCCAGTGGACCGAGGTGCCGTTCCTCGCGCTGCTCGGTGTGGGGTTCTGGGTCGTGTACTTCCGCGACGTCGACCGCTGGTGGGCGGTCATTCCGGCAGGCGTCCTTCTGACGCTGGCGATCGTCGCGGGCCTCTCGTCCGTCGCCGACGGCCCGATGATCGGAGCGATCCTGCTCTTCGGCGTGGCAGTCACCTTCGCCCTCGTCGCCCTTCTGCCCGGCGGGGCGTCGCGACGGCGGTGGGCGTGGATACCCGCCGCGGCCGCCGCCCTCGTCGCGATCGTGATCCTCTTCAGCGCCGGCAGGTGGTTCGTTCTCCTCAACTACGTGTGGCCTGTGCTCGTGATCGCCGCCGGCGTGTTCGTGGTCTGGCGTGCGGTGGGGCGCGGAGGGCATCGCGCCGACGAGCGAGAGCTGGCCGGCTCCGACGGACCGGTGTCCGAAGACCCCCGGCAGTGAGCTCAGATACGCACTCGTTCGAGATGCTCGGGCACGCGGGCCTGCCAGCCGAGCCGCTGCTTCAGCCGCGCGCGAAGCGAATCGGCGGCCTCGCGCTCGCCGTGCACCGCGTACGCGATCTCGGGCGGTGCGTCGACCGCGGACAGCCACTCGAACAGCTCGTCCGCGTCGGCATGCGCTGACATGCCGTCGATCGACACGACCTCCGCCCGGATCTGCACGTCGCCGCCGAAGATCCGCAGGGACGTCGCGCCGCCCAGGAGGGCGGACCCGCGTGTCCCGCCGGCCTGGTAGCCGACGAGCACGATCGCGTTCTTCCGGTCGCCGCCATATGCCGCCAGGTGGTGGAGGATCCGTCCTCCCGTGAGCATGCCGCTCGCCGACAGGATGATCATCGGACCGCCGCGGAGGTTGAGGAGCTTCGACTCATCGACGTCGTGGACGAGATTCGCGAGGTCGTACATCCGGCGGAATCGCTGAGGATCGACCCGATGCTCGTGCGGATACCGCTGGTAGATGCCCGCCGCGTCGATCGCCATGGGGCTGTTGAGGTAGACGGGCACGTCGGGCACGCGGCCGCTGTCGATGAGCCGTGACAAGTGGTACAGCACGGTCTCGGTGCGTCCCACCGCGAACGCGGGGATCAGCACGACCCCGCCGCGCTTCACGACGCGGTTGACGACATCGGCGAGGACCTCCTCGGGGTCGATCGTCGGGTGCGTGCGATCGCCGTAGGTCGACTCGGTGACGAAGACATCCGCATGCTCGAGCGGCCGGGGCGGCAGCATGATCGGGTCGTGCGGGCGGCCGAGGTCGCCTGTGAACCGCACCGATCGCCCGCCGACCTCGACGCGCACGCCCGATGCCCCCAGGATGTGCCCGGCGGGTATGAGGGTGAACCGGATGCCCCGCCCCACGTCGCGCGGAGCGTCGAAGTCGACGGACACGAAGCTCTGCAGCGACCGCTCCGCGTCCTCCGCGGTGTACAGCGGGCGCGGCTTCGCGTGCTTCGAGTAGCCGTGGCGCTCGGCGCGCTTCGCCTCCTCCTCGGCGAGGTAGCCGCTGTCGGGAAGCATGATCCCGGCCAGATCCGTGGTGCCCGCAGTCGCGTACACCGGACCGCTGAACCCGTCGCGCACCAGCGCGGGCACGTATCCGGAATGGTCGAGGTGGGCATGCGTGAGCACGACGGCGGTGATCGAATCGGGCGCGATCGGAAAAGGTGCGCGATTGCGCTCGCGCAGCACCTTGTAGCCCTGGAACATGCCGCAGTCGACCAGCAGCCTCGTCGACTCGAACTCGATCAGGAACCTCGAACCCGTGACCGAGTCGGCGCCGCCCAGGAACTGCAGTGTCGGCGCGCCGCCGGGATCCGACTGGCCTCGCATGGGCACATCCTGGCACGGTCTCGACGTGCGGGCCATGCCTCCTCGGCCCCACTCGCCGTGCGCCCATCGCCGGGGCGCGCGAGCAGCCCGTACGGTCAGCGCGCCGCGGTCACGCCGGAGGCGTACGAGGCGTGGGCAGGCCCCGAGGGCACGCACACGGTCCAGCTCGCGAAGGGCAAGGCGCTCGTGACGCAGCTCATGGACGACCTCGGCCTCGACGCGATCGTCTACCCGAGCGGCAACGCGTACTCGACGATCGGCAGCAACATGCGCCTCAGCCCGAACACGGGGATGCCGGCCGTGACGGTTCCGATGGGCTGGGTCGCCGCGATCGGCAACTCCCCCGCCGGAAACGTCAACCTCGAGTGGCTCGGGCGCGACTTCGCGGAAGGACCGCTGCTCGGGCTCGCGTACGCCTTCGAGCAGGCGACGCACGCGCGCACCGCGCCCGCGCCGTACGGGCCGTTGCAGTAGCGCGAAGAGGAGAGCCGCCGGCGCCGGGCAGCGGAACCCCGCTCCGCCCCCGGCGCTGGGAGGTTCGAGACCTGGCATCCGGAAACCGGCGCTTGGACCACGCGCCTAATCTGTGTAATCTATACAATTATGCCGACGACTTTATCTCCGGCGATCGAGCCGCGTGAGTTCCGCAACGTGCTCGGGCACTTCCCCACGGGCGTGTGCATCGTCACCGCCATGGAGGGCGGTAAGCCGATCGGGATGGTCGTGGGCTCGTTCACGTCGGTGTCCCTCGACCCCCCGCTCGTCGCCTTCCTGGCAGACCGTTCCTCGACCACCTTCCCCCGGATCCGGGAAGCGACGACCTTCTGCGTGAACGTCCTCGCGGCCGACCAGGAGGCGCTCTGCCGCTCCTTTGCGACCCGCGGGGCGGACAGGTTCGCCGACGTCGAGTGGCGCGCGGCGCCCTCCGGTGCGCCGATCCTCGAGAACGTCGTCGCCTGGATCGACTGCGTGCCGGACGCGATCCACGAGGCGGGCGACCACTACATCCACATCGGCCGGGTGACCGACCTGGCGGTCGAGAACCCCACCCTGCCCCTGCTCTTCTTCCAGGGAGGCTACGGCGCGTTCACGCTGGGCTCGCTCGTGATGGGCGCGAACCCCGCGATGGCCGAGCACCTGGCCATCGCCGACCGTGCCCGCGACGAGATGACCGCGCTCGCCGGACGCTCCGACGTCGAGGTGCTGGCACTCGGCGCCTGCACCGACACCTTCATCGTCGTGGCATCCGCGTCACCCAGTGGATCGACCGCCCCGCTGCGGATCGGCACAGCGCTGCCGTTCGCACCCCCCGCAGGACGGATCTTCGTCGCGTGGGCAGGGCAGGAGTCCATCCACGCCTGGTACGAGCGCAGCGCCGAGCCGCTCACCGCGGCCGAGCGTGAACGGCTCGACGCCGAGGTCGACGCGGTGCGACGTCACGGATGGACTCCGGCCTTCTACTCCGACCGCATGGAAGACCTGTGGCAGACGCTCGGCCAGATCGGCAAGGTGGGTCAGACCCCCATGCTCGTCCGGCACGTCTCCCAGTTGGTCGCCTCTCTCGAGCGCCACAGCACACCGGAAGACGTCGACGAGAAGACCGCCGGCACCGTCCAATCCCTGATGGCGCCGATCTTCGGAACCGACGGCCAGGTCGCCTTGATGCTCTCGCTGTCGGGTATCCCGAGGGGGTCGTCCCTCTCGCGCATCGAAGAGCTCCGCGACGACCTCCTCGCCGTCTGTGGGCGGGTCACCGCCTCGCTGGGAGGACGCGTGCCCCCAGAGCTCGCCGACGGCCGCTGATCTCACCCGCGGCCGTCGCGCAGCATGGCGACGCTGACTCGGGCCGTCCGGCCCCTGCGCCGCCTCGCCTCTTGCGGCGCCGACGCGGTCAGCCGCGCGGGGCGGCGATCTCGCAGCCCCGCGCGGCTGACCTCTCCGTGCCTATGCCGCCGCGTCGAGGTCGGACGCCGGCGCGGCATCCGCGGGGAACGACCGGAGCCGACGAAGGTCGATCGCGACGAACAGCTCATCACCCGGCTGGAGGTCGCGCACCCACGCGTCCGCGACGCGGGCGTGCAGGCGCTCGCCGTTCACATCCACGACCACGTCCTGGTGGCGGCCGCCGTACTCCGCAGTGACGAGGATCCCACGCAGAGCCAGCTCGTCCTCCTTCGGCGCAGGGGCCTCACGACGCACCTGGACATCGTCGGGCAGCACACACGACACCGCGCGGTCGGCGTCGCCTTCGACGCCCAGCCGCGCGACCGGCACCTGCGCACCGGAGGTCGACCGCCACATCGCGCCGTCGCGCTTCCACTCGACGCGATTCGACAGCCCGATGAACGTCGCGACATACTCGGTCGCCGGTTCGAGAAAGAGCTGCTCCGGCGTGGCGATCTGCTCGATCCGGCCGTCGCGCATGATCGCGATCCGATCTCCGAGCGCCAATGCCTCGTCCTGGTCGTGGGTCACGAGCACCGCGGTGAACCCGAGCTCCTGGTGGAGCTCCTTGATCTCGCTCCGCACCTGCTGCCGCAGTTTCGCATCGAGGTTGCTGAGCGGTTCATCCATGAGCACGATCCGCGGCTGGGCGACGAGCCCGCGCGCGAGCGCCACACGCTGCTGCTGCCCGCCGCTGAGCTGACCCGGGTAGCGGCCGGCGAGCTCGGTGCATCGCACCAGCTCGAGCGCCTTCTCGGGCCAGCCGTCGCGGATCTCCTGCTTCATGCGGCGCACCTTGAGCGGATAGGCGACGTTCTGGCGCACGGTCATGTGCGGCCACAGAGCGTACGACTGGAACACCATCCCGATGTCGCGTTTGTGCGTCGGGACATTGATCCGCTTCGCCGCGTCGAAGATCGTCTGTCCACCGAAGCGGAGCGTCCCGCCGTCGGGCGTCTCCAGCCCGGCGATGCAGCGGAGCGTCGTGGTCTTGCCGCATCCGCTCGGGCCGAGCAGGACGAGGAACTCGCCCTCCTCGATCCGGAGATCCAGCCCGTCCATGACGACGTTGCCGGCATACTCCTTGGTCAAGCCGTTTATCGTGACACTGGCCATTCCCTTACCTCTCTCACAGCCTGTCGAGTACTTTGCGTCCGCCGACACTCACGGCGATGATCAAGCCGACCGCGGTTACCGCGGACATGATGATGCTCATGACGGCGACCATCGGATACGTCGCGTACACCCACTGCTGGTAGAGCAGCGTTCCGAGGACCTGCGTCGTCGTCGACCGCACGAACAGCGACGCCGCGAACTCGTGCGTCAGGATGACGAACATCAGCACGCTCGCCCCCGCGAGCGCTCCCCGCATCATCGGCACGAGCACCGTCAGGTGCGCGCGAATCGGTCCGGCTCCCGCCGCCCTCGCGGCGTCCTCGAATGCGGAGCCCAGCGAGAGGCGGGCCGTCAGCTGCATCCGGACCGAGAACGGCAGCACGAGAACGATGTAGACGAGGACAATCAGGATTGGGTTCCCGTACAGCATGAAGGGATTGCCGAGGTAGGCGTACAGGAAGGACACGCCGAAGACGACCGCCGGGATCCCGAGGGGGATCTGGACCAGCACGTCGACGATCGCCCGGACAACACCGCTTCCGCGCCGACGATAGAGAAGCTCGGCGACGAGGTACCCGAGGGGAAGCGCCACGGCCATAGCCGCGAGCGATGTCCAGATGCTCGTCCACATCGCGTCCATGATCGCGCTCGTCTCGAAGGCCTTCGCATAGTGGTCGAAGGTCAGGGTCGTGAAGTCGACCAAGCCCGTCCAATATGGCTGCAGCGAGACGAAGATGATTGCGCCGAACGGCAGGACCAGCGTGACGATCCCGTAGGTCGCGATCATCGGGGCCGCCAGCCTGGACGGCTTGATCGGCCGTGCAGCTCCCTTGAGCCCGACGCTGACGAAGCGGAAGTCCTTCCGCAGGAGCAGTCGCTGAGCGATGATGAACACGACGCCCGCGATCAGCAGCGGTGAGGCGACCGCGGCGGCCACGGGGAAGTCGGTCGGGTCCTGCCCGCCGAATCGGTACACCTCCGTGGCGAGCACCCGGATCCCGTCGCGGACTCCGAGGAACTGCGGGGCGGTGAGCTGCCCGAGGCCCAACAGCAGCGCGAACGCGGTGGCGTAGACGAGAGCCGGACGAAGCGACGGCAGCACTACGGAGAAGAACGCCCGCACGGGCGATGCGCCCGCGACCGACGCCGACTCGATCGTCTCGAAGTTCAACTGCCGAAGGCTCGACTGCACGAACAGAAAGATGAGCGGCACCATCTGGAGGCCGGTCACGAAGACGATGCCCGGAACCGTGTAGATGTTGAGCGGACCGCTCGGCATGCCGATCGGCGGGATCTCCACATCGACGAAGGGCAGCGCTCGCAGGACGATGTTCACATAGCCGACCGTCGGCGAGAGAAGGAAGGCCCAGCCGACGACGACCGCCACAGCGGGGAGGACGACCGGAAGGATCGGCACGACCGCGAGCCACGAGGACCTTCGCGGAAGGCGCTGGGCGAACCAGGCGAGCGCCGTGCCGACCACGACCGAGATGACGAGCGAGCCGACGCCCAGAAGGGCAGTCGTCAGCAGCGTGTCCCAGATGCCCGGGGTCGCGAGAGCCTCTTCGTAGGCGCGTCCGCCGTCCGCGAGCGCGAGCACCTGAATCTGGACGAGGGGGAAGACGACCAGTGCCAGCAGGACGAGCAGCAGCCCGAATCCGAGGCCGTGTTTGCGCACCCATAGGCCAATTGCCCTGCGCCGAGCGGCTTCACCGGACATCTACCCTCCGCTTCATTGCGAACCTCGTCGAGCCAAAAGACTTATACATATTAATGATTGCATACATCAGCTTGCGTCGCCACTTGAGCACGGGCATTCGCCCGCGGTGTGACGGATGATCCCGTCACCGTTGCTCTGACCTGTCGTGGAACCCGACGAGCGCCAGCGGATCGAGGTGGACGTCGACCAGGAGAGGCCGTGTGCGCTCCTCGATAGCCGACGAGACGGCCGCGAAGTCGCCGATCGATGTGACCGTGACCGCGTCGAAGCCCAGGCTCCGTGCCATGTCGCCGAAGTCCGGCCAGTCGAAGGTCGTCAAAGCGGTCGCCAGCTCGGAGTCCTCGCTTTCGGAGGCGAGGTAGAAGTGATACTCCGAGCTGTAGGAGCGGTCGTTCATCACGACGACGATCAGATCCAGCGAGTTGCGCACGGCCGTGTGAAGCTCGTAGTGCGACATCATGAAGGCGCCGTCGCCGACGACCAGGACTGTCGGCGCGTCGGGTCGGCCCACGGCGACCCCCATCGCCGCCCCCAGGGCGAGACCGATCGAGCCGAACCCGCCGATCGGGGCCAGCCAGTGCCGCGGGGACTCGACCGTCAGGTGCTGCATGGGTGCGATGACATAGCGCCCCCCATCGGTCACGACGTTGGCACCTCGGGGCTTCGCCTGCTCCAGCTTCATCGTGAACTCGTGCAGATCGACGGTCCCCGCAGCCCGCGAGGTCGCATACGGTGCGGGCTCCGCGGTATCCGCGCCCGACGGCGTCGCGCCGCTCCACGCTTCGCGGCTCGACGACTCGCGCCGGTCGAGCTCGGCATGGAGAGCGCCGGCGACATCTCGTACGTCGCCGACGATGCCAAGAGTCTGCGGGAAGATCGCGCCGATATTGGCTCGTTCGCGGTCCACCTGGATGATCGCCTTGTCCTCGAGCAGGTAGCCGTGATCGGCCGTCCAGACGTTCAAACCCGCGCCGAAGGCGATGATGAGATCCGAGTCCCGGATGACGGCCTTGGCCTGATCCGACGAGAATCCGCCGAACGTCCCGATGCTCGCCGGCGAACCGGAGAAGAAGCTCTTCGCTTTCATCGTCGTCGCGACGGGAGCGCCCAAGCGCTCCGCCAGAACGTCGAGGTCGCCTCGCGCGTCAGCCAGGAACGCTCCCCATCCCGCAAGGAGAAGGGGCTTGGTCGCCCGCTCGATGAGCGTAGCGGCGGCATCCACGTCGGTGCGGGCGGCGGAAGGGGTGCGGGCGTCGTCATTCGTCGCCTGCGACGGCGATCCGTCGAAGTCCGACATCGCGATCGACGTCGGCAGATCGAGGACGACGGGGCGCTGCTCGACGAGGGCGATCCGGACTGCACGACCGAGATCGTCGACGGCGGTCGCGACGCTGCGCACCTCTACGTAGGCGGCGCCCGTCGGCGCCACCACGGCCGCCTGGTCGATCCCCTGCACGTTTCCGGGCATCTCGAATCGGTCGTCGGCGATGACAAGCAGGGGGCTGTGGTTGCGTGCCGCCTCCACCAGCGCCGTGAAGGCGTTGGTGAGGGCCGGCCCTGCCCCGATCGCGGCGACACCGAGCCGCCCAGTCGAGTGCTGGTACCCGAGGGCCCCGAGCACCGCGCCGTCCTCGCGGACCATGCGGACGCAGCGTGCGCCGTGGCGGTTGACGAGCTCGTCGACGACCATCATCGTGCCGGCCCCCAGCAAGCCGAAGACCGTCGAGACGTCGTGGTCCTCCGAGAGGGAGCGGGCGAGCGCGGCGAAGACCTTCATCAGTACATCTCCTTCGATGCAGTTAACTGGCAACTATTGCAAGGATGAAATGGACTCACGCATGCGAGCCCACCTGGTGGTAGACGGCACGGCACAACGCGAGGACGTCCCGGCGGCGGAAGTGACCGAGAGCGCCCATTGCCGGGTCGGACGTGACCAGACCAGACACCGCGGTCTCGTACTGCGCCAGCAGAAGGATCCGGACGTCTCGGTCCGGATCGATCGCCCACCAGGTGCCGAAGCCGCCGGACCACCCGTAGGCTCCTCGCCCCGGCCGAAGGCCCGTGGGGAGGGCTTCCGGCTCGAGAAGGACCGCGACGCCGTAGCCGAAGCCGTGCGCCGCGAAGAAGTCGTCCACGCCCAGCGCCGGCAGCGCCCGCTGCTCGGGCGTCAGCTTGTTCGTCGTCATCGTCGTCACGGACTCCGGCGAGAGCAGGCGGACGCCGCCGAGCTCGCCGCCCCCGCCGAGCATGCCCAGGAAGCGCATGTAGTCGTCCGCCGTCGAGTAGAGCCCGCCACCCGCGGACTCGAAGACCGGACGCTCGCGCGCGATGATGCTCACGTCCACCACGCCGGACGGCGTCGAGCGGTACATCCGAGCGACACGCCCGACGTCGCCGGGCCGGACCCAGAACCCCGTGTCGCGCATGCCGAGCGGCTCGAAGACGCGCTCCGCCATGACCTCGCCGAGACCTCGACCGAACTCCCTCTGGATGAGCACGCCGAGCACGTCGGTCGAGAGGCCGTACCGGAATCGCGCTCCGGGGTCGATGGGCTGAGGGAGGCTGCCCAGGCGCTCGGCCCACTCCTGCGCGGTGACGGTCGTACCCAGCGGCGGCCCGAGCCTCTCCCGCATCCGCTCGCCGAGCTCTCCCGATTCGTCGTGCGCGTAAGGAATCCCCGAGCGCTGCGTGAGCAGGTCCTCCACCGTGATCTCGCGGTCCGCCGGACGCTCACCGCCGTCGCCGCTGATCACGCGGCGGTGGGCCAGTTCGGGAATCCAGCGCGAGACGCCGTCGTCGAGACGCAGCCGTCCCTCCTCGATGAGCTGCAGCGCGACCACCGTCGTGATCGGCTTGGTCATGGATGCGATCTGGAAGATCGTCGACGCTTCCATCGGCGATCCGTCCGTGGACCGCGTGCCGAACGCCGTCACGGCGGGCGCCGCGCCGCCTCGGGACACGGCCACGACGGCGCCCACTGCGGCCGGCACTTCCGCGTAGACCGCTGCAAGCTCGTCCTGCACCGCGGTCAGGTCCACCCGGACGACCCCTTCACTCGCCGCTCGCATCCGGATGCAGCGGCGCCTCCATCTCGTGGAGGACCGGCAGCACTTCCTTCGCGAAGAGCCTCACACTCGCCTCGACCTCCGCAAGAGGCATCTCGCCGAAGTAGGGATTGATCGTGATCTCGGAGAACGAGCACACCTTCTGGAGCGCGCCGACCCGCTCGATGATGGTCTCGGGCGACCCGATGAGCAGGTTGGACTCGTCGTAGCGGCGAGACGGACCCGCCGTCACCGCGGTCGCCGATCCCTTCCCCTCGGCGTAGGACTCGTAGCCCTTCACCCCCACGAAGTTCGAGGGGTCGTCGAAGCCGTAGTGCAGGCGGACATCACGATTGGCCTGCTCGACGTACTCGGCGGCACGGACCGCCTCCTGGTCGGTCGGCGCGCAATAGGCGAACAGCACGTTCTTCGGCTGGACCGGCGAGAGTCCTGCTTCACGACGGATCTCGTTCACTCGACGGACCTCCTGGGCCGCGACATCGAGCGGCTTGTTGCCCACGAAGAGCGGTGTCAATCCCGCGCGCGCGTTCTTCTCGAGAGAGGGGCCCGTCGACGACGCGCCGTGCAGACGTCCGGCCAGATCCGAGCTCACCGGCGCCGGTCGGATCGATGTCTCCGGGATCGTGAAGACCTCCCCCTCGAAGGAGAAGGACTCCTGCGTGAAGGCGGCGGTCAAGATGTCGATCGTCTCGTCAAGCCTCTGGCGACTCTCGTCACGAGGCACCCCGAGACAGTCGAACTCTGCCTTCGCGACACCCCGTCCGAGGCCGATGACCTCGTACCGCCCGGACGACAGGTTGTCGAGGTAGGCGATCTCGTGCGCAAGCTGGACGGGGTGCCACCATGGCGCCACGAGGATCATCGTGCCGAAGGTGATCCGCTCCGTCCGCCCTGCGAAATACGCGAGGACCTGCAAGGGGTTGGGGCACATGCCGTACGGGCTGCCGAAGTGCTGCGGGAACCACAGCCCGTCGAATCCGAGAGGTTCGGCGAGATCGCCGATCGCGTGGATCTTCTGCAGCACGGTCGAGTCGGAGACCACCGGAATCCGCGTCCTGTCGCCCTCGTGGAATCGCATCGTGTCGAACGAGTTGTGCGGGCCGAGTCCCAGATTGACCTTCATCCCTCGCACCCCATCTCAGTCGATCGCGTCCGCGGGCCTGTTCGGGATGACCCGAGGACGCACCTCTTCGGCGATCAGGCGCAGGCTCTCGTTCCAGCGCGCCGGGTCGTCCATGAAGTCGTGGCCCAGGACGAGAGTCGTCCCCCAGCCGCCGGTCGCCTCCACCATCTCGTTCAGCTTCGCGGCGACCGTCTCGGGGCTGCCGACGTACATCTGCTCTCGTGCGAGCTCGTCGATGGTGGCATTCAGGTCCCACACCGGCTTCACATTCGAGCGCTGTGCGCGGCGCTGCTCGTGGGGAACCATGTACTCGAGCCACGTGCGGGCGATGGGGCCGTCGCGAACGATCGACATGGCTTCCGCATCGGTGTCGGCGACAACCATGGTGAGCGTCACGCGGTGCTGCGAGCGGTCCTTGGGCGCTTCGCGCCCCGCCGCCCGCGCGGAGGTGACGTACGTCCGCCAGTGATCGGCGATGATCGCCGCACTCGCCCCGAACGACATCGGGGCGAGACCCCGCTCGCCGGCGACCTTGATCGACGTCGAGCCCGGACTGGCACCACCCAGAGCGACCGTGAGCGATCCGCCGAAGGGTCGCAGCGAACGCATCCGCTGCACCTCGATCGGGACCTCCGGCAGGGACGACTTCCAGTAGGTGCCGTCGTGCTCGAAAGGCTCGCCTGACCAGACCTTCTCCATGACGTCGAGAGACTCGAGAGTCATAGC
This sequence comes from Microbacterium immunditiarum, assembly GCF_013409785.1. Taxonomy (NCBI): domain Bacteria; kingdom Bacillati; phylum Actinomycetota; class Actinomycetes; order Micrococcales; family Microbacteriaceae; genus Microbacterium; species Microbacterium immunditiarum. Next base: position 3,805,745 of record NZ_JACCBV010000001.1, read on the forward strand.
CAGCTTGTCCGCGGTCGGCTCGACGCCGTGCAGCAGCCCATCGAACGGGTTCAGGCCCGTCGCGAGGCCGAGGATGTATCGCCCCTCCGCGATGTTGCTCATCCAGGCCGCCTGGGACGCGAGATGTCCCGGGTGGTGATACGGCGCGAGGTGCGCCGCGGGTCCGATCGTGATGCGCTCGGTGCGCTCCACCGCCGCGGCGAGCACGAGCTCCGGATTGGGGATGTTCTCCCACGCGTTGGTGAAGTGCTCCCCGACCCACGCCTCGTCCAGGCCTGCGACCTCAGCCTGGACCGCCTGCTCGACCGCCCAGTGGAAGGTCTGACGTGCCGTCCGCTCCGGATGGATGAACGGCGTCTGGAATAGTCCGAACTTCATTGTTTCTTCCTTGCCTTTCGGGTGTTCACTCGGTCGAAGCGGTGGGGCCGGGATCGCGAACCGTCTGGATCAACTCGACGACATAGCCGTTCGGGTCGGTCGCGAAGGCGATGGGCGGTGCGCCCGGGACCACGACCAGCGGGCCGTCCTCGACTGAGAACCCGAGATCGCGAAGCCGCTGCATCGTCGAGGTGACGTCGGGGACACCGATGCCGATGTGGCCGAATCCGTTGCCGGGCCCGAACGGCCCGGGGTCGTCCCACTTGCGCGCGAGCTCGATGGTCCCGCCGGGAGCCTGACCCGGGAAACCGAGGAAGAGGGCGGTCACCCGGCGCGAGGGGATGTCAAGGCGATCCGTCTCCTCCATTCCGAGACCGTCGATGTAGAACCGGAGCGCTTCCTCGAATGAGGCCACACGCAGCATCGTGTGAAGCACGCGCGGAATGCGGACGTCCGTCCCGTTCACCCATCGTTCGGGGTCGAACGCCTCCCCCTGACCCGCTTGCGTGTGTGATGTGCTCATCCGGTTACCTCGTCGCTTGCGATGTCGAGCCAGACGGACTTGTTCTCGGTGTAGGCCAGGATGGCGTCGAAGCCGTTCTCGCGACCGATGCCGCTGTCCTTGTATCCCCCGAAGGGAACGTTGAACGAAAGCTTCCGGTAGGTGTTGATCCACACGGTTCCCGCTCGGAGGCTCGCCGCCACCCGGTGCGCGCGCTTGACGTCACGCGTCCACACCCCGGCCGCCAGTCCGTAGCGGGTGTCGTTGGCCATCGCGACGGCGTCCTGCTCCCCGTCGAAGGAGAGGACGGAGAGCACGGGGCCGAAGATCTCGTCGCGCGCGATGTCCATGTCGTTGCGCACACCGGTGAAGATCGTCGGCTCGATGAAGCACCCCGTCGACGGGTCGACGGGACGACGGCCCCCGACCACGAGCTCCGCGCCCTGGCGAACGCCGGTCTCGACGTACCGCTCGATCTTCTGGAGCTGCGCCTCGAATGCGATCGGCCCCATGTCGGTCGACTCGAGCAGAGGGTCACCCAGCCGCATGCCCCGGGCCCGGTCGGCCAGCCGGGAGACGACTTCGTCGTGGATCCCCCGCTGCACGAGCAGCCGAGACCCGGCAGTGCACACCTGGCCCGAGGCCGCGAAGATCCCGCCGACGATCCCGTCCAAGGCTGCATCGACGTCGGCATCCTCGAAGACGATGCTGGGGGACTTGCCGCCGAGCTCCAGCGTGACCGGTGCGAGGTGTCCGGCCGCAGCCCGCATGACGTCGATTCCCGTCGCGGTCGAGCCGGTGAAGGCGACCTTCGCGACGCCGTCATGCGCGCTCAAGGCGGCTCCCGCGTCGCGGAAGCCGGTCACCACGTTGAAGACTCCCGGCGGGAACCCCGCCCGCTCCACGAGCTCGCCCAGCATCAGCGTGGTCACGGGCGTGTGCTCGGCCGGCTTCGCGACGAACGTGCAGCCCGCCGCGAGCGCTGGCGCCAGCTTGAAGGTGAGGACGAGCAGCGGCGCGTTCCAGGGCAGGATCGCGCCGACGACCCCGACGGGTTCCCGCCGGGTGTAGATGAGGAACGAGGGGTCTGCCGACGGGATGACCGCGCCGTGCACCTTGTCTGCGACACCCGCGAAGTACCGGTACCAGTCCGGCAGCTGAGCGATCTGTGCGCGGTTCTCACGGATCACGCGCCCGTTGTCCGAGCTCTCGGCGACCGCGAGCTCCTCCACGTTCTCTTCGATGAGGTCCGCGAGCCGGTGGATGAGACTGCCACGGGCCGTCGCCGTCATCCGGCCCCACTCGCCGTCGAAGGCGGCCTGCGCCGCGCGCACCGCCCGATCGACATCGCGTCCGGATGCACGTGGCACCTGCGCCCACGTCTGCCCGGTGAAGGGGTTGACGCTCGGGAAGTCCTCCCCGTCGAGCGCGTCGACCCAGCTGCCACCGATGAGCATCTTGTGTCGGGCGATCATCCGGAGGTCCCCTTTGCACCCAGGTGAATGATGTACAGCTTCATAATCTTTACATAAATAAACTTGGGCTTCAACCCTCATTTCGAGGCGATGCGCCCCGCCGTCCGTGGACAGCGGGGCGCATCGAGATCGCGAGGATCAGTTCGACTCAGCGGAATAGCTCATTCCACTTCGCCGTGTACTCCTCCCACCACTCGAGGTCGAGCACTCGTTCTGGATTGACGAGCTCGACGTTCGACGACGCGCCGATCGTGTCGGGCTGGACAGCGGAGAGCGGTGTGGCGCCTCCGTGAGCGGTCGCACGCTGACCCTCTTCAGACGCGAAGAAGTCGAGGAACACCTGGGCCGCGTTCGGGTTCTTCGCCGACTCCACGGCGAGGAAGACGTTCGGCACACCCCACACGGGGTCAGGCACCGTGAACTCGATCGGAGCGCCCTCCTCCTTCCGCACGGACATGTCGGCCGCGGAGACGAACGTGCCGATCGCGATCTCTCCCGCGAGCAGCCCCTCCTGCATGGCGAGCGCGCTGGCGTAGATCGTCGGCTCCTGCTTGGCCAGTTCCTCGAGGAATCCATCGCTCGTGTTGTCCTCGAGGAACTGATACCAGTCCGCATGGATCGCGATGATCGCGGGGTCGACGACGCCGATCGCGCCGTTGCCGTACGCCGGGTCGAGGAGATCCTCGTAGCTGGTGATCTCTCCGTTGAACAGCTGGGTGTTCCATCCCACCACCAGCAGCCCGAGCGGCGACAGGATCAGCTTGTCCTCGCGGACCCAGCCGCTGTCCGTCCACTCCGGGTCTTCGAAGACAGGACCCTCCAGCTCTGTGAACCATCCGTCCTCGTTGAGCTTCTCTTCGAGCCAGGCGAAGTTCACCGAGGTCACCACGTCGGCACCCTCGGCGCCGGTCGAGTGCTCCGCCTCGAGAGCGGCGGTCATGTCGGCGGTGCCGATCACGCGCACGTCGACGCTGATCTCGGGGTACTTCGCCTCGAATGCCTCCTTGAGCCCCTCTCGAGCCGTCTCGGGAGCGACGGTGTACCAGACGACCTTCCCCTCCTCCTTCGCGGCCTCGACGATCGCCTCCCATTCCGCGTCGACAGGTCCGTCGCTCGGCGCTGAGGTCTCGCCTCCCCCGCCGCCGCCGCTCGAGCAGCCGGCGATGAGCGCGACCGCCGCGACGATCCCGGCGATCCCCATCCACTTACGCCTGGGTGTTCTCATGCTGTGTTCCTTTCCCTGGACTGCTTCGTCGTCGACCGGCATCGTCGCCGGCACACCAGAGTTCCCGGTAATGCTTGCAATCCTAATAATATTTAGCCTCGAAGACAAGCGCCGGTTTTCTCAGCTCGGTTCGCGGATGCCGCATCCCCCGTGACGCGAGCGCGTGGACGCTCTTTCCTGGTCCAGGTGCTCGTCGCCTAGACTCCCCTGAAGTCCCCCAACGTACGATGTCGTGTTCCCCGATACGACGCCGTATCCCCACGCGGGCTCCCCACCCGCAGTACATCGGAGTGCATGTGGTTCGAATGCAGCCGAACACCGATACCGGCAGCATCCCCACGCGAGCCGCCGCGCGCGCGGCGCAGCGGCGCAGGCGGCAGCTCGTGCTCTGGGGGGTCATCGGCCTCCTCGTCGTCGTGCTCGTCGTGGTACTCAGCGTCGTGTTCACGCGCGGCGCCGCCGGCGAGCCCGAGCAGGAGCCGGCCGTCACCGGCGAGTGCCTGCCCTCAGCTCTCAGCATCACGGCCGACCCGGCGGTCGCCGGGGCGCTCGAGGCGGTCGTCGCCGACCTCGCCGCGGATCGCTCCGACTGCCCGGAAGTGACGATCACGACCGAAGACAGCGCGGTCACCGCCGCGGCGCTGGCCCAGGGGACGGCTCCCGGGTTCGACGTGTGGGTCCCCGACTCCTCGATGTGGCCCGCGCGGGTCGCCGGCCAGGCCGAGCTGACCGGTGCGGATGCCCCCGAACTCGTCGTCGGCGACCCCGTCGCGACCACGCCGGTCGTCTTCGCGGCGACGGATGCCACGGCCACCGTGCTCGGCGCCGAAGCCGGTTTCGGAAGCCTCGCCCAGCGCGCGGTCGCGCCCGTGCTGCCCGATCCGTCCGCGGTGGCCGCGAGCTCGGCAGCCCTGCTCGCGCTGCAGACCGCGGTCGGCGGGGACGCGCGCACCTTCACGGGGCTCGTGCTCGGCCTCGACGCCCAGGGTGTCGTTCCCACGACGGCGGACGCGCTCGCCGCGGCATCCGCTGCGACCTCGCCCACCGTCGCCGTCACCACCGAGCAGGCGGTGCTGGAGTACAGCGGCGATCCCGCCCTCGTGCCGGTCTATCCCGCCGACGTGAAGCCCACCGTGACCGTGTCTCTGGTGACTCTCGCGGATGCGTCGGACGACACGCTCGACGCCGTCGACGCGCTCACCGCCGCCATCGCCGATGGGGGCGACCTGCTCGCCGAGCACGGCCTGCGCGACGCCTCGGGGGCCGCGCTCGACTCGGCCGGGGACGGCGCCTCGAGCGCCGTGACCGAGCCCGCCGACGGCGCCAACCAGGCCGAGGCGCTGCGCACGTGGGAGGTGCTCACCGCACCCTCGCGGATGCTCGCGCTCAACGACGTGTCGGGTTCGATGTCGCAGCCGGCGACCGCGGACATGAGCCGCATCGACCTGTTCGGGCAGGCGGCCGTGCGCGCGATCAACTCCATGTCGACCGACTCCTCCCTCGCGATCTGGGTCTTCTCGAGCCGCCGGATCGGCGGACAGGACTGGCAGGAGGTCGTGCCGTTCGGCTCGCTCGGCGACCCGGCGCACAAACAGCGGACGATCGACACGGCGAACTCGCTCGACAGCCTCGTCGGGGGCGGGACGGGTCTCTACGACAGCGTCCTCGCGGCGGTGAAGTACATGCGCGAGACGTACGTGCCCGGTCAGGTCAACCTCGTCCTGCTCAACACCGACGGGTTCAACGAGGAGGATGACGGCCTCGACCTGCCGGGCCTGCTCGCCGAGCTCGAGAAGCTTCGCGACCCGGCCAAGCCGGTCGCGGTGATCGCCATCGGCTACGGACCCGACACCGACCAGGCCGCCCTGGAGCAGATCGCCGCCGCCACCGACGGCGCCGCGTACCAGGCGCTGCAGCCGACCGACATCGGCGCGGTCCTCGTCGACGCGACCACGCAGCGAGGATGCCGGCCGAACTGCGGCTGAGCGACGCTGCGAGCCCGCCGCATCTCACCCGGGGCTTCTTCGTGGCCATGTCATCCCGACCGAAACGTGACCGTCAGGAACCCGCGACGCTCCGGTTGACAGCTCGCGTCGCCGAGAACTTGAGCACCGTGTAGTCGTCGATCTGCATCGAGCCGTCTCCGTCCGCGAAGCGGACACGGTGACCCTTGTGCTCCTGCGGGTAGAACCTGCCGAATCCGGTGAGCGTGACCTTGTTCCCCTGCGACACCAGGTCGATCAGCTCTTCGATGAATGCGTCGTAGACCTGCTGCGTGACCCCCAGCGGGAGCTTCCCCCGGCGCGCAACGCGCTGAACGAACTCCCTCCTGCTCACGCGCCCCTGCTCGAGCCCTGCGATCGTGCTCATACCTTGCCATCCCATGCTGCTCGCCGATGCGAGCGGTACGTGAGCCCCGGCAGACACTCAACCCAGTACCGGGACTCTGTCCACGTGGAAGACGTGTCGACGTCAGTGCGCGCTCGTCCCTCCCTCGAAGTTAGTCACATGCCTGGTGAAGTTCACTGATAAAGGTGACAAGGCATCGTTTTCGCCTCGTCTACCATCGCATCAGGGGGAGGCATCCTCTGACGGGCGCTCGATTGCGCGGGTGAGGCGATGGCTTGCTCGGTCTCGGCCTCGCGGCCGCCGCAGTGGTCGAAGCAGCGTTCGGCTGAGGTCACCGCGCCGGGACCTTCGACCCCTCGCCGGGTGCGCACCCGGCGCATCGTGGTGTTCGAGGAGGCAGAGATGTTCACGAATCCCGCACCGTCGCGGACCGACGATGTCGTCGAGGTCCTGACCGAGGAGCAGTGCTGGAACCTGCTCGACCGCTGCGAACTGGGTCGTCTCGCGGTGGTCGCCGATGGCGCTCCCGAGATCTTCCCCGTCAACTACGTCACCGACGGTCCCTACGTGCTCTTCCGGACCGCGCCCGGCACGAAGCTGGAGAAGCTCGCCGAGAGCCCGCAAGTCGCGTTCGAGGTCGACGAGTACGACGACACACACGCCGCGAGCGTGATCCTCAAGGGCGTCGCCCACCGCCTCACCGTGCAGAGCGAGATCGACGCCGCCGAGGAGCTCGCACTCGAGTCGTGGATCCCGACGCTGAAGTACCGGTGGGTGCGGATCACGGCGACCGAGGTCTCCGGTCGCCGGTTCCCACGAGGACCCGAACCGGAGCGCTACCGGGCCTCGCGCGATGACCGCGACGGGTAGGTCGCGTCACGGCCTCCCCATCCCTCGCCCTGACGAACGCCGCCCGCGTGCGATCCTCTCTTTGGCCCGCTCGACGTAGCTCGCGACATCGACCTCTCACCGCGCCTGGAGTCGCCGCCCTTACGGCGCGGCAGACTCGAGGAGGGCGAGTTCGTGTGCCCTCCCGGTCGCCTCCGTGCGGGTGCGGCATCCGAGTTTCGCCAGGATGCTGCGCACGTGCATGTCGACGGTCCGCGGGCTGAGGAAGAGGAGGCTTGCGATCTCGCGGTTGGTCCGCCCGACCGCGACGAGACGGAGGATCTCGAGCTCACGCCGTGTGAGGCCGCCGTTCTCGAGATCGCGCGCCGCACGGCGGCCCAGCCGCTCATCGAGGGACTCGCCGGATGCCTCGAGATCCGCCGCCGTGCGGTGCGCGAAGGGACGCGCATCGAGCTTCCTGAACGTCCGATACGCGCCTGTCATGCGCTCCACCCCCATCGCGCGGTCGCCCGCGGCGGTGAGCGCGGTCCCCAGGCGCGCCTGGGTCAGCGCGCGCTCGAACGGCGCATCGATTTCGCCCAGCCGGTCGAACGCCTGCGCGAACTGCTCCGCCGCCGTCGCGTGATCGCGCTCGACCATCGCCACCTCGCCCAATGCATGCGCCAGCGCCGCCAGACAGTCCGCGCTTCCGAATCGCGGCGCCCAGGACGCGCTCGCGTCGGCGCACGCGTACACCAGCTCGGTGTCGCCGCGCCGTGCGCCGAAGGTCGCTGCGAGCCGCAATGTGCGCGGGCGGCCCGACACCATCTGCTCGACCCGCATCGTCACGAGCGCACGCCAGCCCCCGGGTTGGACGCCGCGGAGTTCGTCCACCAAGGCGAGGCCGCACGCGCTCTCCTCCTCCACCCCCGCGAGGCCGAGATCACGCGCGAACGCAAGTGATCTGCGGAGGTGCCGACGGGCCCGCGACGTGAAGCCCCGCGCGGCGGCGACGAGACCGAGCGTGAGAAGGGCGTGCGCGCTGCTGGCCCCGTCCTCGAGCTCCGTTCGCTGAAGAAGATCCCGCGCCAACCCCTCCGCTCGCGTCCACTCCCCGCGGTTCCGCAGCACCATGGCCAGGCAGCTCAGGCAGAAGTGCTCGTCTTCGCTGAGGCCGTTGTTGCGGCAGTGGGCGACGGCGTCGTCGAGAGCCGATTGCGCGGCCGGGTAGTCGGCCCAATCGTTCGCGAGTGCGCCGAGCGCCCAGTAGGCGGTGGCGGCTGCCTCGACATGGTGGTTGTCCAGCGCGAGTCCGAGCGCCGACCGCATCAGCTCGAACCCTTCTTCGCGGCGCCCGGATCTGCCCACCATGAACCCCCTGAGGCTCAGACACTCGGATTCGAGGTCCGATCTGCCCACACTGCGAGCCGCCGCGTGCGCCCGGTCGAGGGCACCGTGCGCGGCGACGGGATCATCGCGCCAGAGGCCGCCGGCCGCCACGATCCAGTCGCCCGCTGCTTCCGCCAAGACATCTGCGGCCTCGAATGCCTCCGCAGCCCGGGTGCGTGCAGCCGCCGCCTTCGGCGAAGCGCCCTGAAGCTCGTACACGGTGGCGAGCCGTCGCTGGACGCCTGCCACCCGCTCGCGGTCGGAGGTGCCGTCGAGGCCAGCGTCGACCTCCTCCCACGCTCGTGCGGCCTCGCTGAGCTCGCCGCAGAGCTGAGCGCAGCGTCCCAGCTCCTCGAGGAGATCCAGCCGGCCAGGCTCATCCTCTCCGTCCGGCCAGGCTTCGAGCGCCGTCCGAGCGGATGCCGCCGCGTCCCGGTACGCGTGCACGTCGCACGATCGCCGGGTAGCCCGCACGAGCAGTGGACGTGCACGGTCCGGCTCCCGTGCGGCCAACCAGTGGTGCGCGGCGAGCGCCGGCTCGGCTCCGCGTTCTTCGAGCAGGCGACCCACGTCTCGATGGAGGGATCGGCGCCGTTGCCACGGAGTGTCGGCGTGCAGCGCCTCCCTGACCAGGTCGTGACGGAACGCGACGGTCCCCGGCTGCGCATCACGGAGCACACCGAGGTCGACGAGCTCGCCCACCCCGGCGTCGCATCCGAGCGCTGTGAGAAGGTCGAGGTCCACGAAGACGCCGACGACGGCGGATGCCTCGAGAGCGCGCCGACCTTCGGATGACAGCCCCTCGACCCTCAGCCGGACCATGTCGCGCAACGTCTCGGGGATCGGGACGATCGAGCCCTCCTCGAGCTCGATGCCGCGAGGGCCGGGAACCAGTCGACCACCTGCCTGCAAGGCCGCCGCCAGCTCTTCCACGAAGAACGGCACGCCCTGGGTCCGGTCGTACAACGCGGCACGCAGCATCGGACCGGGTTCCCCTCCGAGGACCCGCGCGGCGAGCACGGCGGTCTCGTCCGCGTCGAGCCGCGCCACGGTGATCTCCGTCAGCCGCCCGGCGCGGCGGAGGTCCACCCGCAGTCGCCGCAGCGGATGCCCGCGCGGTATCTCCTCGCTCCGATAGGCGCCGATCACGAGCAGAGGCCACTCCTCCGCGGCCTCCGCGAGCGAGGGCAGCAGGTCGAGGGTCGCCGCATCCGCCCACTGCAGGTCGTCGAGGAGGATGACCGTCGCAGAGCGAGTCGCGATCGCCGCGAGGGCGCCGCGCACCGCCTCGACCAGGGTCTCGCGATCGGCCGCGCTGATCGCCGGGCCGAGCTCGGGCACGATGGCGCCGAGAGTGCCGGCGAGGGGGCCGTCGAGCTCGAGCCCGCCAGGCTCGCGGCGAAGGTACTCTCGCAGCACTGCGGCGATCGGCGCATACGGCGAGGACGAGCGCTGGTCGGCGACTGCTCTCAGCGTGGCCAGCCCTCCGCCGGCCGTGGCGGCCTCGGCCAGTCGGGTCTTGCCCACACCCGCCTCGCCGGCGAGCAGCACGAGTCCGCCGCGGCCTGTGGCGGCGGCCGAGATCACGCCGGCGAGCTGCTCGAGCTCCCGTTCGCGACCGACCATCGGATCGCCCCTCCGCACGCGGTGAGTCTATCCAGGCGGGAGCACCCACGGTTCGGGGTCCGCGGGTGCTCACCTGCGCCGCGACCAGTCGGCGCGCCCCCTCAGTCAGCGCGTGCTGACGAAGATGTCGCCGTCTCGGCCGAAGTACAGCCGGTGCCCGTCGCCCGACAGCGAGGGCCGCGTCTCGGCTCCGGCTGTGCTGACCGCGCTGACGACCACGGGCTCGCTCCACCCGCCGCTCGTGCCCTTGGCCGAACCGGGGCGGTTGGCGCTGTAGATGTCGAAGAGGCCGGGACCACCGACGCGGTTCGACGCGAACACGATCTCCATGCCGTCTCGGCCGACGTTCGGCATCACGTCATGCATCTCGGTGTTGAGCTCGGCCACTGGTTCGCCGGGGCCGAAGGCCAGAGCTCCGATCTGCGGGCTGGCGTAGATGTCCTGGTCGTCTTCGAGCGAGCCGGGCTGCTGGAAATTCGCGCCGCTGGAGAAGTACAGGTACGTCGTCGAGCCGGTCGTCACGAGCGACGGGCCGTACTCCCAGCCCGCGGTGTTCGGACCGTTCGGCGCGCAGCCGAGGTTGCGCGGTGCCGTCCACCCAGCTGGTCCGGACACCCGGTGCACGATGTAGATGTCTCCCCCGCCGCACGCCGCCGTGCCGTACGCGTCGACGCCACCGCGGGTCGAGACGAAGAGGAGCGATCCGTCGGCGAGCGGCGTCGGGCAGAAGTCCTGCGTTGCGCTGTTGATCGGCGCAGGCAGCTGCACGGGAGCGTTGAAGCTCCCCGCCCTATCGACGCGGGCCGCGACCCAGATGTCGTTGTCGGGACCGCCGCGCATCGAGGCGATGTACAGCTCCTGACCGTTCGGCGACTCGATCGGGCATCCGTCCGCCTGCGGTGCGTTGACGCCGGACACCGCAGCGGCCTCGCCCCACCCGCCGTCGGCTCCGTACGGCAGGCCGCTCGCAGCGGTCGGCGCGAAGGCCATCGTCCCCGCGAAGACGACGGCCACGACAGTGAATGCCCCGCGCGTGATTCGATTCATGAGGCTTTCCCTCCCTTGAACCCGGAGCGTTCGTGCCCGGTGCCGGCGGCCGCCCGGTCGGGCTCGCCGCGAGGCTCACGCTACGAAGGGACGAGGCTTGCGAACCTGCGTCGCATTGCCGTACTTCCGGGGTCGACATGCCGTATTTCGGCGCGCTGATCACAGCCACAACCCGTGTTCGGCGGACGGATGCAGCGCGAGGCCATCGATCCCGTAGGCGAGAGTCGCCCGCCTTCTGCCTACCAGACGATGCCGCCCCCGGCCGAGATGCCGGCCCACGTCAGCGCGATGAAGATCGCGGCGAACACGACAGGCGCGATCCCCTTGCCGTCGCGCGCGAGGCCCTTGAGGAGGGCGATCACGGCGAGGATCGCGGCGACGATGGAGAGGCCGCCACCCAGGACCAGCCCGATGAACAGCGGGATGGGCATGAGCAGGAGACCCGCCAGGCCGAACCAGAACGCGGCCCACGCGGTCGGGTTCGATCGGCCTGCGACAGGAGACGACATGCCTCCATCATGTCGTGCCCGTCTGCGACTCTGAACCGCTGGCGCTACTCCCAGCGGAGGAACCGGATCCGTTCGGCCCCAGGATCCCGAAGATCTCACCCGCCTCGATCTCAAGGTCCAGACCATCGACCGCGACCGTCGCGCCATAGGTCTTGCGCAGGCCGCGGACCTCGATGATCGCCATGACGGCAGCATGTCAGAGCACGCGCCCGCGACCCAAGCATCCGGGGTCGATGCGAGCCATGACCGCGCGCCCGTCATGCGGCATCGAGTCGCACTATCAGGAACGAATTCTGTACAACGTTGGAATTCCCTCTTGACCTCGGCTCACCTGAGACACGACGATGGGGCTTGCGGTGTTTACGACGTTGTAAATCGCTTCGGCGGAGCTTCGTCGTCGGTCCGTCCGAGCCCCCTCGGGCCGGCCACACTCCCGCATGACGCGGTGCGGGAGGTACACGAGAGGAAATCGAAGGTGATTCTGACAGATCAAGGGCGGGGCACCGAAAGGCGCTCCCGTCGTGCGTGGGTGGCGATGACCACTGCGGTCGCGTTGGGAGTGTCGACACTCCTCGCGGCCCAACCGGCCGCAGCCGCCGAAGACCCGTGGGTCGCCGAGATCGACAACGTCATCTCGGACGTCTACCGGTTCACTGTTCCCAACTCGGCGATCCAGCCGGCGACCGGCATCACCGGCGCGGTCGTCGCGGTCGAAGGCAACTTCGCTCCGGGCAAGACCTGGACGACCCTCAACATGGGGCTCAGCGGAGGCAACTGGACTTCGACCATCGGCCCGCTCGAGCCGGGGCTGTATTACTACCAGTACTCGGCACGGCCGTCGTGGGGCGAGGACGCCATCCCGTTCCGCAATCCCGCCAGCCCGCAGGAGGTGACCTCGAAGCCGACGTGGAACACGCTGTTCGTCGACGGCCCGGGCGCCGAGTGGCTCGCGGATGCGCCGGCGGGCGGCAGCCTCGACGAGCTCACCTACGACAGCTCGGTCACAGGCACCGAGCGCTCGGCTCTGGTGTGGACGCCCCCCGGCTACGACGAGAACCGCGCGGAGCCGTACCCGGTGCTCTACCTCCTCCAGGACGAGGGCCAGAGCTATCGCGAATGGGTGGAGCTCGGGCGATTGAAGCAGATCCTCGACAACCTGACGGTCGACGGGGACATCGAGCCGACGGTCGTCGTCATGGGCGACGGCGAGACGGATGAGGTCCGCGGTGAGGTGGTCAAGAACCTCCTGCCGGCCGCGGAGGGGTCGTTCCACATCTCCAGCGACCCGGCTGATCGGGCGATCGCCGGCATCGGCCGTGGTGCCGAGCAGGCTCTCAGCCTCCTCGTCAGCGCCACGGGAGAGTTCTCGAAGGTCGGCTCGTTCTCGGGCTACCTCGAGCGCAACGTCGGCAAGGGCAAGGCGCGACAGATCAACGACGCGACCGACCTCATCCGTCTGTACGTCGGCAACGTCACCGACCCTCGGTACAACGACACGGTCGCGCTCGCCGACAAGCTCGATGACAGCGGTGTCGAGTTCCAGTCGGACGGCTCCGACCCCGAGACCGGCGGCACGTGGGACACGTGGCAGAAGAGCCTCCATGACTTCGCGCTGCGCGCGCTCGGATCGCCGGCCGACACCGGGCCGAGCGAGGGGCATCTCCCGCTCGAGCCGCACTCGCTCCCGGCATCCGGCACGACCCCGACGCCGTGGATCGACGAGAACGGAGTCGTCACGTTCGAGACGGGCACCGAGTTCGCCGACGCGAACAACGTGACGGTGTGGGGCAACTTCGGTCCTGCCGGCAGCTGGCCGCGCACCCCGATGACCAAGCAGGACGACGGGCGCTGGCGTCTGACGATGCCTGTCGAGTCCGGCTCGTACTACTACAAGTTCGTCGTCGAGGGTGTCGACCACAAGGACGAGACCAACCCGACGACGGTCTTCTCGGAGCCGAACTGGAGCACGTTCCAGGTTCCGGGCGACGACACGCTCCGCGGCGAGTACACGACCCCGGTCGCACCCGAGTCGCGCGGTGACGTCGAGATCATGAACTACACGAGCACGGCGAACGGCAATCCGGTGCGCTCCGCATATGTGTGGACGCCGCCGGACTACGACCCCCAGCGGGAGGAGCCCTACCCGGTGTTCTACCTTCAGCACGGTGGCGGACAGACGTGGACGGACTGGATCGAGGTCGGCTTCGCCGCCCAGATCCTGGACAACCACTACCTCCGCGGCAACACCGAGCCGATGGTGGTCGTGATGGCCAACGGCAACGGCGTGAACTTCCCCAACGAGATCACGCAGGCCATCACGGTGACCGCCGAGGCGCAGTACAACGTCAGCAGCGACGGTGAAGACCGCGCTCTGGCCGGCCTGTCGCTGGGTTCCGGACACACCCTCAGCACGCTGTGGGCGCACCCGGGCGAGTTCGCCTACATCGGGGCGATGTCGGCGTTCGGCAACGTTCCCGCAAACGCGGATGTCGCGGCGATCAACGCCGGGACCAAGCTGCTGCGCGTCTACTCCGGTGACGTCCAGGACTTCACCTACGGAGCGACGCTGAGCCTGATCAGCAGCCTGACCAACCGCGGTGTCGTGCACGAGTTCGCACCGATCATCCCCGGCCCGCACAGCTGGGACGTGTGGCAGAAGTCGCTGATCGACTTCCTGCCACGTCTGTTCCAGGACTGACGCGTCAGCCGGCAAGCCGCGAATAGGGTCCCGTGAGGGTGGGGACAGTACTCCCGCCCTCACGGGGCCTTGCGCTGTCGCGTGGGTGTCACCTGTCGGCGTTCGGACCAGGCCCGGGCCCCAACGGATGCGCCAGGTCATAGGCCCGCGAGAGCTTCAGCGGGACGACCATGCGCCATCCGTCCACAACGAACTCTCGAGCCTCACCCGAATCGAGCGACGCAAGGTCGGACTCGACCCAGTTGAATCGAAGGTCTGAGGTCGCCGGCATCCGAAACTTCTTCGGGTCTCCCCCGACGAGTGCGGCCCGCTCCTCCTTCGGGAACGCGAACCCCATCTGCAGGTTGTCGAGAGAGAACGCGACATACACGATCTGCCCGACCCTGAACTTCAGTCGACCCCGCACGTAGACCGGATAGGACCGCTCGAGTTCCGACCCGAGGTCCAGGACGTCTTCCAGCACCGCCATCGATCGCACCCCTCAGCGGAGCGCCACCGGGAAGAGCTCCGTGCGCGCAACCACCCGGTCGCGGTCGCTCGCGAGCGCCACACGGTCGGGGTCGGTGACGTAGGCGTCGAGCGCCGCGGCATCCGGGAATCGATACAGCTGGACCTCGTGCGGTCGGCCCTCCGCACCGTCACCGACAGCGCGCTGGATGACCTCGCCGCCGTGGCGTGGAACAAGCGTCAGGACGCGGTCCTCGTAGGCGGTGAGGCCTGCGGCCTCGCCGTCGCGGGCCCACAGAAGGCAGCACAGCAGGATCTCGGGGCCGTTGCTCACTCGCCGATCCTATGGGGGGTCGCGGGCCCGGTTCCACGGGGTTCAACCCCCCGACGACATCAACGGCGATATCGCCCAGAGCACGGGCCGCGGCGAGGACTGACCTCGCCGTGGGGAAGGCGCACATCGTGCAGGACGTGCATTTCACGAATATGCGGTTCGATCGCGCAGTGGTCGAGTTCGACTCGATCGCGCACAAGATGGCCGAGTCGGTGGGCTACACCGCCACACTCTCCCTCTATCGTGCGGTGCCCGCATCCGGTCTCTCCCGGCGACGCCGGGTAGGGTGGCGAGGTGACAGCGGCCACTCCCCCGAGCCCCGCCCCGGCACCGCGGCCGGGCGCGATCTACTTCCTCGGGCGGGTGGTTCTGCGACCGCTGTTCTGGGTGTTGTACCGTCCGCGCATCGTCGGTCGAGAGAACGTCCCGAAGCGAGGCCTGGTGCTGCTCGCGAGCAACCACCTCGCGTCGCTCGATACGGTGATCATCCCGACGGCCGCGACCCGTCCGGTCCAGTTCCTCATCAAGTCGTCGTACTTCACGGGCCCCGGAATCCTCGGCCGCTTCAAGCGATGGTTCTTCACCTCGATCGGCGGGGTTCCGGTGTACCGCGCGACGGGTCGCGATGCACGCGCCGCGCTCGACGCCGGCAGCAGCATCCTGCGCGCCGGCAGCGTGTTCGCGGTCTTCCCCGAGGGCACCCGCTCGCGCGACGGCAAGCTGCACCACGGCCACGGCGGCGCGGCGTGGATGGCGCGCGACACCGGCGCGACGGTCGTGCCCGTTGGACTGATCGGCACCGGCACCGTCAAGCCGTTCAACCATCTGCTGCCGGGCAGGCCGCGCGTGGAGGTGCGCTTCGGCAGGCCGCTCGATCTCAGCGACCTTGATGGCGTGCCCGACGGAAAGGCTCGTCGCGAGATCACCGAGCGGATGATGGCGGCGATCGCCCGCTTGAGCGGACAGGAACGCTCGGGCAGCGTCAACGCGTCGTCGCGTGACTGACCCGGCCGTCGCGTTCAGCGCCATGCGACCGGCGTGGGCCTCGTCGTGATCACCCCGCACGCTGAGCGTCAGGTCGGCTGCAGGAACGTCCACCGGTGAACCTCTGGGTCCTCGGGTCGGTACTGCCGGCCCCAGGGTGCCTCGGTCGGCTCGCTGAGGATCGTCCGCGCTTGCCGCCTGCCCGTCCTCATGGCCGAGCATCGGCGCGCCCGAGTCCTACTCCTCCGGGCTCGACATCGACTGGGCTATCGTCCTCTTCCTCCCTTCTGGTTCCGGGGTCCGCTGCTCGCCCTGGCGACCTGGGCGTACGCGGTCCATCGCGCCGAGTCATCGGTCGGCGAGTCGCTGCGATCACCGCGCACGCCCAGCCTGCGGTCCGCTGACGAAGACGGGGCGGATGCCGGCAACCGTGGTTTCCCGGGGCTCCGGCCTCCTCGCACCGGCGCGGCGCTACTACGATGCGGGCATGCCGTTGCTCCGTGCCGTGATCCTGCCGGGGCTCGGCGCGATCGCCGTGCTGGCGGCGGTTGGGCGGGCGACCCGGTTCGTCGGCGGCGACGACCCACGCGAGGACCGGGCCGTGCGCGCGCTCCAGCGCAGGTTCGGCCACGGGGCGGGCGACGCCGATGCCGCCGTTGCGACTGACCCCGCCGACCCGACATCACCCCGCGGGTTGATCGACCGGGTCACCTGGCCGCTCTCGTGGTACTCCGGCGTGGAGCAGACCGTCGCGAACGGGGCGATCTGGTGCGGCATCACCTGGCTGCTCACCCGCGACCGGCGCGCAGCGATCGCCCCCGCGGCGGCGCTCACCCTCGAGACCGGGATCTTCCTCGCGTCCGCGGCCCTCGTCGGACGGCCACGGCCGAAGGGCGTGTGGCGCCCCGAGCACCCGCACGCGACCTCGTCGTTCCCGTCCGGACACACGGGAGGCGCCTTCGCGCTGCACGGCATCCTCGCCGACCTGCTCGAAATCCACGGTGCCCGGGGCGCGCGGCTTCTCGGCCCTCTCCTTCGATACGGGATCCCCGGAGCGATCGCATTCTCACGCGTCTACCGCGGCCAGCACCACATCTCGGACACCGTCGCGGGCGCCCTGCTCGGACGGTGGAGTGCCCGTGTCGTGCGGCGGGAGCTGATGTCGTCGTAGGCAAGCCGGATGCCCCGCCCGGCGGCCGCGCGGATCTGGCGGGCGCCCGACTCCGCGCCTCGATGTAGGCAAATCGGCGCTTGGTCGGCGGCGGCCACGGGCGCGCTTCTCACCTGTCGCAGGGCTCAGCCGTCATATCCCCGGAAGGATGCAACCATCTGCCAGCCAACGAGTCGAGCTCGGTCGAGTCGAACTGAACGGTGAGTAGTGCCCCTTAACGTGGTGTAGCCGCGGTGACCCGCCTCGTCGCTATGACGTGAGCGCGGTCACCGTGTGATCCTTCGAGGAAACTCTCACATCCCACTCGAAAGGCATCATCACGGTGACCGCACCTCATATTGTCGACCCTGCCAGGCCTGCTTGCTGAAAGCGCTGACCGACGCGTCCCCCGATCTGATGCGCGGCCTGCTGCAGACCATGACCAACGCGTTGCTGTCTGCCGACGCGGACGCTGTCGTCGGCGCGGAATGGGGCAAGCCCAGCCCGACCCGCACGACGCAGCACAACGGCTACCGGCACCGCGACCTCGATACCCGGGTCGGCACGATCGACGTGCAGATTCCGAAGCTGCGGCAGGGCACGTACTTCCCGGAGTGGCTGCTGGAGCGCCGCAAACGCGCCGAGACGGCGCTGATCACCGTCGTTGCCGACTGCTACCTCGCCGGGGTCTCGACCCGCCGGATGGACAAGCTCGTGAAGACCTCGGGATCCACTCGCTGTCGAAGTCGCAGGTGTCCCGGATGGCGGCGGAGCTCGACGAGCACGTCGAGCAGTTCCGGCACCGCCCGCTCGCGGAGGCTGGCCCGTTCACGTTCGTCGCCGCTGACGCGCTGACCATGAAGGTCCGTGAAGGCGGCCGGGTCACGGGCGCGGTCGTGCTGGTCGCGACCGGGGTGAACGGCGACGGGCACCGCGAGGTCCTCGGCCTGCGGGTCGCCACCAGCGAGACCGGCGCGGCATGGAACTCGTTCTTCGCCGACGCCCGAGACGAGCACGGCCGATCACCTTCATCTGCACCATGATCGATACCTGCACCGGCTCCTTCCGACTCCAGCACCTCGGACCGCCGGAGGTCGACCCAGCTAACCGACCTGCCGGAACGCGAACCGGTCTGCGGGCGAGACTCCACCGTATGCCGAGTCAGGCCGCTCTCGTCGCGAGCGAGTGGTAGTTCCCCGCGAAGAACACCAGCGGCTCGCCCGCGCTCGCCTCGGACCAGCTGGTGGCGCTCGCGAGGACAACGTCATGATCGCCGGCGTGCGCGACGGTCTCGATCCGCGCATCGAGCCAGCCGAGCGCGTCCGCGAGCACGGGGTGACCGGCAGGAGTGAGCGTCCAGTCGTCGTCCGCGAACTTGTCGACATCCTTGCGTGCGAATCGACGCGAGACGTGCTCGTGGTCGGCACGCAGGATCGAGACAGCGAACTCTCCGATCGGGCGCAGCGCGGCCCAGGTGCGGCTCGAAGGCATCGGGTAGAACGCAACCATCGGGGGGTCGAGCGAAACCGAGGTGAACGAGTTGCACGCCATTCCGACCGGGCCGTCACCGGTCATCGCCGTGATGAGCACGACCCCTGTCGGGTATCGCCCGAGGGCGTCGCGGAAGCCACGCTGCAGCAATTCTGCGGTGCCGCGTTGCTTGTCGTGGCGCAGGGAGCGGCCGGTGGCAGCAATGGTCGAGCGCGTCATGAGCGACAATCCTCTCCGTTGAGACATTGTCATAAGCGTATCACAAATGAACAAACTGATGCCACGACGAATCACTATTGAACGTCCATGCCCGAGCGTACGCGACCCGCACGCGGCCTCATCAGCGGTGAGAAGCGAGGATGCTCTCCGCCGCGGTACGCGCGAACGAAGCGAGCTCGGCCTCTTCGGCGGCCGTGCGTAGCCCCTCGCCCGCCACCGAGACCATCGAGACGCACGCGGGGATGCCGTTGAGAACGAGGGCCACGGCGACGCCGTACGGCGGGCGTTCCGTCGGGACGGTGAAAGTGCCGACGTAACCCTGTTCTCGCGCCCGCGTGACGAGTGGATCCTCACCGGGCTCGTACGGCCGCAGACTCAATGTGGCGACTCTCGGGGGAAGCATGCCTTCCGGCATGCGGTACCCGACAGGCGTCATGAGATGGACTGCCGGACGAGTTGGAGTCGCGTGGATCGCGACGACGAGCGCGTCGCCGTCGGACACCACCAGCATGGCGGAGTAATCCGTCGCGTCGGCGGCGGCCTGCAACGCGGGGCGCGCTCGTTCATTGAACGGGTCGTTGAACGCCTTCGCGAGTTCCAGGATGCCGATCCCCAATTGGTACAGCTTGCCCTCGCCTCGGCGAATCAACCGCGCTGACTCGAGTGACCGAAGCTGTCGGTACAGCGGCGGGCGCTGGGTGTCGAGGCGCCGCGCGAGCTCGGACACCGACAGTCCCTCCGGATTCTCCGCGAGCTCGAAGAGCACACGGATGCCTCGATCAACCGTCGTCGAACCGTCTTGCGCCATTTCTGTCCGCCTTCACCCCATCGTGCTCTCAACCGTTGCTCCATGAAGCTTACGGTCGTGGTTTCGGCGGTGACGGCGAAGTGCACAAGCGCGCAGCGTCCCCCGGTATTCGTCAGCGGTCGTGCGGCGTCTCGGCAGTTCTCAACCACATGTCCCACGCACGGCCGACCTGGCCCGCATTCGTGGTCGCTGCACTATGCCCCTCTTGCTCGGTCAGATAGCGCACCGTTCCGAGCGAGATCGCGTCGCGCTGCAATGCGGCATTCTTCTCGGCGTAGATGGCGCGGTATACGGCAAGCGGCAGTGAGCCCGCGACCGTGACGGAGCCGTGGCCCCGCATGAGCGCCATGGGCGCGTCGCCCAGCGCCGCCGCGAGGGCGACGCCCAGGCCGGGATCGCGGATGAGCAGGTCGGTCCCGTCACCCCCGATGTCGGCGATTTCGAATCGGGCGACCCCGCCGCTGAGAAAGCCGGCCATATGGAAAACGGGACGGAGCGGAGCCTCCGTCACCCCGAACGGGATCACCGCAGGAGAGTGGCTGTGGACGACGGCAAGCACGTCGGGACGTGCCCGGTAGATCTCGGAATGGATGTAGCGCTCGAGGTACGGCTTGCGGTCGTCACCCGTGTTTCCGTCGAGGTCGAAGTCTTGGACGTCCGAGGCCGCAACCAGCGCGGGAGCCATGTTGCGGGCCAGCAGGAAGCGGTTCGGGTCGCTCTCGGAACGAACACTCACGTGTCCGAACGCGTCGAGCACTCCCTGGCTGACCAGGATGTGGTTCGCCTGCGCGAGCAGTTCGCTCTGGCTGGTTGACATGTCGAGTCCTCTCGGTGTGGCGCGGTCGAGGTGGGCGCCGATGTTCAGGCGGAGCGGAATACGCCGTCGACGCGTCTAGGCACGCGCGACGTGCCATTGATCGCGGCGCGCACCGGCGCAGGAAGTGAGCTATCGGGCACGGATTGGTAGGCGACCGGTCGCACGAAGCGGTCCAGGGCCGCAGCGCCGACCGAGGTCGATGCGGGTTGGGAGGTGGCGGGCCAGGGCCCGCCGTGTTGCTGCGCCCACGTCCAGGCGACGCCGGTCGGCCAGTCGCCTACGGTCACGCGGCCGGTCTGCGAGGCGAGCACCTCCACGAAGCGTGCCGTGTCGGGGTCGTCGTCGCCGTCCGCGAACACAGCACCGGTCAGGCTGGCCTGGAGCGTGGCCAGCGCTGCCGTCGCCTGGTCGATCTGCTCGTACTCGACGACGACCGCGACCGCGCCAAAGCACTCCTCGAGCAGACGACTGCCTGCTCGAATGGCATCGAGTGGTGCCGACAGCACAGCGGCGTCCGCCGACCAGCCCTCCCCGTTACCCTCAATTCGAGCGACCACGGTGGCACCCGCGCCGACCAGACCGTCGATGCCCTGAGCGGTCGCGTGGGCGATCGCCTCGGTGAGCATCACCGGCGGAGGCGACTGACCCAGCGCACGACCGACCGCCTCGGCGGCGCCGTGCCCGGCAGGGACGAGGAGCAGCCCAGGCTTGGTACAGAACTGGCCGGAGCCAAGCGTGAAAGAGCCAGCGAAGCCATCCGCGATCTCGTCCATGCGCGCGGCGGCCCGGGGTGTGACCACGACGGGGTTGACCGTGCCCATCTCGGCGAAGACCGGGATGACGTCGTCGCGCTCGTTTGCGATCCGCCAGAGCGCGAGCCCACCCCGCTGCGAACCGGTGAAGCCGACAGCCCGAACTCCCGGCGCGCGCACGAGTTCAGCACCGATCTCAAGACCGACTACGAGCGAGAGCGTGCCATCGGGCGCACCCGCTTCCGCAAGCGCCGCCTGTGCGATCGCGACGAGGCGGATGCACGTGTGCACGTGTGCGGGATGCGCCTTGACGATCACCGGGCACCCCGCCGCGATCGCCGAACCGGTGTCGTTGCCCAGCGCTCCGAATGCGAACGGGAAGTTGCTCGCCCCGAAAACGGCAACCGGGCCGACCGGCCGGTTTGCCCGCACGAGGCGCGGCGACGTAGCCGTCGGGTTGTCGACTGCGATACCTAGGTAGCTGCCCTCCGCGGCGACGGTGCCGTAGAACCTCAGTTGATCGGCCATCCTGCCGACTTCGCCGCTGAGGCGTGCTTCGCCCAGCGCCGTCTCCGTATCAGCGAGCCCCACGAGCTCATCGCGGTGCGCTTCGAGCGCTTCCGCGATGCGACCCAGCCACCGCTCTCGCTCGACAGCAGATGTTTCGCTCAGCACGCGTGCGGCCGCGACGGCGGACATGACCACGCCGTCGAGCTCCCCCGGCGCGGTGTCCTCCACGGCCGCGAGCGCGACACCGTCGCGGGGCCGGAAGCTGACGGTCGTCATGCGAGGGTCCTGGTCGCTTCGGCGAGAACGTCAAGGGCGTCCTCCAGAAGATCGTCGCTGATCACGAGCGGCGGCAGCAGGCGGATCACATTGCTGTACGTGCCGGCCGTGAGCGTGAGCACGCCGCGCGCGTTGGCATGCGCTGCGACCTTCTTCGCGGCGTCAGGGTCCGGTGTGCGCGTGCCGGGAACGACGAACTCCATGGCCAGCATCGCGCCACGCCCGCGCACGTCTCCGATGGCGGCGCACTCGGCCTGCAGTTCCTTCAGCCGCGGCATCACGACCTCCTCGATGTGGCGGGCACGGCCGGGGAGATCTTCGTCCACGATCACGTCGAGGGCTGCGATGGCAGCGGCACACGCGACGGGGTTTCCCGCGTAGGTGCCTCCGAGGCCACCAGCGCGCACCGAGTCCATGATCTCTGCGCGGCCGGTGACCGCCGAGAGTGGCATGCCCGCCGCGAGTGCCTTGGCAGTGAGAACGATGTCGGGGACCACGCCCTCGTGGTCGACAGCGAACAGATCCCCCGTGCGCGCAAGCCCGGCTTGGATCTCGTCGGCGATGAAGACGATTCCATTCTCTTTCGCGAACTGCGCGACCTTCGTCATGTACCCCTCGGGCAACACGATGAATCCGCCTTCGCCTTGAACGGGCTCGACGATGATCGCCGCGACGTTGGCGGTTCCGACCTGTGTCGTGATCTGGTCGACGAGCTGCTCGAACGCCTCCTCCGCGATGCCGGTCTCCGTGGTGGCGGCGCCGGCCCAGCGGTACGGGTACGGCGACGGTACCCGGTAGACCTCGGGCGCGAACGGGCCGAACCCTTCCTTGTAGGGGACGTTCTTTCCCGTCATTGTCATCGTCAACAGGGTTCGGCCGTGATAGGCGTGGCCGAGGACCACGATGGCATCGCGACCGGTCCAGGTGCGCGCGATCTTAACCGCGTTCTCGACCGCTTCCGCACCAGTGCTGAAAAGCCCGGTGCGCTTCTCGAATTCGCCGGGGGTGAGACGGTTGAGCCTTTCGGCGACCTCTAGTGCGGATTCGTACTCGGTGACCATGAAGCATGTGTGCGTGAAGCGATCGGCCTGCTCGCGTATCGCAGCGGTGACACGCGGATGCGATGCTCCCACGCTCGTGACCGCGATTCCCGATGCCAGGTCGATGAGGTGGTTGCCGTCGACGTCGACAAGGATCCCCTCGCTCGCCTCCGCGATGAAGACAGGTAGGGTGACACCGAAGCCGGCTGCGATGTTCGACTCACGGCGGGCCTGAAGTTCGGTGGACAGCGGGCCTGGGATCGCCGTCTTGAGGATGCGGCGCTGCTCGGGCTCAGTCACGGGGGTTCTCCTTGCTATGAGTAAGGCGTGCCTGCATGTGCGGGCAGGAAGTCGTAGATGAATTCGAGCTCGTGTGCCCCGCGCTCTAGAACCTCGCGATGCTCACGCCGGATCTCCGGCGTGAGCCGGCTGCGTGGTCCCGCGATACTCAGCGCTGCATACGGACGCCCGCTTGGGTTGCGGACGGCGCAGCTCGTCGATCCGGCTCCTTCGAACGCGTCGGCTCCGAGGACTGCGTCGTCCTGGTTCACTGCGAAGCCGGCGGCTCGAATCTCGTCGAGTGCCGCGAGCAGGGCGCGCCGGTCAGCCAAGGCTCCGTGCGGCTTCGGCAGATCGCCGGTCGGGTAGAGCTCACGAACCTCGGCGTCGTCGAGGGCGGCGAGCAGGCACCGACCGATGCTGTACATGTAAGCGGGAGCGATCTCACCCGTGCGCACGCGAGCGGCCACGACCGCATCCTCCGCGGTCACACCTGCGACGAACCGCACGGAGGCTCCGTCGAGCACGGCGAGATGCACCGTCGCCTGTGACTCCGCCGCCATCCGCTGCAGCGTCGCATGTGCCGCTCCGATCACTGGAGTCCGACGTTGGATAAGCGATCCCAACCGGACGAGCCGAGGACCGCCCGCATATTCGCCGTCCTCGGTCAGAACCACGTAACCCGCATCCTCCAAGGGATCCATCGTCCGCTTCGCCGAGCGCTGGGTCACTCCCCAGCGAACGGACAGAGCCTCGAGCGACATGCTGCGCTCCATCTCGAGCAGCCCGAGGATGTCGAGAAACCTCCCCGACGCAGCCATCCACGCGTCGGGCCGGTGGCCGCTCACTCGAGGACCTCGGTGATCGCCGCGGTCGCGGCGCGCAGCTCTGCGACACTGCCGCCGAGGAGGGCCGGCCGATAGCGGTCGATGGGCATCATGACGCTGACGGCTCCCACCACTTCGCCGCCTCGTCCGCGCACGCTCATCGCGAAGCTCACCAGATCCGGGTCATTCTCCGCGACCGAAAGTGCGAATCCCCGCGCCCGAGTCGCATCGAGTTCTGCGCCGAGTCGGATCATCTCGGGCGACTGCGAGCCGAGCGCTGAATGGAGCCGGTCGACGTCCTTGAGCGCCATCTCGGCCAGGATGGCGCGCCCCCCGGCGGACCCCCGCGCGGGAACGACCAGGCCGAGGCGGCTGACCACGTGGAGCTCTGCGGTCGACTCGACGCAGTCGACCACTTGCACGCCTGCGCCTGTGATCGCGGCAGGGTTCGTCGTCATCAGCATCATGAGATTGACGGTCTCACCGAGCGACGCGCTGAGCCGTTCCAGGGATTCGTGTGCGGCGGTGATGATGCGCGCCCGTCCGCCGGCGCGACTGACGCTGCCCAGAGCCGGACCGGGGACGTACTCGCGCTTGTCTCCCTGCACAACGAACCCGCGGTGACGGAGAGTCGACAGCAGCCGGTGCGCGGTCGAAAGGGCGACGCCGAGTTCCGTGGCTACGTCCGAGACTCGGACTACTCCGTCCCTGCGCAGGATGAGGAGGATTCGCAGGACATTGTCCGCCGAGTCGAGAATCGGCTGGCGTGGTTGCTTCGGCGTGACGTCGGGCACGAGCAGATCAATTCTCCTGGCCGGCCGCGTTCCACGGAGTGTCATAGCGTCCGACCCCGGCGGCGCCATCGACGCGCACGTCCTCACCGCTCACGAACGCGGAGCGCGACGACAGCAGATAGCACACGACATCGGCGATGTCGGTTGCCGTCGGCGTATGCGCGAGGGGCGTCGCCTGCCGTGCGCGGGCCGCGTACTCGGGCGACACGAATGGGCCGATGCCCTCGCGATAGCCGTGGTCGACGAGACCGGGCGCGACGGAGTTCACGCGGATTCCGTGCGCTCCGACCTCCATGGCGAGGATCTTCGTGAGCATCACCAGGGCCGCCTTCGAGGTGGAGTAGCGCCCGCCGCCTACTCGGCCGGTGTACGCCGCGCCGCTCGCCATCGTCACGATCGAGCCGGGAGTGCCGCTCGCGATCATGGCCCGGGCGGCGGCCGTTGTAACTACGAATGAGCCCGTGAGGTTCGGGGTCATGACGGTGTTCCAGTCGGCGACGCTCAGGCTGAGCAGCTCCCCATAAGGGGCGATGCCGACGTTGCTGGACACCGCGTCGAGTGGGCCGAACTCCGCTTCGGTCGCGGCGACAGCATCCGTCATCACCGTCTCGTCGGCGACGTCCCCCGCGATGGCGACCACGCGGTGACCGTGGGCCTGCAAGCGCGCCGCGCTCACGGCGAGCCGGTCGGCGTTGAGGTCGACCATGCCCACGGCCGCGCCATCGCGAACAAGCTGCTCGGTGACCGCGAGGCCGATGCCGTCAGCGGCGCCCGTGACGAACGCGACGCTCGGCGACGTCATGCCGGCACCGCGGCGAATCGGTCGGCGAACCGCTGGATGAAGCGCGTGACGTGACCCGCGACTTCGTCCGGCTTCTCGCGGAATGCGAGGTGACCCGCCCTGTGCACGAACGACAGGGACAGCTCTGCCGAGGTGGTGGCGAGGAAGTTCATGGTCTCGACCGCGAAGATCCCTTCAGACAGGGGGTCGTCGGCTCCCCAGATCAACTGGATGGGCACGTCGTAGCCGTGGTCGCGCGCCCAGGCGAACATCTGCCCTTTGGTGAAGAGCAGGTCGCTGCGCAGACGACCGGCCGCTCCGGGCTGCGCGACGATCTCGACCGCCGACGTGTGCGCGGCTGACGATGTCAGATCTTCGAGCACGGGCGCGAGTCCGTCGAGGTGGCGGGTGCTGAACGACATGCGTTCCAGTGCCCAAAGTTGCGGGCTGCCGGCGCCGGACGGTGGGTTGAGCAGCACGACGTCGGAGGGCATGTCGCCGGTGGGTGCGGCCTCCGTGGCGTTGAGCAGCGAAACCGACCGCGCCCGGAACGGATATTCGCCCGTGCGCGCGAGTACTATCGCGAGCAGCCCCCCGTCGTCGTGACCGACCAGGTGCGCCGCCTCGAGACCAAGTTCATGCGCGACGCCGAGCACGGCGTGGGCGGCGCCCGCGAACGTGAGGTCATCGAGCCCGCGGGCGCGCGTGCCACCGGCCCCGGGCAGGTCGATCATGATCACCCGGTGGGACGCGGCGAGGCTCTCGGCGAACGGCCCCCAAAGATCCGATGACGAGCACCACAGGGCACGGCCGGGCGATCCACCGTGCAGCAGAATGACGGGTTCACCCTCCCCTGCCTGCAGGAGACGAACGGCGAGACCGTCGACGACGACGGTGGACTCAGCAAACGGCGAAGTCACGGGATTCGACCTCCTCCAGGAATCGGGTCACGATCTGTGCGAACCACTCCGGGTGCTCGCGGTACGGGTAGTGGCCGCACTTGTCAACGACCGACAGGTAGGTGCGCTTCTCAGAGCGCCGCACGGTGTCGAATAGCGCGAGCCCGCGGCTGAGGTGCGCCGTGCGGTCATCGCGTCCCCACACGATCTGAGTCGGGCGCTGGAGGCGACCCTCGGCGAGCCACTGGAGTGTCACTCGCTTGTCCTTCGCCAGTTCAGGCAGGAAGAGCCCGCCCAGAAGGTCGTGCTCGCGGCATTCGCGTACACCCTTCTGGTACTGCTCCGACTCAACGATCGACCAGGACTGCGCGATGAACTCGTCCGTGACCCAGTCGCGCTGATAGCAGTAGTTCTGATAGAGCCAGCGCGCGCCCGCCGGCGAAACGCCGATCGGCGGATTCGAGAGCGTCACCTCGTTGGTGGCGACTCCCGGAGACAGCGTGCCGCTGTTGACGATCGTCAGGCTGCGAACGAGGTCCTGCCGCTCGAGAGTGGTGCGGGTGGCGATGTATCCGCCCCGCGAGTGGCCGACGAGGTGCACAGGCCCGAGGTCGAGCACCTCCAGGAAGTGCATGAGGTGATCGACGACCTTGGCCATCGTGTAGTCCTCGAGCCGCAGCGGCGCATCAGAGTAGCCTTGCCCTGGCTTGTCGTAGGCGATCACGCGGTGAGTGCCTTTCAGCGCGTGGAATGCGGGGGCCCAGGAGTTCGCCCCACTGGCGGCGGATGCTCCGCCGAAATTGCCACCGTATACGAATACGACGGGGGCGCCGGTGCCCGCAGCGGCGTACCACGTACGGATGCCGTCGACATCGATCCACGAGCCGCCGGGGAGGTCGTAGTAAGTCGGAACGGGTTCGTCGAGCCGGCTGCTCATCGCTGGAATCCCTCGGGGTTGCTGAGCACCCAGTCGGCCATCGACTGCTTGGTGCACCACCACACGTTCTCGTGCGCTTTCGCGTGTTCGAGCGTCCGTCGCAACGTCGGGATGAAGCTGGGGCGGCCGGCCATGTGGCAGTGGAGCACGATGTCGGTCCACGACGGGAAGCCTGCGAGACCCTCGGCGTAGCAGGTGTCGAACTGGTCGCGGAAGCCCTGGAAGAACACCTCGGTGCCGTTGTTGGGCATGATCCAGTGGACGAAGTCGTTGGCCGCCATGTTCGCCTTCGGCAGGACGGCGATCACTCGGTCGCCGACGTCCTGGAGGAAGGGCACATCGTCGCTGGCGTCATCGCCTAGCCACGTTATTCCCGCGTCAAGCATGATGTCGGGAGTCTTGTCGGTGCTGGAGTTCGCGGGGCTGGCCCACCCGGTCGGGCGGACTCCGGATGCGGCCTGGATGGCGTCGAGCGTGTCCGCGACGGTACGGCGCTCTCCCTCTTCGCCGGCCTCGTTCATGAAGCGGTCGTTGACCCAGCCATGACCCACGACGTCGTGGCCAGCGTCGGCGATCGCGGCGACGACCTGCGGCCAGTCCGCCGCAATCTTCCCCGAGATCGAGAAGGAAGCGTGAACTCCGTACTCGTCGAACAAGTCGAGCAGCCGCCAGACCCCGGTTCGCACACCGTACTCGCCGTATGACAGCGAGAACGCGTCTCTCGTGCCCTTCTGTGCCTGTAGGGCGACGTGCGATTGGTTGTCGAAGGCTTCGAGCGCGACGCCGATCGACATCGCGATCGTCGCGTCGCTTGGCCAGGCGACGGTGCGTCTGGCCGCCTCGCGAGCGCTCTTCCAATTGGTCATTGCGTGTACTCCTCCAGAACGTGTACTAGGTGCCGGGACGGGCAATGCGGCCCGTCCCGGCTGACCTTGCATGCTCAGCCTTCAAGCGAGGCGAGCACACCGTCGAGGTCGATGACGTCGGCATCGACGTGCTCCCACTGTCGGGAGCCACCGTTGAACTGCTGCATCCGCACGCTCTCGAACGGGATGGGGTCGGTCGCCGACGTGTTGAACGTGATGCCGGGCGCCGCCATCGGAACGGTGACGTCCTTCAGGTTGAGTGCCTGGTTGATGACGTCGACGCGGGTAAGTGCGGGGGCGGAGCGGAGGATCTCGGCGATCAGCTGGGCCTGCAGCCAGCCGGTGGCCATGTCGATGCTCGGTTCCTCACCGGGTGCATACTCGGCCGCGGCAGTGACGAACTCCTCGTACTCGGGTGAGGACTCGTCCAGCGGCACCTTGTTGGTGCCGCTGACCACCCCGTCTGCGGCGACGGGGTCGGCGAGATGGGTAACGACCGAGCAGGTGAAGCTGACGAGGATGTGCGGCTGCCAGTCCGCATCCCGGATGCCGTTGATGGCCTGGGGGCAGGTCGCTCCGGCGCCGGCGAGGATCACGGTGTCCACGCCTGCAGCCTTGAGGTTGGTGATCTGTGCGGTCACGGTCGGGTCGCCAACCTGGTAGGCCTCGACGAGCGTGAGCTCGGCATCGGTGCCCTCGAGGCCAGCCGTCACGCCGGCGGTGAACGCGTCCTGCAGGGCGCCGGCCAGCGCGAGAATGCCAACCTTCTGCGACTGCCAGGTGTCGATCGCGTGAGTCGCGAGGCCGTAGGCGTCGGATGCGTAGGGCACGAGGCCGTCGGTCGTGTTCAGGTGCGCGAGGCGAGACGACATCGGCTCGCCGCCGACCGTGGACAGGAGGATCGGAACGCATTCGGCGTTGAGCTGATCCCACACGGATGTGGTGCCGGCGGAACTCTGGATGCCCACCATCGCGAAGACCTGCTCCTCCTGCAGGAGTTCGTTGGTGTTCGAGACGGCCTTGGTCGGGTCGTACTGGTCGTCCTTGCCGATGAACGTGATCGTGCGCCCGTCGATGCCTCCCTCGGTCGCGTTGAGGTGCTCGAAGTAGGCCTTCATGCCGCGGGCGACGGCGCCGATGTTGGCGAGCGGCCCGCTGTCGGGGTAGGTCGCGCCGAGTTTTATCTCGTCATCGGAGATTCCCTGCGATGGCTGGTAGTTCTCGCAATCGGCGACGTCGACGGCACCTGGAGCGGCTGTGGGAGTGGGACCGTCCGGTTCGGCACTGGCGGACGATCCGCGGCCGGTGCAACCGGAGAGGACGAGGCCGAGCGCGAGCACAGCCGCGGTGGTGAGCAGCGCTTTGTGGGCGCGGGAGGGGAGGGTCATGCCATTTCCTTTCGGGCGAGCTGAGCCGAGGAGCCGCGGCTGTGCGGCTGCTCGGTTGTGCTTGTTTGTTGTGCAGTGCGGGTGCGGGGAGTGGAAGGAAGGATGCGGTCGACGAGGCGACCGATGGCGCCGGCGATGCCATCGCGCATGACGAGCACCACGATGATCAGCACCGCGCCATAGATCACTTGCGCGAGCACGGGATCCGCTTCAGAGAGCATCACCGGAAGGCGCTCGGCGATTGCGGCACCGATGATCGGACCGAGGATGGACGTCGATCCGCCGACCACGAGCGCCGCGAGGAACTCGATGGACCCTCCGACGGTGACGTACACCGTGTCGGAGGAGATGACGCCCTGGGTGACCGAGAACAGCGCACCCGCCGCGCCCGTGAACGCGGCGCTCAGTGCGAATACGCCGATCTTGGCGCGAGCGATGTCGACGCCCATGGCGACGGCAGCGGTCTCGTTGTCACGCATGGCGACCAGGGCAAGACCCGAGCGACCCTGCGCGACGTTGTGGGCCATGACCATTGCAGCGATCACGACGATGAGGGCGACGAAGAACCCGAACTGGTCGCTTGCCAGGCCGGTCCATTCCGGTGCCGGCATTCGCGGAAGGACCTTGCCGAGGTTGCCGCCCGTGAGGTCCTTCAACTTGAGGATCAAGCTCGGGAACATCGCAGCGATCGCCATGGTGATGATCGCCAGATACAAGCCCTTGATTCGCAGCGCAGGCACGCTGATGGCAAGGCCTCCAACAGTGGCGAAGACCACAGCGACCGGGAAGGCCGCATACCACTCCCACCCGGCATCCTTGACCAGGATGGCTGCGGTGTAGGCGCCGATGCCGAACAGTGCGCTGTGGCCGATCGAGGTCACGCCGCCGAAGCCGGTGAGCATGCTCAGGCCGATCGCTGGCAGGGCGACGATGAGGACGCGCGTGTAGTTCTGCACCACGAACGGAAGGTTCGTGAAGGGAATCGTGACGGCGAACACCAGGGCCACCGCACACACCACGAAGAAGAGGTTGCGCTTCGTCAGGAGGCGTCTCATGCGCGCACCACCTTGACGCTGCCGAAGAGACCCGCGGGCTTCGCGAGCATGACCACCAACATCACGATGACCGGAACCGCAAGTGACAGGTCAGTGCCGATGAAGGGCACGTACCCGGTGATTAGGCTTCCCGCCACTCCGAGCGCCAGGCCCGCCACGATCGCGCCGATGGGGGAGTCGAAGCCGCCGAGAGTGGCAGAAGCCATCGCGTACACGAGCACGGGGAGCATCATCGCCGGCTGCAGGAACAGCCCGAGGCTCGTCACCAGCGCCCCCGCAATCGCGCCGAGGGATGCGGCCAGACCCCACCCGACCGCCAGCAGACGGGACGTAGGAAGTCCCGCGAGTTTTCCTGACTCGGTGTTCTCAGCCACCGCCCGCAGTCCGAGTCCGAGCTTGGTGTGGTTGAAAAGCGCCCATAGTCCCACGCTGATGACGGCGAGTGTTGCGACTGCCCCGAGCGTGTCGAAAGGGATCACAACACCGCTGAGGGTGATGTTGCCGACGGGGAACAACGAAGGCAGTTCCCGCGGATCCGACTTGAACAGCCACAGACCGATCGAGTTCAACAGGGTGTAGAGGCCGATCATCACGATCACCATGACGAGATGGTCTCCGCGGGGAACGATGCGGATGAGCCCGCGCTCCAGACCAGCGCCCGCAAGGAAGGACACAATCACGGCGAGCGCCAATGCGAGCCAGATGTTGAACCCGATGCTGACGAGGAGCCAGACTCCGTAGGTCGACAGCATCGCGAGTTCACCCTGCGCGAAGTTGACCGTGCCGGAACTGCGGAACACCAGCACGAGTGCGAGCGCGAGCGCGGCGTAGATGCTGCCGTCGCCGAGTCCGTCGATGACGCGCTGCACGAAGAGGTCCATGTCAGCCTCCTAGGTAGGCCTGGCGCAGCGCGTCGCCGGTGAGAAGCTCTGCCGCGGGGCGGCTCGCGGAGAGATAGCCAGAGGTGAGTACATGTGCGCGGTCCGCGATGCCCAACGCCAGCTCGGCCGTCTGTTCGACGATGAGCATGGATAGCTTTCCGGTCTTCGCCAGTTCGCCGAGCTGCGCGAACAGTTCTTGCGTCATGATCGGCGATAGTCCAAGCGAGGGCTCGTCCAGCAGGAGGAGGCGTGGATTCGACATCAGGGCCCGCACCACCGCGAGCATCTGCTGCTCGCCGCCAGACAGGCTGCCGGCCAGCTGCGGGAGACGATCAGCGAGACGGGGGAAGACCTCCAGCCAACGCTCACGCTGTTCGTCGGCGGCACGGCGGTCTCGACGTGAGTACGCGCCGATGCGAAGGTTCTCGTCGACCGTCATGTTGACGAAGGTTCCCCGGCCCTGCGGTACAAGTGCGATTCCCAGGCGCGTACGCTGTTCGGCTGATCGTCCCCGCAGGGACACTCCATCAAGACGGGCCTCGCCTGTGAACGGAAGGAGTCCGGCGATTGCACGCATCGCGGTCGTCTTGCCGGCACCGTTGGAGCCGAGCAGAACGACGACTTCATTGCGGCCGATTGTGAACGACACGTCGCGCAACACCTGAACGTTGCCGTATCCCGCACGCAGACCGCTGACTTCGAGCAGGGACTGGCTCATGCCGCCTTCCCCAAGTAGGCGCGGATGACATCCGGATTGTTGACGACCGACTGCGGATCGCCCTCCGCGACCTTTCGGCCCGCGTCGAGCACAACCACGTGATCTGCGACGGTCATCACCATGCCGATGTGATGCTCGACGAGAAGAACGGTGAGATCGCGCCGTTCGGCGATGTCGCGCACGAGCTGCGCAAGTTCCTCCACCTCGCTGTGATCGAGACCGTTGGCGGGCTCGTCCAGCATGAGCAGCTGGGGGTCCGACATGAGGGCACGCGCGAGTTCGACCCGTTTCTGTGTGCCGAATGGAAGCGACGACACGGTCGTCTCGGCTACGTGGGTCAACCCGATCTCATCGATCACGGCATCGGCCTTCGCGCGGGTGGCTTGCATCTCGCGACGTGCCCGGGGAAGCCGCAGCAGGTCGGCGACCATGCCGGATGAGGTAGCCCCGTGTGCACCGGCAAGCACGTTCTCGCGCACGGTGAGAGTGCCGAAGAGCGCGAGATTCTGGAACGTGCGGGCAATGCCGATCCGGACCGCGTCATGAGCACGTACGGCGAGCACATCGATGGCGTTGATTGTGATCGCACCGTTGGATGGCCGGTAGAGACGGCTGATGCAGTTGAACAGCGACGTCTTGCCCGCCCCGTTCGGGCCGATGAGAGCGCACACCGTGCCGGGCTGAACAGAGAAGCTGAGACCCGACAGCACCTGTAGGCCACCGAAGTGGAGACTGACCGCCTTCACCTCGAGGTGCGCGCTCACCAGGACCAGCCCCGCTCGCTCGGCGGAGTCCACACCCCACGCTCGGCCAGGGCCGAGAAGACTCCTTCGAGCCGTGCGATCTCTTCTGGTGCCCACAGGAACGGGGTGAGGAGGAAGTTCTTCAGCCCGGTTTCGCGTTGGATACCGGCGAGCTGCTCGGCGACGGTCTCGGAGGTGCCGACAAGAACGCTGCTGCCGGCACCGACGCCGATACGGCGGATCTGTTCGTCCCAGGGCAGTCCCTCGAGAAGCTTTGCGTACGTTGCGCTGTTCGCCAGGAAGAATTTCGCGAAGCCGGCACCCGCTTCCACATCGACAGCGTCGAGGAACCATTGGTAGCGCTCCTGCGCCTCCTCTTCGGTGTCGCCGAGGACGATCGAGATCGATCCCGCGACCTGCACGGCGCCCGGCTCTCGGCCGGCCGCCTCGGCTGCCGCCGCCACGTTCTCAACCTGTGCTCGCACGATTTCGACGTCGTCGACCACCGCAGTGAAGCCGAAGTCGCAGTGGCCCGCAATCGTCTCGATCCCTGCCGGAGAAACTCCGGGGTTGAAGATGGGCGGCATCGCCTGCACCGGAACCGGACCTGCCATGGTGCCGGCCACATCGACGAACTCTCCGTGGAATTCGACCTTCTCCCCGACGCCCGCTGCCCACAGCGCCTTGACTGCAGCGATGGACTCGCGCGCCTGGTCGTAGCGACGCTCGTCCGGAACGTCATCCCCACCGAACAGCGCCGATTCGCCAGCCTTCACCCCGGGAACCGCGTTCCAAGCCCAGCGCCCGTTGCTGATCGCATCGAGGTTCGAACCGATGCGGGCGATGACCGCGGCCGGCAGATACCGCGTGTGCAGCGTCGTCACCACCCCCAGGTGTTCGGTCGCGAGCATGACCACGGGGGCCCAAAGAGGTGCGTAGATTCGCGGCTCGCCGTGGCCTGCCGCGATGTTCGCGGGTGCGTTGGCAGCGTAGGTGTCGGCGAAGAATGCGTAATCGAAGCCGACACGTTCGACCGTCCGAGCTAGTGCCTGGTGCACGCCGACGTCGAGTGGATTCGGGTTCGCGGCAGCGACCGTCCCGGAAGTAACGTTCTGCGACTTCGTGTTCGGCCACATCAGGCCGAACCGCATCTGATCGTCGATGCGGCGCTTCTTGGGCATCATCGCCATGGGACAGAACCCCTCGTGTCGTCTCGTCCCGACGACGACGTCGGGTTCGTTGGTGTACCCACTATATGAACGCACACATCCGGCCTGTCAACAAATCGGACCTACTTTCCTTCATGCGGAAAGTGTGACGGGACAGGCGGGTACTCCCCCCGCCGATGTCGGGATTGAGCGCGCTGGAATCAGCGTGTCCAAGATCAGGGGTCAATCCCCCATCGATCCGAGCGACGCGAAGATCACAATCGGTGAACTCGCGAAGGACTGGCTGCTCGACCAGGAGGCGGTGCTGAAGCCGTCGTCGTTTCATCCGATCGAGTCCGTTTGGCGAAACCGAGTCCAGCCGCGATGGGGACCGTTCACGTTGGGGCCGTCCGGTACAGCGACGTCCGAGGCTGGATAACCAAGCTGACTGAGGAGGTCGGCGCTGTGACCGTGATTCGGTCACACGGCATCCTTTCCGCACCCTCTACGTCGCTGTCCGAGATCGAAGGATCGCCGAGAACGCTTTGCGAGGCATGCGGCTTCCGAGGAAGACACCCAAGCGCGGGGTCCACCTGACGCACTCCCAAGTCGAGCGGCTTGCCGCGACATCCAAGTATCCGGAGGTTGTCTACGTCCTTGCCTACACGGGGCTGCGCTGGGGTGAGATGAGTGGCCTCCGTGTGTGCGCGACCTCAACACGACCCGTCGACGCGTATTCGTGCAGGAGAACGCGGTGATGGTGAATGGAGCCGTCCACCTCGGATCGCCGAAGTCCCATGCATCGCGGTCAGTCCCGTATCCCGCCTTCGTAGATCACGTCCTGCGTGCGTGCGTCGTCGGCAAGGCCCCTGATGCGTTCCTGTTCGGGAATGGCGGAGCCCCGCTGAAGCTGCCCAACTCAAAGGACGGATGGTTCGCGGCCGCGGTGCGGCGCGCCATGAAGGAGGATCCGGACTTCTTGCGCGTGACACCTCACGACCTGCGACACACCGCCGCGAGCCTCGCGATCAGTACTGAGGCGAACGTAAAGGCGGTGCAACGCATGCTGGGCCACGCCTCAGCGGCAATGACTCTCGACATCTACGCCGATCCGTTTGATAGCGATCTCGATGACGTCGCGGGCGCACTCGGACGGGCGCGCCAGGATGTCTATGTGCTGATGGAGGCGGGGGGCATCTCCGACCCGGGCGGCGATCACTTCCTCGCCGGAACAAACCACGAGTGTGTGGGCAGTCACGATAGGCGCGATCCCGGTAGCCGCGTGTGTAAGCCGCAGCGAAGCGGACCGCTGGGTGCGCGAGGCGCAGGCGACTGATCACGACCAGGGTTCGTCTTCGTACCGAATCTGGGAACTGGCAATCGCCCCGGCGGGACCTATCAGTCATTGACCCGGCGAAGCCGTTGATCTGTCGTTCCTCGCGAGACCGACAAGAACGTCGCCGAGGGAATCGTTGATCGAGCGCAGGGCGTCCTCACACGCAGTCGGCATGAGGCGTGTGGACGGGAGCTGACGATCCTCGTCAGCG
The DNA here is from genome assembly GCF_013409785.1 of Microbacterium immunditiarum. NCBI lineage: Bacteria > Bacillati > Actinomycetota > Actinomycetes > Micrococcales > Microbacteriaceae > Microbacterium > Microbacterium immunditiarum. The sequence goes on from NZ_JACCBV010000001.1 coordinate 3,841,462, forward strand.
CCGCGTCCCGTACCCGTTTTTCGCGTTTCTTACGCACGCGCCCGGTCCCCGACATTTCCGAAGGCCCCGACTCCCGCGGAATCACGCGGGTATCGGGGCCCGGATTCTGGCGGTGACGGTGGGATTTGAACCCGAAGAGGCTCGGTCGCTATCGCTGTCATCTCTCAGGACATCGGTGACGAATCTGTATCAGGACATCGGTGACAGTTCCGGCTTCGTTGGTGGTGACACTTCTCGGCTCTATCTGTGAGGGATGAGTCGTCACGTGTTGAGCCTGTTGATCCTCGCGTCCGTCTCGCGATCACCCAGTGGCCGCCTGACGCGCCGCGCGGGGCGGTGACGACGTTCTGTGTCGAGCACGAGATCTCGCGGAAGACGTTCTACGCGATCCGCAAGCGGGCCCTGGAGGAAGGGCAGGCGGCGGCGCTGGAGCCGCGTTCGCGTCGCCCGACGCGCAGTTGCCGACGACTATTGCCGACGAGGTGAAGCGGCAGGCGATCGGGGTGCGGGCCGCGCTGGAGTCGTCCGGCCTGGATCACGGGCCGATCAGCGTGCACGACAAGATGCGGGCTCTCGGGATGAGCCCGGTGCCGTCGATCGCGGCGTTGGCGCGGATCTTCCGGGAGGCCGGCGTTGCCCGGGCCGAGCCGCGGAAGAAGCCACGTGCCGCGTATCGGCGGTTGGTGTATCCGGCGCCGAACGCGTGCTGGCAGCTGGACGCGACCGAGTACGTCCTCGCTGGCGGCCGCAAGTGCGTGATCTTCCAGCTCATCGACGACCACTCCGCTACGCGGTCGCCTCCCATGCGGCGACCGGGAGACCGCGAGGGACGCGATCCGTGTGGTGCGCAAGGCGATCAAGGCGCACGGTGTCCCGCAGCGGCTGCTCTCCGACAACGGCGTGGCGCTGAACCCGACTCGTCGCGGTTACCTGGGGCAGCTGGTCGCCTACGTGACCCGGCTGGGCGTGGAGCCGATCACCGGGAAGCCGAACAAGCCGACCACGCAGGGCAAGAACGAGCGGTTCCATCTCCATCAGACCCTGTTCCGCTGGCTGGACAAGCAGCCCATCGCCCGCAATCTGCGGGAGCTGCAGGCGCAGATCGACCGGTTCGACCACATCTACAACACCGAACGCGGACATCAGGCGCTACCCGGCCGGATCACCCCGACGGCCGCGTGGGAGGCGACGCCGAAAGCCGACCCTCCCCGCCCCAGACCGGTGCCGCGGAAGCCGCACGAACCGGCACCACCCTCGCCGTCGCCGAACGGCCGGGTACGCGACGGCATCCGGATCGTCACGGTCCACCCGAACGGCTCGATCAAAGCCCGCGGCGTCGTCTTCAACGTCAGCTACCCGCTCCGCGGGCAAGACGTGTTCGTGATCTTCGATCCCGCCGGCCTCATGGTATTCGAGACCGCGGCACCCTACTCATCGAGCACGCCTGGCCCCCGCCCGGCGTGAAGTACGTCGGCAACGGCAAGCCCCGTGGGCCCCGAGGAAGAGAACTGTCACCCAAGTCCTGAGACACGAACTGTCACCGATGTGGATGACGTTCAGATCTTCTCAAATCCCCCTCATGTCCGGAGCCGGCAGCAACCGACACTGGAGGACGCCGGCGTGGGTGGTCACCGGCTCCGTTGCTCGGTCTCCTGCGAGCACAAGGGCGCGGCGAGCGGGCGGGCGTGGTCCGGTCAGGCGAGCATCATGAAGAGCTTCTCGAGCTCCTCCGTCGTGAGGCCGTCTCTGGCTTCTGCGGCGGCGGGGTCGGTGACGCAGTCTTTCATCGCCGTGGAGACGATAGCGAAGCCAGCGCGGTCGAGCGCTGACGAAACCGCTGAAAGCTGGGTGACCACGTCACGGCAGGATCTTCCCTCTTCCACCGCGGTGATCACCGCCTCCAGCTGGCCGCGCGCCCGACGGAGGCGGTTGACGATTCGGCGCTGCGCGTCGGCATCGGTTGTGCTCATGTTCTCTCCTCTGATCAGCCTCGGACGGATACCGGGCTCACTCCACGCCTATGGGGGTGGGGGCCTCCGGATACCCGAAGGCCTCTTCAGGCACTGGCTCATTGCGGCGGCGCACAAGATCGGACGTGCACCGTCCGCTGATGGCAGTGACGGCAATCACCGTGGCGGCAAGACCGGCGGGAACGGCGATCCACCATTGGTCGGCAAAGCTGATCGCGAATGCGGCGACGACAAGCGCAACGACCCCGCGGAGGACCCGTTCCGCTCGCGTGCGGCTGGCCGAAGCGCAGGAATTCAGCGGATCCGCGCCTGTCATCGACCGCCTCCCTGCTCGGCGATCTTCGTGCGGACGTCATCCATGTCCAAACCCTTCACCGCAGCGATGACCTGCTCGAGGGCGGGAGCGGGCAGCGCCCCGGGCTGGGAGAAGACGAGTATCCCCTCACGGAATGCCATGAGCGTCGGTATCGAGGTGATCTGGAATCCAGCAGCCAGTTCGCGTTCTGCCTCCGTGTCCACCTTCCCGAAGATCACGTCCTCGTTCTGCTGGGACGCCGTCTCGTACACCGGAGCGAAACCCCGACAAGGGCCGCACCATGCCGCCCAAAAGTCGATGAGGACGATGTCGTTGCCTGCGATAGTCGGCGCCAGCGTTTCTTTGGTGATGTCGATGGTGGCCATGCTTACATCATATACCCCCGGGGGTTTCCTAGGGGTTATGATCCAGATTTCCCCACCATGGCTCGGCGGCGAGCCGCGAGTGAAACTCCGCGAGCGCGTCTACACCGCCGCTGGCGTAGGCGAGCCAGTCGCTGCCCGCATCGCGCGCATGCAGCCCAGACAGTCGCTCGCGCCACGTGGCTGACAGCTGCGCAACTGCAGCGGGCGTCGCGCCCTGCAACTTCAGCTCGCGCAGTGCGACCCATCGACCCTCGGCGTACTTCACACCGGGGACGGGCACGCCCGATTTGGTGAAGCTGCACACGGAGGCGCCGCCCGCTGCGCGCTCGATCACACTCACCGCATCGGCGGTCATCTCCTCCAGCACGGAGATCGCGTCGATCATCGCTCGCCCGCTCTCTCGACTCGGCGAGTAACTTCCACATCCACGAGTTCCACCCTCCGCCGCCACTGCGCGTTTGACAATCGATATACCCCCTAGGGTATCGTTTGGAGCCACCGAACGAATACCCCCTGGCGTATTTCACGCCTCAAGGGTCAACGAGGAGCACACATGTGTAGAGCTGTCACCTGCCGAACCTGCAAGAAGACCACGTGGGCTGGATGCGGCCAGCACGTCGCAATGGTGAAGAAGACGGTGCCGACGGCCCAGTGGTGCAACGGGAAGCACACGCAAGCGGAGATCGATGAAGCTCGGGCTGAGCGCGGAGGCTTCTTCTCCCGCTTGTTCGGGCACTGACACTCCCCCGGCTCCGGGGACTCCTGAACCACTGAACGTTTCCGCATTTCACGAACGTCGCATCCTAGGAAGGGATTGATCATGCTGCTTGAGCGCATCTATGACGAAGACCTCGCGCAGGCGAGCTACTTCATCGGCTGCCAGGCGAAGGGGGAGGCTGTCGTCGTCGACCCTCGTCGTGACCTCGACGCGTACCTAGCTCTCGCGTCAAAGCACGGCATGAGGATCGTCGCCGTCACCGAGACGCACATCCATGCGGATTACCTCTCGGGCACTCGCGAGCTCGCCGCGAAGACCGGCGCACAGATGTACGTCTCCGATGAGGGTGGGCCCGATTGGACGTACTCCGCCCTCTTCGATGACGCCGTGCGCATGAAGCACGGCCAGAAGATCCCCCTCGGCAACATCGTGCTGGAGGCCGTGCACACGCCCGGGCACACGCCGGAGCACATGTCGTTCCTCATCACCGACGGGGCACAGTCCAGCGAGCCCGGCTTCATGCTGACCGGCGACTTCGTGTTCGTCGGCGACGTCGGTCGCCCCGACCTGCTCGACGAAGCGGCGGGTTACACCGACACACGCTTCCAGGGGGCGAAAGATCTGTTCGCAAGTCTGCGAGACCGATTCCTCACCCTGCCCGATTATGTGCAGGTCCTCCCTGCCCACGGCTCAGGCTCAGCGTGCGGCAAGGCTCTCGGCGCCATCGCCGCGTCAACCGTCGGCTACGAGCGCAACTTCTCCTGGTGGGGCAACTACCTGAAAGAGAATGACGAACAGGGTTTCATCGATGAGCTGCTCAGCGGGCAACCGGATGCACACGCGTACTTCGGTCGGATGAAGCAGCAGAACAAGGCCGGACCGGCAATCATCGGCGATGCACCCGAGCTTGTCGAGTACAGCCCGGACGACCTTGCGGAGGCGCTTCAGAAGGACAGCGTGATCTTCGTAGACACTCGCCACAACAGCCAGGTGCACGAGGGGACGATCGCTCGTTCCCTCAACATTCCGGGAGTCGCGAAGGCAGCCAGCTATGGAGCATGGGTCATCGACCCCGACAACGAGCCCAGGCCCCTCGTTCTCCTCGCGGAATCGCGAGCGATGGCGGAAGAGATCCGCGACCATCTCGTGCGCGTCGGCATCGACACCGCGCACGGATTCATCACAACCCTCGCGAACCTCGAGCTGGTCACTCCGCGGCTGATGCAGCCGGAGGAACTCGACGCGCACGCCCAGGTCATGCTTCTCGACGTGCGCAACAAGACCGAGTACGCGGAAGGGCATCTCCCCGGCGCCGTGCACCTGTCCGGCGGACGGGTGATGTGGCATCTGGATCAACTGCCCGCGCCCGAGTCAGGCACGATCGTCACCTACTGTCAGAGCGGCGTCCGCAACAGCGTTGCCGCGAGCGCACTGCGCCGCGCCGGGTACGACATCGCCGAGCTCGATGGCAGCTACGCCGCGTGGGCTTCGCGGGCGGGCAACACTCCGGTGCGCTACGCCGCGTAAACGCCGACCGAGCAGCCCGCATGGAACCCCAGCTGATCCTCGTCGCGCTCGTGCTTGCCGCGCTGGTCGGGGTGTCCCTCGGGCTGCTCGGCGGCGGCGGATCGATCCTCACCGTTCCTGCCCTCACCTATGCACTCGGAATGCCACCGCGTGAAGCGATAGCCGCATCGCTGTTCGTCGTGGGTGTCACAAGCGCCGTCGGCATGATCGGGCATGCCCGCGCCGGACGGGTGCGCTGGAAAATGGGGGTGCTGTTCGGCATTGCCGGCATGGCGGGCGCCTTCGCCGGCGGTATCCTGGGCGGATTCATCCCCGGCGCGGTGCTCATGATCCTCTTCGCGATCATGATGATCCTCACGGCGATCGCGATGATCCGGGGCAGAAAGAGTCAGGACCCGACCACCCCTGGGCTCGAACCCAAGCCCGCAGTCGCGCGAATCGCGCTCGACGGCTTCGGCGTCGGTGCCGCGACAGGCCTCGTCGGTGCGGGAGGAGGCTTCCTTGTCGTGCCCGCCCTCAATCTGCTCGGCGGGCTCCCGATGGCCATAGCGGTCGGAACCTCCCTGCTCGTCATCGCGATGAAGTCATTCGCAGGGTTCGGTGGCTACCTCTTCTCGGTGCAACTGGACTGGCCGATCGTGCTCGCGTTCACCGGAACGGCGATCGCCGGATCCTTCCTGGGCGTCGCGCTGGCCGGCCGGATACCCGAACGCGCACTCCGCCAGGGGTTCGGGATCTTTGTGCTCCTCATGGGAGCATTCGTGCTGATCCAAGAGGTGCCCCCGATGCTCGCGTCCCTATCGCTCACGTGAGGCGACCGCGCGACTGTGACAACCTCTGACGCTAGAGTGGCCTGCTCATGCTCTCCCTCATGATTCCCAGCCCCGACCCGTCGTGGGCGAGCTTCCAACTCGGCCCGTTTACGATCCACTCCTATGCACTGTGCATCCTCGCCGGGATCGTTGCAGCTGTTCTCATCACAGATGCTCGCCTGCGCCGAAGAGGTGTCGCGGCGTGGGTGGTCCTGGATATCGCGCTCTGGGCGGTCCCACTTGGAATCGTGTTCGCACGCTTCTACCACGTGTTCACGCACGTTGGCGATTACTTCTACGCAGGCGCGAACCTGTGGAACGCTTTCGCCATCTGGGATGGAGGCAATGCGATCTATGGGGCGCTCATAGGCGGTGCATTGGGGGCTTACATCGGATCGCGGCGAGCAGGACTACGATTCTGGGCGTTCGCGGATGCGTTGGCTCCGGCCCTTCTCGTCGCGCAGGCGATCGGACGCCTCGGGAACTGGTTCAATCAGGAGCTCTTCGGAGTCCCCACGACTCTTCCCTGGGGTTTGTCCATCTCGACCACGGCACCGATGTTCCCCGACGGGCTACCCGAGGGAACACTGTTTCATCCACTGTTCCTCTACGAAATGATCTGGAACCTGTGCGGGGCGGCGGTGATCGTTCTCCTCGAACGCCGCTTCGGGTTGGGGTGGGGGCGCACCCTCGCGGTGTACCTGATCTGGTACGGACTCGGTCGTAGCGCCCTAGAGGCGATCCGGATCGATCCGACCAGCGACGCCCCACTCGGAATCCCAGCGAACATCTGGGCTTCGTTCGCGGTCGTCGCGGTGGGCGTACTCATCCTCGTCATCCAGTCCCTGCGGCATCACGAGCCTGAACCCTCGCCCTACCTCCCCGGGCGCGACCCGTCGCAAAGCCACGACAGCCCCGAGAGGACTGCTCCTGCACGGGCGCCCCGGACGCGCGCGGGGACTCCAGCTAACGCGCCAAAGCTGCCGTGAACGATCACGAGGCTGAGTGAGGATCGAGCGGCGAGCGACGTCAATCACGCAGGATCGAGTGCTGCTCGCCACGCGCCGGCGGTGTGTACGTGCAGGTGTCGCCTGCGCACAACTGAGGGCTGCGGCGGCTGAAGCGCTGGGCGGCCATGCACCCGACGCAGATGCCGAACGACGCCTCGAGGTAGATGAGGAACAGGCACGCCCCGCAGATGACCTGGGCGATGATCGCGGGCAGTCCGAACCAGCCCAGACTGAGGCAACCGACCAACGACATTCCCAGCCCCAAGCGCCAGGCGAGCAGCTTCGAGCGCGCTTCAACCCATTCGGGCCGTTGGCGGCGCGTGATCAGGGTGCCGAGGATGAGGGTCGGAGTGAACGCCGTGCCGACGAACAGTCGGAGCATCATCTCGAGTGCGAACACGATGCCGAAGACGCGCATCGGCTGAAGATCTCCGGTGATCACGCCCCACAGCCACGCCGTGAAACCGCCGAGGAAGAGGATTCCCGCGGATGCCCGCACCGCGCGCTCGTTCACGACGGGAACCTCAATCCCCTCAACCCACTGGCCGACGACAAGTTGATCCTGATCCGAACTCTTCATGATCGGATAATACCCCCCAGGGTATCTGATATGATCAGAACCTCACCAACAGAAAGGTCCGAGACATGTGCGCTCGAGTGACATGTGACCAGTGCGGCAAGGCGACGTGGGACGGCTGCGGCCAGCACATCGAAGAGGCGTTGTACGGCGTTCCGGCCGACGAGCGCTGCCCGGGACACCCCCATGCTGCGGCGTAGCCTGCGCGGCGCGGCCCTCGTCGCGGCGATCGCGCTGCCTCTCACTGTCACCGGCTGCGCCTCGGCGCCCGCGTCGTCAATCGCGATCGGCGAAGACACGGTCGTCGTCGATGTGCGAACGGCAGGCGAGTACGCGGGCGGTCACCTGGAAACTGCGATCAACATCGACCTGCGGTCCCCAGAGTTCGACTCCGCGATCTCCGAACTGGACACCGACGTCGACTACGTCGTCTACTGCCAGTCCGGCAACCGATCGGCGCAGGCGGTCGCGGCAATGCAGGCCGCGGGGCTCGACGTGCACGATGCGGGCGGCATCTCCGACGCCGCGCGGTCCACAGGCCTCCCCATCGTCCGCTGAGGACGGGGCAGCGAGTCCCGCTGACTCATGGGCCGCGTTGAGGTGAGCTCAGATGCGGACGTATGCGGCGCCGGCCCACTGTCGTTCAGCAAGATGGACTATGGCTGACGGCACCACGCCCACTCCGTCGGCCAACTGGTCGCTGCGCACGTCGTGACGCTTCATGCTGTTGCTGCAGCCCACGACCTCGATGCGCCGCTCGAGCGCCGTGAGAACCTCGTCGTCGAGACCTGCACCCCTGGCCAGTCCGGTGACGGCCGCGCCCTGAACGACGACGCGAACGCGGGCTTCAGCCAGTCCCTTCACTGCGTAATGGGCGGAGAAGGAAGCCGCGACTCGATGTCAGCCCGCGAAAGAAGAAAACCCCTGCTCAGCAGGGGTTTTCATGGCGGTGACGGTGGGATTTGAACCCTTCTCTTCGCCCATCGCCCGTGTGGGCTTGAATCTCCTCGCCTTGACTCGCCGCGGTTCGACGAGACTCAGAGCGCAATCCGGAAGCGCTCAGCGTTGCTCGCATCTTCTCAAATGCCCCTCAAGCCGGGCGTCAGCAGTGCCGCGTGTGCGGCTGGCGCAGGATCGCCCGGTGCCCATGGGTTCGTCTCGTGGCGTGTTCGTATTCCGCGACGTACACCGCATTGACCGGCGATGTGCGCAACCCGAGCCTGCGGCTTTGTAGCCCTACCTCACCTCCGCAATCGGTGACGTCGTCGCGTTCACGCGGGGCTGCAGGAAGCTGAACCACGTCACCAGGAGTGCTACCAACGCGGATACGCCTCGTACGACGGCTATGTCACACCCATGGCTCCACCGCAAGCTGCGTTGCGTCGACTGGAGCAATCAACACACCGCCTGAGTCTTCGCGGTAGACCTCGAGTTCGTTAAGCATTCCTTCGATCACATGGATTAGCACGTGGACCACGACACCATCTGCGTCGGCGTAGGTCGCTTCGACGGGAATGCGCCGAGCCACTGACACCGGAGTGGCATCGACAGGGTGCAGGCGCAGGCTTCCGTCCCGATCGATGGGCTCGACGAGCAGCATCCTCAGTTGCTGACTCAGAGCCTCGGCGCCATCGAAGTCGAGTGTGAGCAATCGCTGGAGTAGCTGCTTCTCCGAGGCTGAAGGCGGACGGAGACCTTCGTCATGGCACATAGTAGGTCCCGACGTTGATCGTGCCATCCGGCAGCGTGTACGCCCGATATTCGATCGTGGTCCCCCTGATCTGGATGCGCCCCCAGAACGAGCCCGTCTCTGGCGTCGCCTGAGATGCGGCCGTCTTCACCCGCTGCAGGATAGTCGACTCGACCTCCTCAACGCTCAGCCCAGTGCCTTCCAGGTGTCGCGCTCCGTGACCGAACGTGATCTTGGGAGCGTCGACGGCGATATCCGCCACCTCGTCCGCCGACGTTGCGGCGGCGCTTTCGTTCTTCCAGATTTCGGCTCTACTGTCGCTCATCGCGTGGCTGGCCAGCCCGGCACCGCCGGCTGCGACCGCAGCGCCGCCCGTGGCGATAAGACCGACCGACGCGGCGACCGCTGCGACACCAGCAGGGCACCCCACACCGGTCACGCAGACAGCGCCACCCCCGGCAGCCCCCGCGCCCCCCGCGAGGATGAATAGGGCGCCGGCGATCAATTCGACCACTAAGTCGGGATGTTGGAGCATCGCATTTCCCAAGGACGCGATCCCGTTTACAGCGCTTGCGAGGATCTGTTGCTCGGCGGCGTGAGTGGGTGATGGCGTCCACGGCGTGAGTACCTGCGGTGCATTCTGTTTGTGCACCTTCACGGGCGGCGCGATCACACCAGCGGTAGCTGGGAGTGGCTTGGCGTACCGGCCGTCGTCGACGCGGTGCCACATTCGCCCGGTCGGGTCGGCCCAGGTGAACGGGTTGTTCCCCGCATAGACGTACGCGTTGAACTGTGCCGGCACGCCCGGGTTCAGTTCGGGGTCGACGCTGATGAACACGCCCGCGGTGGGGTCGTAGAACCTCTCACCGAGCAGCACGAGTCCGGTCGGGTCGGCGGGGGCGCCGAGGAACCCGCGCCCGGCGACGGTGCCGTCCTGCCCGGCACGGGCAGCGCCGAACGGTTCTGCCCGCAGCCGGTCCACCGCGGCGGTGGGGTCGGTGGCGGGGACGGTTGCGATCGGGGTGCCGTGCGCGTCGGTGACCACGGATGCGACCCCGGAGAGGCCGACGCCGGTGCGGACCGCGACGGTGGTGCCCGCCAACGTGTACCACCGGGACGCGGTGACCGTGGTGTCAGTGGCGTGGACCTCCTGCCCGCCCGGGAGGAACACGGTCGCCCCGGTCTCGTCGATCCGGACCAGCCGGTTCCCGGACGCGTCGAACACGTTCACCGTGTCCCCGCCTGAACCGGTGATGCCGACCAGTTCCCCTTCCGCGTCCCAAGTCCCTTCCGCATGCCAGATCGGGCCTGTGTCGCCGCCTGTGGTGCGGGATATCTGGTTCCCGGCGGCGTCCCACCCGAACCCGGTGGTGACCGAGACCCCGCCGGTGGTCTCGGTCATCTCGGTCAGCTGGTGCGGGCCCGCCCCGTCGGCGCCGTGGACATACTCGGTGGTGGTGACCGTGGAGCCGGCGTGGTCGGTGCGGCTGGTGCGGTTGCCGAGCTCGTCGTACGTGTACGCGGTCCAGTACGGGGCCACCCCGCCGACACCCAAGGTCCCCGGGGTGCCGTCACAGTCTTCGGTCGCGGACGTCCACGCTTCCTGCAGGCGGCGTAGCCCGTCATATGCGATGACTCGCCCCGGCATGTCCGGAGAGTTGTTTGCTGGTGTCAGCCGGCTCTCTCGACCGGTTCGATGCGAGCGTAGTCGAGCTGCTCGACCTCGAGCGGTGTGAGGTCGTCGATCGAGCCGTGGGTGCGTTCGGTGTTGAACCACAGCACCCAGGACGCGGTCGCCGCCTCGACTTGATCGACGTCCCGCCATGGGCCCTCGTGGTGGATGAGCTCGGACTTGTAGAGCCCGATCTGCGACTCCGCGAGCGAGTTGTCGTACGCGTCGCCGACAGACCCGACCGACGCGTCGATGCCTTCATCGATGAGACGGTCGGTGAAGGCGATTGACGTGTAGACGCTGCCCGCGTCGGTGTGGTGCGTGAGCCCGGCGAACCCGGCGACGCCTTCGCGTCGGCGGGTCCACAGCGCCATGTCGAGGCAGTCGAGAACGAGCGGGGTAGTCATCGAGGTGGCGGCGCGCCAGCCGAGGATGCGGCGGGAGTGCGCGTCGAACACGAACGCGACGTACACCCATCCGGACCACGTCCAGACGTAGGTGAAGTCGGCGACCCAGAGCTGGTTCGTGCGGAGCCGGGCGAAGTGCCGATCGACGAGGTCCGCGGGCCTGGTCTCACGCAGTTCGCGATCGACGGGTCGCTTGCGGCGTCCACGAGTAACGCCAGCGATGCCCAGGTCTCGCATGAGCCGCTCGACGGTGCAACGGGCGATGTCATGCCCATCGCGCCGCAACCTCAGCCAGAGCTTGCGGGCGCCGAGCACCTTCCGCTGCTTCTGCCACGTCGCGAGGATGATCGGCTTCCACCGCTCGTCCGACACCTCCCGCGCCGAGGGGCCACGGTCTCTCGCGTCGTAGTAGGTCGATGGGGCGATCTTCACGCCGTGCTGGGTGAGCACGTCGCAGATCGACTCGACACCCCACCGCAGACCACCATCACGGCGGTCCTTGTGCTCCTCGATGAACGCGACTATCGCTTCTGTGGCCGGTCGAGCTCGGCCGCGAAGAAGGCCGAAGCCGCCTTCAAGATCTCGTTCGCGCGACGCAGCTCGGCGTTCTCGCGCTTGAGCCGCTTGATCTCCTCCGCCGCTTCGGTCGTGACACCGGGCCGGTCGCCGGCGTCGATCTGGTTCCGGCGGATCCAGGTGCGGATCGTCTCCGGCGACCCGATGCCGAGCATCTGCGCGACCGCGATCATCGCGGCGTACTCGCTCGGATAGTCGGGCCGCACCTCGGCGACCATACGGACGGCGCGCTCACGAAGCTCGCGCGAATACTTGCTGGGACGTCCCATGAGACAGATCCTTCCAAGGAATCATGTCTCCGGACATGCCGGGGCGAGTCGATCCATGCATGCTTCGATATGACCGGCACGGGTGCGAGCGCATCAAACGCGTCATACGCTGAATGCCAGGTCGCTCGTTCGAGCTGCCAGCCGTCCCGAATCGAATCAGTTGCCATTGCGCGAGCACCTCGGCGGACGCCTCGAAGAGGCCGACTTCCTGTCGTCGTCACACCGGCGATGTCAGATGGAAGTTTCATGGCACAATCCTCAGCACGAAGCTGCCTAGCGGAGCGTTCGCGCCTTGCTCAACGAATGCCGGTGGTCAGTTGATGACGAGCTCGGGTCGGTAGAGGGTGTTTGGATTCTCCTTGGACGCGTAATTGACGTATCCCGCCGCACCCTGGTTGGTGGGGGACAGAAGTTGGATCGAGAGGAGCGAGTCGTTGGCGACCGCGATCCGTACCTGCTCGGTGACATCCAGCTCCACCGGTGTCCCGGCAGTGGGCACCGTCCACGAACCGACCATCGTCACGCCGGCCGGTTGGCTCCTCCAAGTGAGTATCGATTCGCTCCAGTTGGGGTCGCTCACGGAGTACGCCTGGTTGGAGAGGCCGGCCGCACCAGTGCTTGTCGGAACGAGTCTGAGCGTGGCACTGGTGACACCTCCGGTGACGCCAGCGAGGTCGAACTTCACGAAAGCTCGGCGACTGTAGCCTGTGCCATCGTTCTTGACATACAGTTGCTGGTCAGCGCCGTAATTGGTATCCGCGTATGTTCCGTCGCGGACGAACGCGTCAGCAGTCGCCCCTACGGATACATGCGGATTGCTCGGATTCACGACGAGCACCGGACGGTAGGCGGCCGTCGAGTTCTCCCTGCTCCCATAGCTCGCCGAGGCGTTCGAACCTTGATTCGTAGGCGACGAAACAAGGACCGAGATCATGTTGTCCCCACCGACTCCCAGGGCTTCCTGGGCCTCAGCTGTGACATCAAACGTCACCGGAGCGCCGGGTTCTGGCACAGTCCAACTCGCGATCGCCGTTGCGCTCGCCGCGGGCTGGTTGTTCCAGGTGAGGGCGGTTTCGTTCCAGGTATTGTCGAGCACAAGGTTCGCCTGATTGGTGATTCCCGTCATTCCGACGGTCGTCGGAACCAATTGAACCTGAGCGCTGGTGATCGCCCCGGTGATCGACGAGAGATCGAACCGGACGAATGACCTGCGGCTGAAGCCGACCCCATCATTCTTTACGGTCATCGTCTTCGACGTTCCGAAGTTCGTTTCGGCGCTGGCACCGTCCTGAATGTGCGCATCAGCGGCCGCCCCCAATGTCACAGACGGGTGCTGCATTCTGTTCGGTACTGCGCCTTGTTCGTTGGAGATCACGCTTTCTCCTGCGGCGCTGGACGCCACCACGGCGAAGTAGTAGGGCGTCCCGTTGGTCAGCCCGGTGACTGTGTGTCTGTTCGGGGAGCTCACGCTCTCGGCTGGGACGGTGGTTGTGTAGGTTCCGGGTAAAGTGCCGTACTTGACTTGGTATCCTGTCGCGTCATTCACATTCGCCCAGTTCAGCGTGACCGTGCCGTCGCCGAACGAGGGCGTGTCGAGGACGGGCGCATCAGGTACGGTGGGTGATCCCAGATCGAATGACGCTTTCAATGCCTTGCCGTGAGTTCCGCTGACGTTTACGGTCATCTGGATCGTGGGGCTGAACTGGGTGACGGCAATGCCGGGATCCAATGAGACGATGCCACCGGGTGCGCTCCGGTTCACTTCTACATGAACGACACCGGTATTCTGCTGCGTCGGGTCGGATATCGAGAGATCAAGAACACCGTTCGCTTCACGTGTCATGACGGAAGCCTTCCTGTCGACCGTCAGGTAGTCCTGGCCCGCGACCTGCACCGTCTTCGTCGCATCCTGCCAGAAGTTCACGCCGACGGCGTTCAACGTGTTCTCTCGGACCGCCTGCGCGGAAGTGGAGTTCTCCAGGATGTCAACCTCGGGATTTGCGGCATATTGCTGCACTTCCGTGCTGCTCCTGCCGGGCAGGACGACATAGCCATAGTTCGCATTGGTTGGGTTTGTGCCGTGATCGATCCACATCGTGGCGAAGTTGCTCGTCGAGTATTCGCGATAGTTGTTGAACGTCAGTGTCGGGTGGTACTGGCTGTTGACGGAATCCCGTGACGAGTAAGTGACCGTACTGCCCGGATCAACTGGTGACGACGCGTGAATGCGGAAGGCCACGTCGCTCTGATGACTGGCGAGCGCATTTTCAAGGGCATCGGTGACGTCGATCTGAATCGGTGTGTTCACCTGTGAGCTGTTGACATTCCACTGCACGATCGGATCAAGCGCCGTGGATGGTGGCTTGTTGTCCCAAACCAGGGTGCTCTCAGACCAGGACGTGTCGGAGACCAGCTCGATCGTGTGGGTGATCGTGTTGGACGTGGAACCGACGGTGTTCGGGTAGAGCGTGATCACTGCCGAGTCGAATGTCACATCGCTCGGCACCTTGCCGGACAGGTTGAACTTCAGATACGTCTCACGCGTATACCCGCCACCGTCGTTCTTCACGACGAGGGTCGGATCGATTCCATGGTTCGGGTCGTTCTCGCGGGCATAGACGTCGTCTGCCGGTTTGATCGTGTACACCGTTGGGAGCGCCAGATTAATGTCGGCCAGGCTCCCTCTGCGCGCCTCCCGCGTTGCCTGGATTGTGGTCGCCGTCGGGAGGTAGTAGCCCACACTGGAGCTGCTGCCGCTCGTGGATCCTGCGACGTGGAACCAATTGGCGCCCGCGATCGTCTCTGTCGTGCCGAGCGTGGTCGGGAAAGCCGTGCCGTCGAACGTGATGGTGTTCGAGCCGTCCGCGTTGAGCTTGCGATTGTGGATGATCGTCTCGACACGGCGGAGCGCGCCGTCCCATCCGTTCCCTGTCTGGCCCGAGTTCGTGATGCCACCGCCGAGATCGACGACTTCGTCATCGAACATGAACCAGGACTTCTTCGCCGTAAGGTTTGATGGCGTAGCGACCGTCTTGCCGTCCAGGCTCAGATCTCCCGAGGCCAGGTAATCCATACCTGTAACCCCGTAGACGCCGTCGAGATCGGTGCCGCCCACCCAACTGTTCGGGCTGACGTAGTTCTTCCAGCTGACCGTGTTCGTGCGCGCCTGAGTGTCGATCGTCGTGCCCGGCATTCGATACGGGTTGACCGTCTCCCAGAAGCGGAATCCTTGCCAACGCGCATCCGCATCGTAGAGATAGGTCATGCCGTCGCCGGTATACCAGCCATGAACATTGTTGAGGTTGCCCGACTCGTAGTTGCCAGTCCGGTTCGACGACATGCTGAGCCCGTAGCCGTACCCCGGACGAAGGTGAACGGCGCGATCCATGGCTGGGAACTGCTTGTACTTGATCAATTCACCGCGCGGCGAAACGGACGGGTCATCGATGATCTGCTTGAACTGGAAGTACGTGAAGAGGGGAGCTCCCGCCAAGATCTTGTTGTCCGCATCTTTGCTCAGCCAGTATTTGACCATGCCGTTGTAGTAGGCCTCAGGATCGGACGGATACCCGCTGCCCAATCCGGCTCCAGTCGATGGGGCGGAGAGCATGAGCATTCCCAGTGCATGGATGATGCCGGCAGCAGTCACAGGAGGCTGCGCATTCGGGTTGCCCAACACTCCGAACGAATTGTTGCGGGCGAACGTCATGTCCATGATGTTCGTGTCGTAGATGAATGGCTCGACCGAGTCCGTGATCCACCTGTAAGCATTGACCTTGTTGGGGTCCGTTATAGCCCACGTGGACCCGTCCAGTATGTAGAGCAGTACACCCACGTCGTACAGGAGGCGCACGCCATAACCACCGATGTATGAGAACCAGGTGTGTTGGATGAATGACCCGTCCTCGTAGAAGCCGTCCCGTGCCGATGATCCGACCTGAGTCGCAGGGTCGACGTAGGCGAGTACCGGGCCGATGCTGTCACGCGCGGAGGCGAGCTTCGTTCCATCCTCGACAAGGATTCCTCGGAAGGCCACCACAAGAGCCTGATCGATCAGGTTGGTACCCGTCATGATCGGTGACCCCGCAAGCGTTCTTGCCTGCGGAGTTGGAGTGAAGCGCTCCACCGCGCCCATGTAGTTGGCAATCTGTGCAGGAGTCAGATCGTCGTACATGAGCGTGACGATCTTCGTCAGTACCTGCGGCGTCCCGATCTGGTAGTCGTACCAGCCACCGCCCGGGATATCGTTGGCCGGATTCGTGCCGTAGTAGTTGTCAAAGAGCCAATCCAGCGCGGCGACCACGTCATTCAAGAGAGTCGTGTTCCCGAAGTACTGCGATCCTGGCGTGTAGTACACCGTGATCATCGGATAGAGCCGGCTGTATGACGCGGTCATGTTGCGCGACAGCGTCGCCCCATCTGAGGCCGAGAACGGTTGATCCAACCACAGATAGGTTCGATTCGCCGCGTCTCTGTTCATCGAATCCCACCACCCGGATCCGTTGTTGCAGGGTGATGCACAGGACGAAACCGCACGGTCCATCGCAGTGATCTTGTTCAGCAGATCCGAATCGGTGATCGGTGTCGTGTATTCATCCGCGCCCAGCAATAGATTCTGCAGCTTCGCCCGCAACTCGTCGTACTCGTCCACTGCGCTGGCCGGAGCCGTGGCGGTCGCGGAGATGGCCCCCACAAGCAGCACGATGCAAATGCACCGGGCGATCACTGATCGAATGCGTCGTCTTACGCTCGACATTGTTTCTACTACCAATCTCTCGTCATTGAGAAATCCGCCTGGCGTCCGTCCCCAGGGGTGCCCTCTAGTCAGCTCGGATTCAGGCTCAATCCGATCGTGTCCTCCACTCTCTTGGAGAATGGCCGCGGCGGCCTGACGGACTGAAGTCCAAGCTCGTTCCGGCTACGGAGCGCACGGAAGGCAGGAAGGGTTCTGCGAAGTTGCCGCGATGTTCCGGAGGGGCGTCCTCGAGGATTATGCTGAGCGGCACTTCGACCGCCTGTCGATGAATCATGCGATCCTCGCCAACGCCTCGGGAAGCACTTCTTCGAGCAGCGTGCCCGTCGACGCGAACCGCTCCACCTCGGACACGGCGTGTGCACCCAGTCGACGGAGTTCATTTCCGAACGCGCCCGCAATGTGCGGAGTGAGCACCACGCCAGGGGCAGCGAACAGAGCATGGTCACGCGGAAGGGGTTCGGGCTCGGTGACGTCGAGCACAGCCCGCAGCCGATTCGCGTGAAGCTCGGCTACAAGTGCATCAGTGTCTACGAGGCTTCCGCGGGCGGTGTTGAGCAGCGCAGCCCCGTCTTTCATGAGTGCGAGCTCGCGTGCTCCGATCATCCCGCGGGTCTCCGGCAGGGCCGGCGCATGCACCGACACAACGTCCGCAGCCCGCAGCAGCTCGTCGAGCGACGTGAGACGCGCGCCGAGCGCGTCTGCGTCAGCGGCCGTGAGTGTCGGGTCGAACAGTATGACGTCGAGTTCGTGCGGCCGGAGCAGCGACAGAAGATGTCGACCGGTTCGCGAGGCACCGACGACGCCCACCACCGCCCCCTCGTTCCCGAGCGGCGCGAGCCGCTCCCACGAACGCGGATGCCCCCCGCGCAACATCTTCTCGGCTTCGAACGCGCGCTTCCCGAGGAGCAGGATCATCGCCAGCGCATACTCCGCCACCGGAAGGGCGTTCACTTCGGCGGCAGTGGAGACTCGAATCCCGCGCTCCCACACCGCCCGAGTAACCATAGCTTTCACGGATCCCGCGGCATGCACCACGGCAGCCAGTCGCGGCGCCCGAAGCAGGAACTCCTCATCGAGCCTCGGCGCACCCCACCCGGTCAGGAGAATGTCGGCGGCCTCGAGATGCTTCGCCAGAGCCACGTCCGCGGCCTCGCGCAGAACTCCCTCTGCGACGTCCGCGATTCGGTGAAGGCGGGCCCACGCAGCGTCGTCGAAGAGTTGGTGGGCGAGCCGCTCGTCTCGCATCGCGAGCACCACGCTCAAGCGGCGCGGGGCGGCGATATCCGTCATTTCGTCGCCCCTGCGGTGAAGCCGTTGTACACGTACCGCTGGAGAAACAGAAACAGCACAAGGATCGGAACAATCGTGAGGATAACTCCAGCGCAGATGACCTCCCACTGCGAGCCATACTGCCCCTTGAACGCGAACAACGTTGTGGAGATCGGGCGGAGATCCGCGTCGCTGAGGTAGAGGAACGGAAGGTAGAACTCGTTGTACATCGCGATGCCCTTGATGATCACGACCGTCGCGATCGCAGGCTTCAGGTTGGGCAGGACGATGCGGAAGAAGATCCGCACCTGACCGGCGCCGTCGATCATCGCCGCCTCATCGAGCGACTGGGGCAGCGCGCGGATGAATTGGCTAAAGATGTAGATCGAGACGATGCCGGTACCCATGAACAGCACGATCAGCGCCCATTGAGTGTTGTATAGCCCCATTCCCTTGATGAGCTGGAACGTTGAAACCTGTGTTGTCACTTCGGGAACGAGCGCTGCCAGCAGGAAGAGCCCGAGCACCAGCTTGCGCCCGCGAAACTCGAATCGGTCGAGCGCGTACGCCGCGAACGCTGACGTCAGTACGCCACCGGCGGTCGCGACGGCAAGAATGAACACCGTGTTCACGAAGGCGAGCGCCATACCGCCATCCACGAATGCCTTGACGAAGTTGTCGAAGTTCAGCCAATTTCGCGGCGGGGCCATCGGGCTGGTAGTGACGTACTCCTCGTAGTCCTTGAACGCACCGAAGACGATCAGGAGGAGCGGCAGCAGCGCGACGATTGACGCGAAGGCGAGCGACCCGTACTTGAATGTCGATGCGGTCACCTGCTTCATGCGAGATCCACCTTTCGCTCAGGCATGACCGCACGCTGGATCCATGTCATGATCAGCACGATCAGCAGCATGATCACGGCCATCGCGGAGGCCAGGCCCACCATGTTCCGTTGGAACGCCGTCCAGATGGTGCGGATCACGAACGTCTCCGACCCGTTGCCGCCCCCGGTCATGATGTACGGCACCTCGAACACCGCGAGCGCGCCCGAGATAGCGAGGATGAACTGTAACCCGACGATCGGCCGGATCGAGGGAAGGATGATGTATCGCACCTCGTGCCACCGGTTCGCGCCGTCGAGTGCGGCCGCCTCGAACGTCTCGCGCGGGATCGACTGGATCGCGCCCAGGAACATCACGAAGTTCAGACCCATGTAGCGCCATACCGCGACGGAGGCGAGTGTGATGTTGATTATCGCGGGATCACCCGTCCACTGGCGGATGAGAGAGTCGAACCCGAGAAGGCTGAGTACGGTGTCGAGGCCCCCATCGGGCTTGAGGAAGTTGAGGAAGATCATCCCGATTGCCACGCCATTGATGAGGTATGGAAAGAAGAGGATGCCCTTCCAGAGGTTCTTGAATCGAACGCGGAACGACAGCAGCACAGCGAAGTAGAGGGCGATGGCCATCTGTGCGAGTGCCGCGACGAAGTAGTAGAGGGAGACCAGGAACACCCGCAGGTTGTCCGGTTCCGTGAAGGTCTCGGTGTAATTGTCGAGCCCGACGAAGTTCTTGGTCTTGTCCAGGCCGTCCCAGTCGGTGACGGAGTAGTAGAACATGTTCAGCACCGGCCAGTACGTGAAGACCAGCAAGAGCGCGAGGGGCAGGATCAGGAACAGGTAGGGCGCGGCTTTCCGGCGCCACCCGCGCCGCCGGCGCGGGGTGCCGCGCAGTTCGGGCTGCGCGGCACCCTCGGCCCCAACGGTCGGCGCCTCTGTGGGTCGTGCCGCTTTCGTCAGGCTCATGGTTTGTCGATGTCGAGCCGGTCAGGCTCAGCCGAGCACGTCCTGGCGGCCGGCTTCCCAGGCCGCGTTGAGCTCGTCGAAGAGTTGCTCCTTCGACTTCGACCCGGTGCGGGCGGCGTCGATCAGCTCCTGCCGGTATCGTCCGTCGTTGAGCACGATGCCCGACGCGTTGCTGATGTCGGCCCAAAGAGTCTCCTTGCCGACCGGAAGCGGGTTGAGGGAGAACAGCTCAACCTGGGACACGAAGTCCTCGAGCACGGCGGGCACCGAACCGTCGATCCGGGGCGAGAGGCCGCCGAGGTCCTCCGAGTACGTGGACTCGCCGACCAGGAAGTCCAGCCACGCGCGTGCGGTGACCTTGTTGTCCGAGTGCAGGCTGACTGCCATCGTCACGTCCGGTCCCGTCGTGGCATAGAACTTGCCATCATGCTGGACCGGGAACGGCATGTATCCGATGTCATCGGCGTCGTAGCCCGCCTTCTCGATGTCACCGCCGGCGCGGAAGACCGCCCACGAGCCGACCGGCATTGTGGCGATAGTGCCCGCGCCGATGAGGATCTTCGTCTCGTCGTACGTCGCCGTTGTGGGGTCAGGCTCGATCAGGCCAGCAGCCGCAACGTCGTAGAGCAGCCCGTCGATCACCTCGTAGTCGTTTCCGGAGCCCCATGGGTCAGACCAGGTCGTCATGTCGTACGTGACGTCGGGGTTGTTCGACGGGATCCCGCGGTAGCCTTCCCACTGGGACAGCATCCACCCGTCCTTGTAGTTCGTGACGAGCGGGGTGACTTCCGGGTACTCCGCCTTGATCTTCTTGAGATCCCGGATGAATTCGTCGGGCGTGGTCGGGAACTCGGTGATGCCGGCACCTTCCCAGAGCTTCTTGTTGTAAAGCAGGCCCTGCGCGTTGCCGAGGTCGGGAAGACCGTAAACGACATCCTCGAACGACTTGTTCAGCCATCGGTACGTCTTGAGCATCTCCTCGCGATCGCCGAGCGGCTCGAAGAAGTCGGGGAGCTGGTCCGGCGTGACAGACGCGGGGATGCCGAGCACGTCGCCGTAGTCGTCGGTCGACATGCGCGTCTTGATCTCATTCGGGTAGTCGGTGAGGCGCTGGACCTCGACGTTCTCAACCTCTGGGTACTTCTCAAGGAAGGCTTCGACGTAGGGCTCGAAACGCGCCGGATCGAGGTGAGTGAGGTGCGTGATGGTACCAGACGGCTCGATCGCCTCCTTGGTTTCCTTAGGTGCGGCTTCGCCGCTGCACGCGCTCAGGACGACGGCGGATGCCGCGATCGCCGCAGCTGCCGTGATCACGCGCAGACGACGGACGTTTGTCCGGATGGGTGACACAACCTTCTCCTTTGACGGTCGGACTGCGATGACAATTCGGGTAAATGACTCTGTCGACCGCAGCTCTTGGTGGGGTTTGTTGGACGCCAAGGCATCCGATCGGCAAGTTACACCGTTTTACTTTCTGGAGTCAAGCCTGCATGCCCATATTTACGCTCCCACAACCCCCTGCTGTTCGCCCGGAGACACCTATCGGGGGGAAACGCTTGCACTTTGTCGGCTACGATTGCCGCGTGACCCCCGATAATGCGCCACCCCAGCCACTTGCTCCGCACCAGCGATCGAGCATTCGCGATGTTGCGGCGCGCGCCGGCGTCTCCGTGTCGACGGTCTCCCGCATCCTCAATGGCAACTACCCGCCGGCCCCCCGCACTCGCGAGAAGGTGATGCGTGCGGTAAAGGACCTCGACTACGACCCCAACCCCCACGCGCGAGCGCTGTCTGGTAGCAAGAGCGCGACGGTCGGTATCGTGGTGCGCCACCTCGACGACGGCTTCCTGCTGTCTGTCGTGCAGTCGATTGCCGTCGCGGTCGCCGAGACGGGGAGGCTGTGCCTGATTGGGACAACCGGCAACGATCGCGAACTCGAGGTTCTCCGGCAGATGAATGCGCAGCACGTGCAAGCCATCGTGCTGGTTGGCGCTGTCCTGGAGTCGGATGAGTATCACCGAGCGATGGTGTCCTTCGTTTCAGGGCTGGCCTCCTCGGGCACACGGCTGGTGCTTTGCGCGCGCCCGGCGATCGGGCCCGACGCCGAGTGCCCAGTTGTCGAGTACGACAACGAGGGCGGCACGTACGCCGCGACAAGCCATCTCATTTCCCGCGGTCACCGGCGGATTCTCTTCCTCGGCGGCCCGGAGGGAAGTCTCACTCTGCGCCGCCGGAATGGCTACCGAAGGGCGCTCGCCGACCTCGGCGTTGAAGCGGATCCGACGCTCGAGGTCGGGCCAGCGTGGAACCGCGAGACTGGTCGCGCGATGATGACCAACGTCCTCGGCCCCGGCGGACCTGCGTTCACGGCCGTGCTCACCCACACCGACCAGGTCGCCGCAGGCGTAATCCAGACACTGCGGGAGCGCGGGATGTCGGTGCCGGAGGACGTGTCGGTCGTCGGCTTTGCGGACTCGCCGCTCGCGGCGGACCTCAGGCTGACATCGGTGCACATCCCGGCGGTCGAGCTCGGACGCACCGCCGCGCGCCTCGCCTTGGGGACGGAGCCCGGAGACACTCACACGATGTTCGCGACGCACGTCGTGGTTCGTGACAGCGTCGCGCCCCCGCACGTGGCTTGAGCCGGTTCCGGTAGCCGCCACGTACCGCGACCCCCACCAACCAGACCAAGGCGCGTCTGACGCGCCTCAAGGGACGCCTGATGCGCGTCGGGGCGCGATCCCTTCTTGACTCGGCGACGGAAACCGCTTTAACATCTGAGCGGCGCCGCCAGTGCAGGCTGGCGCTGCGCGATGCGTCTACCGGCACGAGCCCGAACTGCATCGAAATCTTCGCCCCTCTCGTGAAGGCCCGCGCACGTCACGATACGAACAGGAGACACCACTTCCGTGAGCACACCCGATGCATTCCCACCCCGCGTCTTCCCCGAGGACTTCGAGTGGGGCGCGGCAACTGCCGCCTATCAGATCGAAGGCGCCGCCTTCGAGGATGGACGGACAGCCTCGATCTGGGACACCTTCGCCCGCAGGCCCGGCGCGGTGCTCGGAGGCGAGACCGGCGACGTCGCGTGCGATCATTATCATCGTTGGGTCGAGGACGTCGATCACCTCGCGGCGCTCGGCGTCGGCGCCTATCGACTGTCGATCTCGTGGCCGCGGGTCCAGCCAGGTGGCAGCGGTGCGCTGAATCCGGCCGGTGTGCAGTTCTATCTCGATCTGCTCAGGGCGCTTCAGTCGCGCGGCATCCGCCCTTACGTCACCCTCTACCACTGGGACTTGCCGCAAGAGTTGGAGGATGAGGGCGGATGGGCGAACCGCTCCACTGCCTACGCGTTCGCCGAGTACGCGCGACTCATGGCCGAGGTGCTCGGTCACCTCGTCGACACCTGGACGACCCTCAACGAACCCTGGTGCTCGGCGTTTCTCGGATACGCGGCCGGGGCACACGCACCCGGTCGCGCTGAACCGGACGCGGCCCTCGCTGCGGTCCATCACCTCAACCTCGCGCACGGTCTTGCGGTCAGCGCGATCCGTGAGGTTCTGCCGGCCGCCCGTGTCTCGGTCGCGCTGAACCTGCGGCCGATCCGATCCGCGACCGATTCCCCGGAGGATCGGGACGCGGCGCGCCGTATCGAGGCGTTGTCGAACGGCGCGTTCATCGGCCCGCTGTTCGAAGGCGTTTATCCTGAGGATCTGTTGCGTGACACTGCCGACGTCACCGATTGGTCGTTCGTTCACCCTGGCGACCTCGCGATCACGAAGCAGCCGATCGACGTGCTGGGGATCAACTACTACAACCCCACGCTCGTGCGGCGCCGTACCGGCGCGGTCACGACTGAGCGCGCCGACGGGCACACTCCTTCCGCGCATTCGCCATGGGTGGCCGCCGATGGGGTCGAATTCGTACCGCAAGACGGACCGCGGACTGCAATGGGCTGGACCATCGACCCAAGCGGACTGAGCGAGCTCCTGCTGAACGTCCATCGGCGCGTACCCGGGATGCCCATTGTGGTGAGCGAGAACGGGGCGGCCTTCGACGACGTGCCGGTCGTCGAAGGCGGGGAGCAACGCGTCCACGACCCTGACCGGATTGCCTACCTTCACGGGCATCTCGCCGCAGTCGCCGAGGTCCGTGAAGCCGGAGTCGACGTGCGCGGCTACTTCGCGTGGTCATTCATGGACAACTTCGAGTGGGCGTTCGGCACGTCTAAACGCTTCGGTCTGCTGTATGTCGACTATCCGACGGGCGAGCGTACGTTCAAGGACTCCGCCCACTGGTACGCCCGCGTGACTCGAACCGGAGCGATCGACCACGACGTCGAGGCCCCCACCGGTTCCGGAGTCGAAGCATGAATGCGTTCCCGAGCGTGGATGAGTCCACCGGCGGCGAGTACTCCGTCGACCCGATCAAGCATCCTTGGGCCTGGCGAGGCGCTGTCCACTGGCAGGCAGACGGGGGGCGTTTCGTGGCCTGGCGCATCCCGTCGACGCAATTCCATAGCTTCGATACCCCGCGCCTGATCGAACTGGCGCGGATGGCCGCTGGCGTGCGCTTCAAGGTTGAAACGGATGCCGACTGGATCGAAGCGGAGATCCTGGCCGGCGAAGGATCCACCAGCCCCGTCGACGTCATCGTCGACGGGATCCTCCACTCACGGATCCCGATCTCCCGGCCGACACGCGTCCGTGTATCGCTTCCCGCGGGTGTTCATCGGGTGGAGCTGTGGCTACCCCAGTTCGGCGAAATCGCTGTCGGACCGGTCCGGCTCGCCGGAGCAGCCCGCGTTGTGCCTGTGCAGGACGGGCTGCGTTGGGCGGCCTACGGGAGCTCGATCACGCAGTGCCGGGAGGCGCATGGGCCGAGCGACACCTGGCCCGCGTGGATCGATCGCTTCCTTGGCTGGAGTCACACCAACCTCGGCTTCGCAGGGCAGTGCCACCTTGATCCGCCAGCCCGACGGACGCTCGCCACGGCGGACGTCGAGCTGTTGCTCGCGTGCATCGGCATCAACATCTATGAAGCGTCGACATTCGGGCCGCGGGGCCTCGCGGCGCAACTCGGTGGGTTTCTCGTAGACCTCGCGACCGTGCAGCCGGATTTGCCGATCGTCCTCGTGTCTCCCATCCCGAGCCCAAGTCGAGAGAATCGTGCGAATTCCGTCGGCCTCACACTCGCCGAAGTCCGGAAGATCGTCGAGGATGTCGGGCGCACGCTCGCCTCGGGCCGCAGCCGGTTCTCCTGGATCTCGGGACCGGAGTTGCTGGGGCATGACGAGGCCGCCGACCTCCTGCCCGACGGTCTGCACCCAGCGCAGGAAGGCATGTTGGTTATCGCAGAGCGCCTCTCCTCGCGCCTCGGCTCAGTCACGTTGCACCATCGGCCACGGCTTCACGATGTGATCGAGTAAACGGGTGACCGGCGGAAGACTTCGTCCTCCGCCGGTCAGCCGTTGCGGCCACTCCCCGACGCCCGATGTTCGAGGACGCGCTTAACGATCTCGGCTGGTGATGCCGTGATGTCGACTAGGAGGCCGTCTTCCTCATGCTGGAGCGGCTCGAGGGTCGCCAGCTGCGAGTCGAGCAGACCCGTCGGCATGAAGTGCCCACGTCGGTCTGCCAATCTTGCAGCGAGAAGCGCGCGTGAGCCATCGAGCTGCACGAAGCTCGCGTCTGGGACGAACACACGTATGCGGTCCCTGTATCGTCGCGCGAGAGCGGAGCAGGCGACAACGCCAGCGGACAGTTGCGCAAGTGCGCTCCCCACCGCGTCTAGCCAGGGTTCGCGATCGCTGTCCGTCAGCGGAACGCCGGCGCGCATTTTGTCGATATTCGAGGCCGGGTGGAGATCGTCGGCATCCACGAAGGGCACCGTCAGCTGATCTGCGAGCACACGGCCGACGGTTGACTTCCCCGAGCCGGAGACGCCCATCATGACGATGCGGGGGCCGCCCGAACGCCGCTCGCTCCGCGAAGTCGTCGCCCTCACCAGTCGTGCACCGTTCCGTCGGCAAGGCGGTTGTAGGGCAGATAGGCCTGCACGTACGGGTACCTCCCCGCTCCGTCCGTGTCAAGCTCGACGCCGAGACCCGGCTCATCCCCGGGATGCAGCATTCCTTGCCTCCACGTGAAGCTCTGTCGGAAGACCGAGTCCGTCTTCGAACCGTGCTTCATATATTCCTGGATTCCGAAGTTGTGAATCGCCAAGCCGAGATGCATCGCAGCGGCCATGCCGACCGGGGAGACGTCAGTCGGTCCGTGCATGCCCGACTTGATCTGGTACTGGGATGCGTAATCAAGCACCTTCCTCAAGTGGGTGATGCCGCCGGTGTGCGTGACGGCGCTTCGCACATAGTCGACCAGTTGCTCACGGATGATCTGCTGGTAGTCCCACACGGTATTGAAGACCTCCCCGATCGCGAGAGGTGTCGTAGTGTGCTGCCGAACCAGCCGGAGTGCTTCGGGGTTCTCGGATGGCGTCACATCCTCAAGCCAGAACAGGTCGTAGGGTTCGAGAGACTTGCCGAGCTGCGCCGCCTGGATCGGCGTCATCCGGTGATGGCCGTCATGGAGCAGCGGCAGCTCGGGCCCGAATTCGTTACGCACGGCCTCGAAGACGGTCGGCACGTGCCGTAGGTAGGAGCGTGTGTCCCAGTCTTCCTCATTGGGCAGCCCCCCACGCTGCGCAGGCTCGTGGTCGTAGCGAACGCCCGCATTCCCCTCGTAGGTCGAGTTGGATGCGATGCCATAGATCGACTTCAACCCTGGCACAGCCGTCTGGATGCGGATCGCACGGTACCCCTGTTCGAGATGGGAGCGGACGCTGTCGAAGAGCTCATCGGTGTCGCGGCCGCTCGCATGTCCGTACGCGAGCAACCCCATTCGACTCGCCCCCCCGAGCAGTTGGTACACCGGCAGACCGGCCGCCTTCCCCTTCAGATCCCACAACGCCATGTCCACGGCGGCGATCGCCGCCATCGTGATAGGCCCGCGTCGCCAGTACGCACTGCGGTAGAGGAATTGCCACGTGTCTTCGATGCGATGTGCATCTATACCGAGCAGCAGAGGAACGACATGGTCTGTCAGGTAGGCGACCACAGCTAGTTCGCGGCCGTTCAGTGTGGCGTCCCCAAGGCCAGTGAGGCCATCGTCTGTGGAGAGCTTGAGGGTCACGAAGTTCCGGTCTGGGCTCGTGACGATGACCTCGGCGCGGTCGATCCGCATGGCGGTTCCCTTCTCGTGGATGTACAACCAGCGCGGCTCAGCTGGAGGGTTCGGAGCGGGCGGCCGAAGAGAGATGCGCCGCGAGCGATTGATCCGCGGTGAGTCGCTCAGCCACCGCGGCGAGGCGGGCCAGATCGCCGTCGACGGTGTCTTCGGCCGACCGCAGGATCTGCGCCGCCGGGTCGGGGAGGTCCGGACGCAGCCGAGCGAGCTTCAGCCAGGCGGCTATAGCCTCGGCCGACGCTTCGGCGCTACGACCGGAAGCGAGTTCCGCCTCGAGGACGGGCAGAACGCGGAGGCGAACCTTGAGTGTGGAGTCAGCTGCGATCTGCTCGAGGCGATGCCGGATCCTGGGGTTCGCGAATCGCTCGACGAGCTGCGTTTGGTAGGAATCCGGATCGGCGCCTGGTAGGAGCGAACGTGCGGCCTCGTTCCAGAAGCGTTCGACGAGGTCGCGGATCACCGGATTCCCGATCGCCTCGGCTACCGTCTCGTGTCCGAGCGGGATCCCTGCGGCAGCAAGGATCGTATGGGCCCCGTTCAGCATGACCAGTTTCCGACGCTCGAACGGCTCGACGTCCTCGACGAATCGCGCGCCGGCACGTTCCCACTCCGGCCGACCGAGCGGGAAGTCCCCTGCGAGGATCCATTCGTGGTACGGCTCCGTGACTACCGGACTGCGGTCGTCGAGTCCCGTCAGGCGGTGCGCTGTCTCGAGGACCTCGCGACTGGCCGCTGGCGTGATCCGGTCGACGACAGTGGACACGAACGCGACTGTGTCTGCTATCCAGGCGACAAGCTGAGGGTCCGCGCGATCGGCCAGGGCGAGCAGGCCGGATCGTACGAGCGAGCCGTTGCTTGGAAGGTTGTCGCACGGCACGATCGAGATCGGCCCCACGTCGGCCCGCCGTCTCGCCTGGAGACCGAGGAGCAAGCGGCCAGGCACGGTCTCCATAGGAGGCGGCGGGGCGTGCCGGGTCCAGCTCCGCAGAGCCGCGATGTCTGCATCGACTGCCGGATCGTTGAGGGGGCGGCCGTCGGGTGCGATCCGATAGCCGGACTCCGTCACGGTGGCGGTCACAATTGACACAGCGGGGTCCGCGAGGTACGAGACGAAAGCATCGAGGTCGGCGCCATGGTGTACGGCGGCGATGCTTCCGACTATGCGGGCTCGGTCTGTGTCGGGTGCGCGCTCAACGACTGTATAGAGCCCCCCCTGGTCCGCCAGGTCGGCCACGCGTCCCTGAGAGCGCACCGAGAAGGCGGCGATACCCCACTCGCTTGACGCGTCAGTGACGTCGGTGTACCAGGCCTGGTGCGCCCGGTGAAACGCACCGAGGCCGACGTGGACGACGCGCACGGGCGGCGCCGTGCGCAACCGACCGGCGCCGACATCCCCGGCTCGCGACAAGCGTGCTGGCGTACTCACAGCTTGAACACTCTTCTCGGTTGATCGCCGACGCTGTCGCGGATGACGCGCTCGGCCTCTGTCATGGTCACGCGGCCCTCCATCACCAGACGGGCGAGGAAGCTGGCATCCACCCGACGTGCGGTGTCGTGACGGACGGGGATCGAGAGGAACGAACGAGTGTCGTCGATGAATCCTGAGCCTCGCGAGAATCCGGCCGTCTCCGTCACTGCCGCCCGGAACCGCATCATGGCGTCTGGCGCATCGAGGAACCACCAGGGCGCGCCCAGGTAGACGCTCGGGTAGAAGCCGGCAAGCGGGGCCAGCTCCCGGGATGCGGTGGCTTCATCCATGCCGAAGAGGACCAAATGGAATCCTGGCGCCGTCCCATAGCGCTCGAGGAGGGGCCGAAGCCCACGGACGAAGTCGACGGGAACCGGAATGTCATGGCCGGTGTCCGGGCCGAATCGCCGGAATGTGTCGGTGTGGTGATTGCGGAGAGCGCCGGCATGCAACGTCATCACGAGCCCGTCTTCGACGCTCATGCGCGCGCTCTCGAGGAGCATATGAGCCGCGAATCGTGCCGCCTCTCGGGCATCGATGCGGCCAGCGCGCGCATCGTCGTACAGCGCAGCAGCCTCACGCTCGGTGAGATGCGTCACCTCGGCCGACAGGGTGCCATGGTCCGCGGAGACGGCGCCGTGCCGGAGGAAGTGCTCTCGGCGCGAGGCGAGGGCGTCCAGATATGCGCGGTACCCGTCACCGGCGACGCCCGCCGTCAGGCGCTCGACGCGTTCGCGCCAGCCTGGCACAGTCGGGTCGAGGTATGCGTCCGGTCGAAACGTGGGAATGACCCTTCCGGATAGCGCCGCAGTCCCAGCGATCTCACGGTGCACGGCGAGGTCGTCGAGCGGGTCATCGGTCGTTGCCAGGACCTCGATGCGGAACCTTTCGAACAGGGCGCGCGGCCGGTACTCAGGCCGCCAGAGTCGATCAGCGATCGCCTCGAAGAGCTGGTCAGCCACCGCGGCGGACGGCTCAGCGTCCACGCGCAGAATCTCTGAGAACGTAGTGCGCAGCCAACCGCCTGAGGCCGTGCCGCTGAAGTCACTCCAGTGATCGCAGAAGTGCCGCCAGACCTCCCGGGGATCCGCCGCCGCCACATCCCCCTCGCGGACGGCGACACCAAGGTCCTGAAGTCCGATCCCGGCGGCGTGCAGCAACCGCGTGACGTAGTGATCGTTCGTGATGAACAGCTCGGCCGCGTTCGCGAAGGGACGGTTGTCGAGCAGGATCGCCGGGTCGACATGGCCATGAGGGGAGACGATCGGCGCGTCGGCAACGGAGTCGTAAAGAGCTCTCGCACGCGAGCGAACGGCTGGCTCCACCGGAAACAGTCGGTCCGGATCAATATCGATCGCCACGTCTGAACGTTACGGTTGGACAGCCGGTTTGTCAATCGATTGCCATGATGCTTTCGTGCCTCTTGGGGGCGCCCGCTGTCAGGCGGCCGGTCCGATCGAGTCGCGCTGAATGAATGTTGCCGATGCGGGCCGCTCCTCGGCGGCAGCGGCGTCGAGTGCCATCCGGATGGCGCGGGCGCCAAGCATGTCGAGGGGCGTGCGCACTGTCGCGAGCGCCGGGGCGATCAGGTCGGCCCCGAAGATGTCGTCGAAGCCGACGATGCTCAGCTGCTCAGGGACGGCCACACCGAGCGCCTGCAGACGCCGTATGACGCCGATCGCCATCAGATCGTTGAAGGCGATGACGGCCGTGGCTTCTCCGGGGATGGCTCGGGCCGCTTGATGGCCTCCCGCGAGGGTCGGGGGGAACGGTCCCAGGACTTCAACGACGAGGCCAAGCTGCTGCGAAGCGGTGGTGATGACTCGGCGGCGTTCTCGGCTCATCCAGGATCGTGATGGCCCCGAGAGGTAGACAAGTGATTGGTGGCCAAGGGCCTTCAGTGCGGAGAGAGCCTCTTCGACCCCCCTTTGAAGGTCGGGTACGGCTGCGGCAACGTCCGGTACCCGCCGGTTGATGAGCACGACACGCTTGCGCTTGGCCAACTCGGCGATCTGTCGATTCGTCAACCGCGATGCAACTAGGACGAGCGCGTCGACGGACGGGATCAGCCTCGCGGCCGCCTCCGCCTCGTGAGCGCCTGACTCCTCGGACTCCGCGAAGATCACCGTGTAGCCGTGCAGTCGCGCTTCGCGCTGAGCACCTCGCACGATATCGAAGTACACCGGGTTGCCGAGATCGGAGACGATGAGGGCGATCGTCGACGAGCGCCCCGTCTGGAGAGCCTGTGCCATGGGGTTGAGCTGATAGCCGAGTTCCTCGGCTACTTTGCGGATCCGTGCCTCGGTTGTCGCGTTGAGGCGGCCCGGGACTCGAAGGGCGCGGGACACCGTGGACGGTGAGACCCCTGCGGCTTCTGCCACGTGATAGATCGTTGGCGTGGAATGCGTCCGTTCGGGGTTGGGCGGCGAACTCGTCGGCATTCGTTCCTGTCTCCGGTCGGCGGCCCCGGCGTCGGGCAGCAGTCGTAAGCTACACCACCTCCCGCCAGCTCCCCGCCGATGTGGAGTTCAGGGTGGGTCCTCTGGATCAGGTCATCGGCGGTTGGGCCGGCGTGCCGCACCACAGAAGACTAGAACGCGCGCGCGAGCGTGGCGCCGGCCGCACGAAGCCATCGCTCTGGATTCGCGAGCGAAGTGTTGGCGTCGCCTGCGATCGCGGTCAGGGACAGCGCCGCCGCGTAGGCTGACAGGTCTGCTTCGGGGGAAATCTGTCCTGCGACGAGCGCGGCGGAGACTGTGCACTCTGCGGCGAGGCGTGTGACGAAGGACGGCACCTTGCCGCCGGCGGATTGGCCGTCGAATGCGCCTTCGCCGGTGACGACGAGGTCCGCGCCGATGATTGCGTCGTGCAGCCCGATCAGTTCAGCTACTTCGGCTGCGCCGGGGGTCAGTTGAGCGCCCCAGGCGTGCATCGCGAACCCCGTACCGCCCGCGGCCCCCGATCCGGGTGTGGTCGGGTCGCGGCGTACCGCGTCTGCGAAGCGGGCGAGCGCGGCATCCGTTCCGGGGAGGTCTTGGGCGTCGAAGCCTTTCTGCGGTCCGAACACGTGAGCGGCGCCGTTCGGCCCGGTCAGCGGGTTGACGACGTCGCAGAGCACGACGACACCGTCCGGCGGCACCGACCGTAGGCCGGAGAGGTCCACGTCGGACACCGCGAGCAGTCCGCGCGCACCACGCGCGACCGGTTCGCCAGTGGCGTCAAGGATGCGAGCACCGAGTGCGGTCAGCACCCCGATTCCACAATCGGTTGAGGCGCTTGAGCCGATGCCGAGGACGATCCTTGACACTCCGTGGTCGAGCGCGGCGGCGATCGCCTGCCCGAATCCGAGTGTGTCAGCGTCCCACGGGAGTCTCTCGTCGCCGAGGAGTTCGATGCCGCTCGTCGAGGCCAGTTCGACGACTCCGGTGCGGTCCGGCAGCAGAACCCACGCGGTATCCACCGGGTCGCCGCGCGGACCGGGGACTGTGACCGGCATCCGCCGCGCGCCGGCGACCGCAGCTTCGAAGGCCGCTAGTGTTCCCTCACCGCCGTCCGCCATAGGGCGCAGCACAGCGGTCACATCGCCCCTGACCGAAATCCAGCCGGCGGCCAGCGCGGTAGCGGCAGACGCTGCCGTGACGGAGCCCTTGAAGCTGTCGGGCGCGAAGACGACCCGTGTCACGAGCGTCGAGGCGTGCTGTCGCGAACCAGTACTTCAAGCCTCAGCGAACCGGCGTCCAGCAGCCATTCGTCATCGGTCGAAGCCTGGAATGCCTCATGCCCGACCTGGGCAAGGGGCACGTGCACTGTTGTCAGTGCAGGTGTCACGTCGAGGCATGCCGGAATGTCGTCGAATCCGGCCAGGGCGATGTCCGTCCCTGGCTCACGACCAGCCGCACGCAACGCCGACAGCGCCCCGATCGCGACGATGTCACTGACCGCGAATACGACGGTCCCCGCGTCGACGCCGTCGGCGAGGGCCCGTGCCATGAGGTCATTACCGGAGTCTCGAGTGAACACACCGCGGTAGACGCGCGGTGCGGTGCCGCCGCCAGCTGTGAACCCCGCTGTTATCCCGGCGAGTCGTTCATCGCTAGTGAGGACGCCGTCCGCGGCCGCCAGCACGAGGGCTCGCCGGTAGCCACGCTCAGCGAGCGCGAGGCCGAGAGCCTCACCGCCGCCTCGGTTGTCGACAGAGACGTTCCGGACGGTGTCGGAGCCTGCCCCCAACGCGACCACGTGACCTCCCGCTTCGGCGATCAGCCTGAGCTCGTTGGCGAGTTCAGGCTCGAATTCGTGAGAAGAGCGCGACGCGGCAAGGATGAGCCCCCGCGGCCTCTGACCGCGCAGCGCCCGGACGAGCCGGACTTCGCGTGCGTCGTCACGCTCTGTGATCGCGACGGTGACGATGAGGCCGGCAGCGTTCGCGGCGCGAGCGACTCCTGATGCGATCTCGCCGAAGTACGGGTCCGCGATGTCCGCCACCAGTAGCGCGATGATCGCGGACGTGCCCCGAGCGGTCGCTTGCGCCGAGAGGTTGGCAGTGTAGCCGAGGCGCTCGGCGGCCGCTTCAACCAGGCCTCGATACGACTCCGCGACCCTTCGTGTCGACCCGTTCAGCACGCGCGAGGCAGTCGCCATTGACACGCCGGCCTCGAGCGCAACGTCTTGGAGCGTAACCGAGCCGCCAGCGTGGCGTGCGTGGACTGTCACGTTCGTGAGTCTAGGTGGCGAGGTATGAGGCGACCGTTCGGCCGAACGTGTCCGCGGTGCGGGCCACCGCGTCCTCCGGCTCGGTAGCCCAGATGTCCTCGTTGAAGATCTCCACTTCGATGTCGCGGTCATAGCCGGTCGCGATGACCGCATGAGTCAGAGCGCGCAGGTCGATGACGCCGTCGCCCGGGTAGTGCCGGCTGAGCAGCACGTCCGCGGCGAGCGGGGTCTTCCAGTCACACACCTGGTACGTGGCGAGCCGCCCTTCGCGCCCTGCCCGCTCGACGTGAGCGAGGACGTCCGGGTCCCACCAGATGTGGAACGCGTCGACGGTCACGCCGACCGTGGTGGGGTCGAAGTCCTCCGCGATATCAAGCGCTTGTCCGAGCGTGGAGACGACGCAGCGGTCGGACGCGTACATCGGATGCAATGGCTCGATCGCGAGCGTGACGCCGGCGGCGGCGGCATCCGAGGCCAGTTCGCCGATCGCGTCGCGCACACGCTCGCGCGCGCCGGTGAGGTCGCGGGACCCGGCCGGCAGCCCACCGGCGACGAGCACGAGCACGGCGGTCGAGCCGGCCGCACCGGCGGCTGCCAGGGCTGCAGTCTCTTCGATCGCCACCCGATTGTCGTCGATGGACGCCCGACGATCCGGGCCTTCGGGCATGGTGAAGAACCCCCCGCGGCAGTGGGTTGTGAAGCGCAGACCCGAATCGGTGAGCATCCTCGCCGCGGTCGCGAGACCGACCTTTTGTACCGGCTCACGCCACAGCCCGATCGCTCCCACCCCAGCGTCCGCGGTGACCTGGAGTGCTGTCGCGAGGTCGGCGTGTTTGATGGTGGCCTGGTTGATGGACAGACGCGGATGCGGGGCGGTCATGCGCGCACTCCCGGAACTTCGATTTCGTTGTGGCGGAGCAAGCCATGCCACCGAGTGGCGGCGAGCTCGGGCTGCTCGAGCGCATGCGAGGCGTTCGCGAGCTCGACGATGCGCGACAGATGGGGCAGGCTGCGTGCGGAGTGCAGACCACCGACCATCTGGAATGCCGGCTGGTGCCCGTTCAGCCAGGACAAGAACGCAATACCGGTCTTGTAGTAGAACGTCGGCGCGGCGAACACCTGACGACTGAGCTCCTCGGTAGGCCCGAGGACCTCCAGGTATTGTGCGGGGTCGCCGGCGTCGAGGGCCTGGATCGCCGCGGAGGCGACCGTGGTGATCGCGGCGAAAGCACCCAGCAGGGCATCAGAATGTTGCCGCGGAGACGCGGGATCTCGCGACGGCTGCGCGGCGTCCGGCACGTCGGCACCGCCGATCAGGCCGACGTAGTTGTAGTCATCGCCGGTAAGCATACGGACCCCATCTGGGAGCCGCTCGCGCAGCGACACCTCGGCTGCCGCATCAAGAAGGCTCATCTTGACACCGGCGACCTTGCCCGGGTTCTCCGCGATGATCCGCAACAGCACATCGGATGCCTCACGCCAGTCGCTGGACCCGAAGTAGCCCTCGAGCACCGGGTCGAACGCCGTGCCAAGCCAGTGCAGAATCACGGGCGCCGACGCCGATTGCAGGACGGCGGCGTATACACGCAGGTAGTCGGCACGAGACGAGGCGGCACGGGCCAAGTGCCGCGAGGCCATTAGAACAGGGCCGGCGCCTTGATCCTCCGTGAAGTGCAGCTGCTCCTTGTACGCGTCGATGATCTCCGGAAGCGAGATCCTCTCGGCGTCGACGTGGTCGGTGTTGACGCCGACGACGACCGAACCCCCCTCTTCCTGCGCGACCTGCGAAGACCGTGCGATGAGATCGCGCGTCGCGGTCGCGTCAAGGCCCATATTCCGCTGCGCGGTATCCATCGCGTCGGCGACACCGAGACCCCACGAGTACACGTGGCGACGGAACGCGAGCGTGGCATCCCAGTCGATCTCGGCGGGCTGCCCCGGGGTGTTGTCGGCCCATGCCCTGGGTACGACGTGTGCGGCGGCGTACGCCACGCGACCTCGGAGCGGACCTTCCGGCTTGGCGTAGCCGGGATCGTCGTTGAGCGCCACGCTCGAGGTGGCGCCTTTCGACGAGAGCAGAGTGAGCGTCGGCATCCGGTCAGCCCAGCGTCAGCGTCGGCAGGTCGACCTTGCGGCCCTCGCGGCTGGACTGCAGGCCGGCTTCGGCCAGCAGAACACCGCGCGCGCCCGAGAGGAGGTCGAAGGCGTAATCGGTACCCTGCACGTACGAGGCGAGGAATTCCTCCCACTGCTGACGGAATCCGTTCAGGAACAAGTCGTTCGTAGGCACCGCGGCCCAGTCGCCGTGGTAATCGTGCTCGTCGGCAAGGTCGGGGTTCCACACCGGCTTCGGGGTCGCGTTGCGGTGCTGGATCTTCGCGCCGAACAGCCCGACCACCGCCGAGCCATGAGTGCCGTCCACATGGAACTCGACGAGCTCGTCACGGTTCACACGGGTCGTCCAAGACGAGTTGATCTGCGCCACGACGCCGCCATCGAGCTCGAACACCGCGTACGCGGCATCCTCCGCGGTCGCGGTGTAGCGCCCGCCGTTCTCGTCCCAGCGGTCCCGGATGTGCACCGCCGCGTGGGTGTAGACCGACTTCACCTCGCCGAACAGGTTCTCCAGCACATAGTTCCAGTGCGGGAACATGTCGACGATGATCCCGCCGCCGTCCTCGGTGCGGTAGTTCCAGCTCGGCCGCTGCGCTTTCTGCCAGTCTCCCTCGAACACCCAGTACCCGAACTCCCCCCGCACCGACAGGATGCGGCCGAAGAAGCCCGAATCGATCAGTCGCTTCAGCTTCTGCAGGCCGGGCAGGTAGAGCTTGTCGTGTACGACGCCCGCCTTCACGCCTCTGTCCTGTGCGAGCCGAGCCAGCTCAAGGGCCTCTTCGACCGATTCGGCCGTCGGCTTCTCTGTGTAGATCGCCTTGCCCGCAGCGATCGCCTTGCGCAGAGCCGCCGCGCGCGCCTTCGTGACGAGGAAGTCGGCGTAGATATCCCACCGCGGGTCGGCCAGTGCCGCGTCAAGGTCGGTCGTGTAGTCGTCGATGCCGTGCCGGGCGGCGAGCTCAGCGAGCTTGGCCTCGCGGCGGCCGACGAGCAGCGGCTTGACGGTCACCCGCGTGCCGCCCGGCAGCTCGATACCGCCCTGGTCGCGGATCGCGAGAATCGAGCGGACCAGGTGCTGGCGGTACCCCATGCGGCCGGAGACCCCATTCATGATGATGCCGACCTCGCGCGCCGCAGCCGTCGGCGAAAGAACTTCAGGCACGGGGATGGCGGTTGTCTCTGACACGGAGGAGTCCGTTCTCTCGTCGCTACCGGATAGGCATAGGAAGGCGGCAAGCGCTTTCCCAGGTCGAGTGTATGAGCAGGATAGCGCTTTCCGCAAAGCGGTTCAGAGGCTTCGACGGGCGCCGCGCCAGCGCCAGCCATGCGACGAGCGGAACATGCGCGACAGATCGCTGTCGCTCCCCCGATCCCCGCCCCGTCGATCGCGACGCCGCCTCCCCCGAACGAGGACCGCTCAGAACCGATCGGCGACCGGGCGATCGGAGTCACCGACTGCCCACCGGACGAGGCCGCGAATGAGTTGCTGATGGCCCTGCGAAAGATATGACCGAGAATCGTGTCCCAGTACATCGACGGCCACTCTCGAGTTGCGGTGCTGACGGGTCCACGCAGTCGGTGTCGGCAAGCCCTCGAAGGTGTGGGTTGCATGCACATCGGATTCGCCAATGAATTGCAGGCGCGTGTAACGCTCGTCGACGACCGTGAACGTCGATCCGTCGTCGAGGACGCTCACAACCGTCTCGCCGATCGGCGGATGGGTTGAGATGCCGGGAAGCCAGACCGCACCGATGGCGGCCGCCCACTCAGGGTATTCACGAAGCGAACCGACGCTGCTGTGCATCGCGAGCAGGCCCACCCCGCGCTCGAGCGCGCTTCTGAGCGCCTCCGGGTCGATGTCTCGGTGGGCCGCGCTTGAGCCGTTTCGCCACGAGTCACCCAGATTCGCCACGATCAGCTGCACTCCTTGCAGGTCCCGGACCGCCTCGTCGACATCTTCGCGCACCTCGACTGCGTATCCATCCGCTCGGAGCAGGTCCGAGAGGGCCTGTGACGTTTTCGCGAACGGGTGCCATGGGTCGCTGTACCGCCCGCTGTCCCCTCCGCTGAGAACGAGCGCGCGCCGCCGACTGGAACCAACCGGCCCGACATCAGCCGAGGAGCGCGACATCGGCCGCTCACTCGCCGGATCTCGGGCACCCCCCATGCAATAGACGCTAACCGCCTGCCAGGCTCCGTCGGAGGGGGTGACGGTGAACAGGTGGGGCTGGGGGAATCCGGATGCGGCGAACCCCGCGTTCACGGCATCCTTCACGGTCTCGATCCTCGTCTTCGGGACGAGTGCGATCGCGGCGCCGCCAAAGCCGCCGCCGGTCATGCGGGCGCCGAGCGCTCCGGCGGCGACGGACGCCTCGACCGCGGTGTCGAGCTCGGGGACCGAGATCTCGAAGTCATCGCGCATCGACGCGTGGCTGGCGAGCAGCAGCGGCCCGATCGCGCGCGGGCCCTCCGTGCGCAGGGTCTCGACCGTGTCGAGCACCCGCTGGTCCTCGGTGACCACGTGACGGACGCGGCGAAAGGTCACCTCGTCCATGAGCTCCGCCGCCCGCGGGAGGTCGCCGACGGTGACGTCGCGCAGGGCGGACACTCCGAGGAGGGCGGCACCACGCTCGCACGCGTCGCGGCGCTCGCGGTAGCCGCCGGTGGAGTGCGAGTGTTTCACGCCTGTGTCGATCACGAGCAGCGCGAGTCCGGCGCCCTCGAATCCGAGGTCTACGATCTCGGTCTCGAGCGACCGGCAGTCGATGAACGTGGCGGCGTCGGCGCGGCCGAGCATCGCGGCGAGCTGGTCCATGATCCCGGTGGGTGCGCCGACCGCCTCGTTCTCGGCGGTACGGCCCGCCTGCGCGAGCGCCACGCCATCGAGGCCGAGACCCCACAGGCCGTCCAGCGCGACGGCGACCGCGCCCTCGATCGCCGCCGACGACGACAGGCCCGCGCCGACGGGCACGTCGGACGCGATCGCGAGGTCGATGCCGACGCCCACCCCGGTGACCCGTCGCAGCGCCCACGCGACCCCGAGCTGGTACCGCGCCCACTCGGGCACGGCATCGCGGCCGGCGGGGAACAGCGTGTCGAGCTCCTCCAGGCCCACCTCGACCACCCCGGGCGCGAAGGTCGAGGCGACGTGGATCCGCCCGTCGGTCCGCAGCCCTGCGGCCGCGTAGGTGCGGCGGTCGATCGCGAAAGGCAGCACGAACCCGTCGTTGTAGTCGGTGTGCTCGCCGATCAGGTTCACGCGCCCGGGCGCCGACCACACCCCGTCGGGCTCGCGTCCGGTGATCCCGACGAACAGGGCCCGGGACGCCGCATCCGCCTTCACAGGGTCACCCCCGCGATCGCGTCACGGAGTCGCGCGGCGGACTGCTCTGGCTCGATCTCGGCGGTCCACGCGCCCATCGCGGCCTCGGATCCGGCGAGGAACTTCAGTTTGTCGGCCGCGCGGCGCGGGCTCGTGAGCTCGAGGCGGAGCCGCGCGGTGTCGCGCCCGACGTGCACGGGTGCCTGGTGCCACGCCGCGATGTACGGCGTCGGGGTGTCGTAGAGCGCGTCGACGCCGCGCAGAAGCCGCAGGTAGAGGGATGCGAGCTCGTCGCGCTCCTCGGGCGTGAGAGCCGCGAAGTCGGGCGCATGCCGATGCGGCATCAGGTGCACCTCGAGCGGCCAGCGGGCGGCGAACGGCACGAACGCGGTCCAGTGCTCGCCGCGCAGCACGACCCGCTCCGACGCCTGCTCGAACGCGAGGATCTGCTCGAACAGATCCGGACCGGTGCGCGCGATCGAGTCCAGCAGCCGGGTCGTGCGCGGCGTGACGTACGGGTACGCGTAGATCTGCCCGTGCGGATGCGGCAGCGTCACCCCGATCGCCTCGCCCCGGTTCTCGAACGGGAACACCTGCTGCACCCCCGTCAGCGCCGACAGCGCCTCCGTCCGATCCGCCCACGCCTCGATCACCGTGCGCGCCCGGGTCACCGTCTGCGTGCCGAACGACCCCTCGTGCTCGGGACTGAAGCACACCACCTCGCACCGCCCCACCGACGTGCGGCTGCGGCTCAGACCCAGCGCCCCGAGATCGTCGAGCCCGGTCGGCGCGTCGACGGCCGCCGGCGCCGCGCCGATCGCCTCCGTCAGCGCGGGGCCGAACGCCGGCGACCGGTTCTCGAACACCGCCACGTCGTATCGCGATGGGATCTCGGACAGGTTCGACGGCGTCTGCGGCGCCAGCGGGTCGGCGTCGGCGCTCGGCAGCATGACCCGGTTCTGCCGTGCCGCGGCGACCGTAATCCAGTCCCCCGTCAAGACGTCCAGGCGCATCGTCGCCGTCTCGGGCCGCGGCGCGAGCACACGCGCGTCGAGCGCCCGCCCGGGTCCCAGGGTCGTGCCGGGGTCGTCGTAGTAGATCAGCTCTCGGCCGTCGGCCAGGTGCGTCGTGCGGCGCACGACGCCCGCGCCGAGGGCCGCGGACGCAGAGGCGCCCGAGGCACCCGAATCACGCATGTTCACGTCAACACGGTATAGGGCCGCCCATGGTAACGTCAACATGCCGGCATGGGCGGCCGAAGGCGACAGGAGCGCACGTGAGAGATCCAGACATCGCACCCGCCCGCCGGGTGTCGATGGCCGACGTCGCCGCCCTTGCGGGCGTGTCCGGCCAGACCGTCTCGCGCGTCGTCAACGACAGCCCGCGCGTCGACCCCGCCACCCGCGCGAAGGTCCACGAGGCGATGGGGCGACTCGGCTACCGCCCGCACCGCGCGGCGCGCGCCCTGCGCACCGGCCGCACGCAGACGATCGGCCTCATCGCGTCGACGCTCGCGACGGTCGGCAACTCGCTCATGCTGCAAGCGGTGGCGGATGCCGCGGCCACCCGCTCCTACGCGCTCGTGGTCGTCACGCTCGGCACCCGCGGCGACATCGCATCCGCCTTCGACCGTCTTCGCGATCAGGGCGTCGACGGCGTCGTCGTGCTCAACGAGGCCACCGACCTCGCGCGCGCCGCGAGCACGCCCGACGACCTCCGGCTCGTGGTCGTCGACTCACCGCCCGACGACCGCTTCACGATCGTCGAGACCGCTCACGCCGGCGGGGCACGTGCCGCGACCGAGCACCTCCTCGAACTGGGTCACCAGGTCGTCCATCACATCGGAGGACCTGCCGAGTCCTTTGCCGCGGCAGAGCGCGAGCGCGGCTGGCGCTCTACCCTC
Source organism: Microbacterium immunditiarum (assembly GCF_013409785.1). NCBI lineage: Bacteria > Bacillati > Actinomycetota > Actinomycetes > Micrococcales > Microbacteriaceae > Microbacterium > Microbacterium immunditiarum. The sequence goes on from NZ_JACCBV010000001.1 coordinate 3,881,965, forward strand.
GAGGCCGCGGGCATCGCCCGGCCGCCCGTCCTGCGCGGCGACTGGAGCGCCGCGTCGGGACACACCGCCGCGGGCCGCCTCGACCCCGCCGCGACCGCCGTGTTCGCGGCCAACGACCAGATGGCCCTCGGCGCACTGCGGGCGCTGGCCGAAGCCGGCCGCCGGGTGCCGGGCGACGTGAGCGTGGTGGGCTTCGATGACGTCGCGGACGCGGCCGACTACCTGCCGCCGCTCACGACCGTCCGCCAGGACTTCGATCGACTCGGCGAATCCGCCGTGGCCGCGCTCATCGCGGACATTGAAGACGGCGCCGACCGCCAACTCGAATCCGTCCCCACCGCGCTGATTCTTCGCTCGAGCACAGGCCGCGCGCGATAGGCAAAGCAACCAGGCACGAATTCCCCCGGATTCATACGGACGTCAGGGGTCGCGTCGCTCTGCACGAGCCTCTCCGGCTGGGGCGAGAACCAGCCGTCATCCGGTAGGCACGATGCCCACGCGAACACGTGTGGGCATCGTGCGAGCACGAACGATCTCAACGTCCCGTCCTCACGCGAACAAGGTCAGCGCGCGCCGGTACTTGTCGCTGTCGGCGCGTGTGGTGTCGGTGACGAGCAAGGCGTTCGGGCCGAGTTTCGACTGTACTCGCCGCGGCAGGGGATGGTAACGATCTTGGTCAGCCCGCGCGCCAGACGGCGACGAGCGCCTCGAGCTTGTCGTCGGTCCCGGCGTGTAACCCGCGAACGGGTCCAACGCGGCGATCTGCCGTGTCTCAGGACTTCGGTGACGTTCGGGTATCAAGACATCGGTGACAGTTCCGGCGATGTTGGTGGTGACACTTCTCGGGCCTATCTGTGAGAGATGAGCCGTGTCGAGCCTGTCGATCCCCGTGTCCGTCTCGCGATCGCGCAGTGGCCGCCGGACGCGCCGCGCGGCGCGGTGACCACGTTCTGCGCCGAGCACGAGATCTCGAGGAAGACGTTCTACGCGATCCGACAGCGCGCGATCATCGAGGGGCAGGCTGCTGCGCTCGAGCCGCGCTCGCGTCGCCCGAAGTCCAGCCCCACAACGATCGCCGACGACGTCAAGGTCCAGGCGCTCAGGGTGCGTCGCGCGCTGGAGGAGTCGGGGTTGGATCACGGTCCGATCAGCGTGCACGACAAGATGGTCGGACTGGGCATGACACCCGTGCCGTCCATCGCGTCGCTCGCGCGGATCTTCCGCGACGCCGGCGCGGCGAAACACGAACCGAGGAAGAAGCCTCGGGCCGCGTACCGCAGGTTTGTCTACCCGGCACCGAACGCGTGCTGGCAGCTGGACGCGACCGAGTACGTCCTCGCAGGTGGCCGCAAGTGCGTGATTTTCCAGCTCATCGACGACCACTCCCGCTACGCGGTGGCTTCGCACGCCGCCGTCGGTGAGACCTCGAGGGATGCGATCCGGGTCGTGAAGAGGGCGATCAAGCGTCACGGCGTCCCGCAACGCCTGCTGTCAGACAACGGCATCGCGCTGAATCCGTCCCGGCGCGGGATCATCGGCCAGCTTGTCGAATACGTCACGCTCCTCGGTGTCGAGCCGATCACCGGGAAGCCCTACAAGCCGACCACGCAAGGCAAGAACGAGCGGTTCCACCAGACGCTGTTCCGCTACCTCGACAAGCAGCCCATCGCCCGCAACCTCCGCGAGCTGCAGGCGCAGATCGACCGGTTCGACCACATCTACAACACCGAGCGCGGTCATCAAGCCCTTCCCGGCCGGATCACCCCGCAGATGGCGTGGGACGCGACTCCGAAAGCCACCCCGCCCCGGCCTGGCCCCGTGAAGCGGAAGCCGAACGAGCCGCTTCCGCCGGCGCCATCACCGAACGGCCGCGTCCTCGACGGGATCCGGGTCGCGACCGTGCATCCGAACGGGTCGATCAAGGTCCGCGGTGTCATCTTCAACATCAGCTACCCGCTGCGCGGGCAGAACGTGTTCGTCCTCTACGAGGCCGCCGGGATCATGGTCTTCGACCAGCAAGGCACCCTGATCGTCGAGCACCTCTGGCCACCACCCGGCATCCGCTACGTCGGCAACGGGAGGCCCCGCGGACCCAAGCCGAGAGAACTGCCACCGATGTCCTGACACACGAAATGTCACCCATGTCCTGACACAGAACTGTCACCCATGTCCTGAGACATCACAGGCCCTCGCGGCGACAGCATCTTGTCAGAATCTTGTCAAGCCGCCTCCGGGCGCCCACGCGAAAGCCCCGCGATCCCAATGTTTCCAAGGTTCGCGGGGCTTCGACGCTGGCGGTGACGGTGGGATTTGAACCCTTGTTCAGTGGCATTTCGTCGATGTTGCGGATGCGGTTTGGGTTGAGTTTCCGCGGATATCGAGATTTCGCTGCTGTCCTTCGCGACGTTCGTTTTACGACGGTTTTACTCACGGCTTTCCCACGCGACCCGGCAGTCAGTGTGCGCAGCGGAAGCCGATGTGGGTGGTGGCGGAGTCCTCGGTCTGAGCCGAACGGGCGGCGGGGCGGTAGCGGAAACAGTACTCCGGAGCGCACAAGTGCGAACCCCCTTTGAGCACCCGTCGCCTTGCCGACGCTCCATGGCCGCCGGTTGCTTCCGTTCGGGTTTGCGGGCTGCACCCGCACGTGCACGCCGCGGCCGGGACTTGGTGACGCTCGGTCCACGGGTCGGCCGTCCATTCCCACGTGTTCCCGGTCATCTCATGCAGCCCATACCCGTTCGGCGGGAACGACCCCACCGGGGCTGTGCCGACCCAGCCGCGTGCCCCGGTGTTCAGGTAGGGGAACCGCCCTTGCCAGGTGTTCGCAAAGGGCTCCGCCCGCTGGTTCGCCTCCTCGCCCCATGCGAAGGTCGCCCCCTCCAGTCCCCCGCGGGCAGCGTACTCCCACTCGGCTTCGGTGGGCAGCCGCTTGCCCACCCACGCCGCAAACGCGCACGCGTCCTCGAACGCGATCTGCACCACCGGGTGATCCCCTAACTCGTCGATGCTGCTGTCCGGTCCGTGCGGGTGCCGCCACGATGCGCCGGGTACCCAGTGCCACCACTGCCGCCAGTTCCGCAGATCGACCGGGCCCGACGTCGGGGTGAATACCAGCGACCCCGGTTGCACATCCGTTATGTCTCCGTCCGGGAAGTCGGCCGGATCTAGCTCCCGTTCAGCCACAGTGACATATCCGGTGTCAGCCACGAATCGCGCGAACTCGCGATTCGTGACCGCGTACCGATCCATCGTGAACGCATCGACCTGCACCTGAACAACGGGGCCCTCCTCTGGGTAGAACCGATCCGACCCCATGAGGAACGCGCCTCCGGGAAGCTCGATCATGCCGTCCGTCACTGGCCGACCTCGGCGCTCACGACAAACACGATTCCCCCGATACTGAGTGCGAGAACGGCTACGGCCAAGAGCGCGAACACGCCACCGCCGCCCAGCCGCCCCCCGAAAACAAGAGAGGCATGCGCGCGACGGTACCGAAGCGCGGCGCCGGCATACGCTCCCCCAGCCAGCGCGAGCCCGCCCAACGCGAACACGGGCGCGAGCGCCCCGAGCACGTCGACCGTGAACCGCAGCGCCAGCGCGCTGGCCACCGTCAGTGCCAGCGCGGTGCGCCGCCACGCCAGTAAAGTCCGCTCCGACTGCAACCCCGGATCGAACGGGGCATTCATACGACCGACCCGACTACGATCAGCGCGGTCCCTGCCAGCACGCCGACCGTGATGACTACCCCCAGTGCCGGGCCGGGAAGGGCACGATTCTCCCGCAACGCCCGCTCCGTGCGCGCCCACCCGATCCACGCCTGGATCGCCGCGAGCATCCCGAGACTGATGAACACGATCGCCGACGCCACCCGGAACCCGGCATCGATCGGCACCCGCAACGCCACCAACGCCACGCCACCCGCCACTAACGCCACCGACGAGCGGATCCACGCCAGAAACGTCCGCTCATTGGCCAAACTGAATCGCGGATCCGGCTCAGCTCCTCGACCGAACACCCACTCGGGAAAACGCCGATCAGACAAGTTGACCCCCAATCACTCTCGCGCCCCCTCGCATGATCGAGTTGGCCCGTGCCGACCGAGGGTGAGACCGTCGGACTCTGTGTGTGCGTCTGGCCATCACGATCGGCGGATGGGAGGCTCCCATTGTCAATGACATCAACTCTGAATGGCAGCTTCAGGTGCGGTGCTGCTGATCGGGAGTCAGTCGCAACATGCTGACCTCAAACGGTCGAAGTGTCACCGGCACGGCACCGCCGACGATGGCCACATTGCGGGTCGGCTCCTCGTGGAAGGTCGCCTCGTGCACGGACGCAACAGGGAATCGGACATGCAGGGCGCCTGCGATCGGTGTGCCGGCGGGCTCGCGCAGGAGGACGACGATGTCGCCTGAGCCGTCGGCTGCGAGTCTGACGCTCGAGACCAGAATCCCCACGGTCGGTTCGACGACCAGCTCGAGACTCTCACCGTCCGTGACGTGGCGGAAGGGGAAGTGGATCGCCGCACCTTCGGCGGCCGCTGGGGCGGCGTCCGCCTCGGTCACAAGGCTGCGGATACGACTGACCTCGGCCGAGATCCGTTCGGCCATCACCTGGTATCCCTGAGCGCTCGGGTGAATCCCGTCTGGGAGCAGGTCGGCATCCTCCGCGCCGAAAACCGTCAGCCCGTCGACGTAGTGGAGGTTCTCTGCGCCGAACCGCTGCGCGAGCGACACCGCACGCCCAACCTCGCCGCGCATCTCCGCGAGAGTCATGCCCGCCGCCCCAGCGACGGTCTCGCGGCTGGGAGAGTGGATCGGAGACATCACGAGGATCGGTGTCGTCGGATGACCATCCCGAACCGTCGCGAGGAAGCCCTGGATCGCGGGGGCGAACGAGCGGCGGGTGAATGATCCGTCGCCGTAGATGTTGATGCCGATGCACAGGACGATGAAGTCGGCGGAGCGATCGCGAATGACGCGGGCGACCATCGGATCGAGGTGGCACTGCCCCGCGAACCCGAGGCAGGTGAGCTCGTATCCGAGCCTCTGGGCGACGGCCGCGGGCCAGGTGCGTGTGGGAGAGGTGGCCTGCCGGCACTGGGTGATCGAACTGCCATACGTCAGCAACTGCGGCAGGTCGCCGGCCGGCGTGACTCCGATGGTCGCACCCGGCGACAGTTCCAGGTGCGCGAGGCGGAACACGTCGAACTGGGGAAGCCACAGCTCTATCGATTTCTCGCCGTACGGCAACTCGCCGAAGGCGAAGCGACCGTCTTCGGCGACACGGGTCGTCTCGATGAAAACGCCGTCCACCACCAGATCGATCCCCGCCAGATCCGGTGAAAGGTCGCGGTCCGCAACCCGGCCGGCGATCAACCGGCTGTCGCTATCGAATTCGATGCGGACGCCTGCGCTCATCGCAGCCGGAACCAGCAGCGCGTCCGGGAACAGGTCGAGCGAGTCGACCGGCAGCCTCCAGGCCTGAGACCACTCGTCGGTGTGCTCGACGCCCAACGCTCCCGACCACGTGAGTGCCGGGTCGTGCGGGTGGACGATCGTCGACGTCATTCGGCGTCTCCGCACTCGCGGTGGGGGATGAGCCACTCGTGCCGTCCAGACCCTACCACGAATGCGTCCATTCCGGGCAGGGCCACCTCCGCTCTCGTGTTCGGCGGGATGACCGCGTGCACGCGCAGCGCGCCGCCCGCGGTGATGTCCCACCCCGATTCCGCGGACCCATAGGGCGTCTCGTGCCGCACCGACGCATGGGTGAGCCCCTCGATCGGCGTCGGAGCGATCCGGATTCGCGAGAAACCGGGACCGACAGCCGAAAGACCTGCGACGACGCGATGCATCCAATCCGCGACAGCACCGAACGCGTAGTGATTGAAAGACGTCATGGAACCGGGATTGATGCTCCCGTCCGGGAGCATGGAATCCCACCGTTCCCAGATGGTGGTCGCCCCCATTGTGACCGCATACAGCCAACTCGGCGCCTCCGTCTGCAACAGCAGCCGCCCCGCGACGTCAGCATGCCCCGTCGAACTCAGCGCCTCCGTGATGATCGGCGTACCGACGAAGCCGGTGCCGATGACGCCGCCATCTCGGTGCACGACCGCTGCCAGCCGCTCACCGAGGGCCTTCGCCGTGGCCGCATCGACGAGCTCGTAGACGATGGCGAGAGCGTAAGCGGTCTGCGCGTCGGACATGATCCGGCCGCCCGGCGTGACGTACTCCTGCTCCCAAGCGCGCCGCGCGCGATCCGAGTACTCGCCGTAGTGTGTCGCGTCATCGTTGTATCCGAGCACATCGGCTGCCCGCGCGAGGAGTTTCGCCGATCGCACGAGGTACGCGCTCGCGACGAGGTCCCGATCCGTGCGTGCAGCACCCGGGCGGTCCGGCGGCGCCGTCGGATCGAGCCAGTCGCCGTACTGGAAGTCGCCCTCCCACAGCATCCGCTGCCCCGCGCGTTCGATCAGCACGTCGACCCAGGCCCTCATCGACGGATAGTGCTCGACGAGCGCGGCGCGATCACCGAGTCGCTCATACAGCGCCATCGGCACAACGGTCGTCGCATCGCCCCATGCCGCTGCAGGCTGCGGGTCGCCTGGCAGCACATTCGGCACCACGAACGGGCAGATGCCTCCGGAGCGTCGCTGTTCCAGCGCGACATCTCGCAGCCACGAGACGAGGAACGCAGTGCAATCGAACAGGGACGTCGCCGTCGGCGCGAAGACCTGGATATCGCCGGTCCAGCCGAGACGCTCGTCGCGCTGCGGACAGTCGGTGGGGAGCGAGAGGAAGTTCCCCCGCATCCCCCAGACGACGTTCTCATGGAACCGGTTCAGGAGGTCGTGCGAAGAATCGAACCACCCCGTGCGCCGCATGTCGCTGCCGATCACGACAGCGGTGATCGCCGAGGCATCGACCTCGCCCGACCACCCGCTTACCTCGACGTATCGGAAACCGTGGAACGTGAACTGCGGTTCGAAAGTGTCGTGCCCGCCTGAGCAGATCAAGGTGTCAGTCGCCTTGGCGAAGCGCAGAGGGCGCACCCCCAGCTCACCGTCTTCGAGCACCTCTGCATGGCGAAGGGTAATCGCATGGCCCTCAGCCTCGCGGACCCGCACACGCAGCCAGCCGACGAGGTTCTGCCCGAAGTCGAGGATCGTCCTGCCCGCAGGACTTGTGATCACGTCGACGACCGAGAGTTCCTCCGTCCGGCGCACCGGCTCGGCAGGGTCCGCCTGCGGCACCAAGGAAGTCTCCGAGACTGCCGCGGCAGGCCACGTCGAGTCGTCGAACCCCACCTCGTCCCAGCCCGGCAGCGACCGCCGCGCGTCGATCGTCTCGCCCTGGTAGATCGAGCTGGCCGTGACTTCGCCGACCGCGGCCGCGCGCCACTTCCCGTCGGTCGCGATCACCTGAGCGGTACCGTCGTACAACTCCACGTGCAGCTGAGCCGCGACCGAGGGCTGGTCCCCGTAGACACGCCTGCCGTTTCCATGGAACCCGTATTCCTCCGTCCACCAACCGCCGGCGAAACGGATGCCGATCGCGTTCGCTCCCTCGTGCAGCAGCGCCGTGACGTCGGTCGCCTCGTGCACGATCCGCTCGCGATTGTCTCTCCATCCGGGTTTGAGAACGGCGTCGTCGACGTCACGACCGTTGATGCTCACCTGGTAAACGCCGCACGCCGTCGCGTAGAGCACGGCCGACCGGACGGCGCCGAGAAGCAGGAACTCGAGCCGCGCCCTTCCCGGACATGCCTCGACCGGCGGTGCGGTGAGGGCGATCTGCGATGCGCACCATTCCCCGTCCGCGAGGAAGGACGTATGAATCGTGACCGGATCGGACCATCCGGTCGTCGCCCCGTCCTCCGAGGTGACCCGAAGCTGCAGCTCACGTCGCTCGTGGGGCTTCAGCGGCGCGAACGGCCAGTCGACGAAGAGCGACTCGCCGGTGTCCATCCGGACCGCCTCGCCTCCGTCGAGCCGGGCCTCGGCGAACGCCTGGAGCCAGGGCGCTTCCGATTCGACGATCCAGCTCAGACGCGGCCGCGGCACGTCCGCCAGCGGCTGATCGTTCCGTCGCTCCAGCCTCACCTCGCAGACTCGCGGGGTCATCAGCGTCGTCTCCCCTCCCATCACATCGCCAGTGCGAGCGACGCAGACCCGGAGTCGACGGAGAGGTCCGACCCCGCGCTGCTCGCCTGCAGCGTCAGCCCGGCCGGACCGGGCTTCGTCGCCGTGACGTGCGTGATGATCGACACCGTCGATTCGGCCAGCGGACCCACGGTGTTGACGACCGTGGCGACAGAGCGGAACTCGATCTCCGCCGTGCCGCTCGTCTTGACGAGCGAGGCGGCCACCGTACCTGCTTCGGCTCCCTTTACACCGTGGAGCACAGCCGAAAGCTGGTATACGATGCCGGCGGCGAGCGTCTGGCTGACCGAGACGACGTCCGTCGGCTCGCCCGTGACGACGACCTGCTGTGCGTTCATCGCGAGCTTCGGGCCGGAGTAGTTCGCAGACTCACTAGCTGTTCCGGAGTACACCACCATCGGTCCCACCGCCGCCGGCGGCGAGCGGAACTCGTCGACGATCACGTTGTCGACCGATCGGTCCGTGGTGAGCTCGACGGGGACATCCATCTTGATGTATCGATTGCCCGAGACCGTCGATTGGCGCAGGTCGGTCCCCAGGATGCCGACGATCCTGTCCTCGCGGTTGCCGGGGAAGCCCTCGATGATGTTGCCCGTCACGGTCGCCTGGATCACCGTGTCGGCCTCGAATGCCGCCCAGCTCCCGGTGTCGACATGTGGGAACGAGTACAGCAGGTTGCCCGTGATCTGGATCTCGTGCATCCGTTTGATGTAGATGCAGCGGCTGGCGGCGTTGATGTGGGTGCTGGAGATCATCACCTGTGGATCCGTCGCCCCCGACGCCACCTCCTTGTTCAGATGGATGCCGTAATCGGCGACGGGGATCGCGCAGTCGATGACGACGATCCCCTCGCCCGCACCCACGCACTGGATCCCGCGGATCACGTTCTTGATGCGCGTGCCGACCACGCGGAGGTAGTTGAGCTCGATGTCACCGGTCACACCGACGTACACGCCGAAGTCCATGATGAAGAACTGCGCATAGGCTCGCGCCGGTTGCGAGCTGTCCTGGCGCCCGACGATGTGGCAGTTCTCGATCCGCGGATGGTTGACATCCATGATCCGGATGCCGCCCGACCAGCCGGTCGTCCGCGGGTTGACACCGGCGATGTGGACGTTGTCGACGCTCACCAGCATCTCGTTGCGCGCGAACTCCACGACCTTCTGGCTGTAGGCGATGTCGACCGCGATGCCGTTCTCCTGCCGGGTCGTGTAGAACCCGACATCACTGAGCTGGGTGCGGTAGTACAGCGCGGTGTCGATGGTGACCGGAGTGGTGTGCTGGGTCACCCTGAGCCCGGCTGCGGATGCCGCACTGAAGATGATCCGCGATGCGCCTGGACCGTCGCCGAGGATGATCAGGTGCCGATCCTTCACCTCGTCGAGCGCACCGGCGATGAGGTAGTCGCCGGCGGGCACGTAGAGCGTGTAGCCCGATGCGAGTGCCTGGTTGAACGCATCGGTGCAGTCTGTGGCGCCGTCCGGCACGGCACCGAACATGTCCGGCGTCACGTGCACGCCCGAGCAGGCGCCCGGCGTGCACTTCGGGTCGGCGCCTTGCCCTCGGCCGTTGGCGTGCGCCGCCGACGGCGCCGCAATCGCCCCCGCGCCGGCGAGTGCGCCGGCAGCGATCCCGGCGAGTACACCGCGTCTCGTGCTCATCTTCGGTTTCACGTCGATTCCTCCTTCATCGTTGAAGACACCTGTAGATCAGTCCGGCTCGACAGCGGTCAGGGCCGCCGCCGGAGTCGGCCGCTCCGGCAGTTCCAGCTCGACTCGGTCGATGCGCCCCGTGAACGGGAACGGCGGGCTGTAGCCGTCGCCGACCGGCAGCCCGCGATCGCGGCCGATCAGCAACCAGCGACCCAACAGCGTCATCGGCCGCAACGGGGTGTCGAGTGCGGTGCGGGCCGCGAGCTCCCCATCGATCGTGAGAGAGAACGTGCTGCCGCGCTGCGACGTGTCCGCCTTGTAGGCCAGCTGGATGGTGTGCGGCCCGGGAGCGAGCGGCAGGTCGCTCGCCAGTCTGTGCTGCTTCGCAGTGACTGTCAGGATCGCGGACACCGCCCGCTCGTCGATGACGCAGACGAAGCCGCCGTTCCAATCGCCCTGGGCGACGACGACGCCGCGATCCCCATCGGCCACCAGCACGTGGGCCGTGAGGACGAACCCTCCCGCCGAGGCAGGCGTGCGAATGGGCCCCGCCCCCGGCCGGTAGACCCAGCGAGTGCGATCCGCGTACGGCGGCGGCTTCACCCCCGCGGCCCGCCCCTTCAGGTCGTCCATCAGCGGGAGGACCTGGTTCTTGCCGGCCTCGTACCACCAGGTCTCGATGAGAGATAACAGCCGCTCCGGCTCCTTCTCGGCCAGGTCGCGCGACTCCGAGAAGTCCGAACGGAGGTCGTACAGCGACCACCGGTCGGCCTCGAACGACCGGCTGCCCCCGAACAGCTCTCGCTGCGCCGGGAAGTCGGCGACGTGATCGGTGGTCGCCTTCCACCCCGCATGGTAGATCGCCCGCGAGCCCATCATCTCGAAATACTGGGTCTGTCTCGGCGCCGCGCTCTCGCCGTCGTTGAGGGTGCGTCTCAGACTCGCGCCGTCGATCGGCTGCTGATCGACGCCGTCCACGGAGCCGGGCGCGTGCACGCCTGCGACATCGAGAACAGTCGGCATCAGATCGATCGCGTGGCAGAACTGATCTCGGACCTGCCCCCGCTGCTGGGGCTCGACCCCTGCCGGCCAGTGGACGATCAGGGGTACACGGACTCCGCCCAACCACGTGTAGTGCTTCCAATAGCGGAACGGCGTGCTCCCTGCCCATGCCCAGCCCCACGCGTAGTGGTTGAACGTCCGGGGTCCTCCGATCTCGTCGATCCGTTCCACCATCGGTGCGGTGTCGTTCGTGATGAAGGACTGCTCGGTGGTGAGCGTGCCGTGAGGGCCCCCGTCCGCGCTGGCGCCGTTGTCCGAGAGCACCATGACGATGGTGTCGTCCAAGACGCCGAGCTCCGCGAGCGCATCGAGCACCCGCCCGATCTGGGCGTCCGTGTGCGTCAGGAAGCCTGCGTAGACCTCCATCATCCGGGCGAACAGCCTCCGGTCCTCGTCGGAGTAGTCCTGCCAGCTCTTCACCCACGGCGGCCGCTCGGTGAGCTCTGTTCCGGCGGGCACGACTCCCAGCTCGAGCTGACGCGCGAAGATCCGGTCGCGCATCGCATCCCACCCGTCATCGAATCTGTGACGGTAGCGCTCGGTCCATTCCGCCGGCGCCTGGTGCGGGGAATGCACCGCGCCGGGCGCGAAGTACAGGAAGAACGGATTGTCCGGTGCGGCGGCCTGCTGACCCTGGACCATGCGGATCGCCTCGTCGGCGAGGTCCTCGGTCAGGTGATACCCCTCATCCGGCGTGCTCGGAGGCTCGACGTAGCTGTTGTCCCTCACGAGCTCCGGGGCCCACTGGTTCGTCGCGGCGCCCAGGAAGCCGTAGAACCGCTGGAAGCCCATGGCCAGCGGCCACCGGTCGAACGGGCCGGCAGGCCCCTGCTCATGGTTCGGGGCGAGATGCCACTTGCCCACCGCCAGCGTGTTGTAACCGCCGTCTCTCAGCAGTCGGGGAAGCGCCGCCGCCGAGTCCGGGATCCTGCTGCTGTAGCCGGCGTGATCCATCGGAAGGTCCAGGAATCCCATGCCGACGGCGTGATGATTCCGCCCCGTCAGCACCGAGGCCCGGCTGGCCGTGCAGACAGCAGTGACGTGGAAGTGGTTGTACCGCAATCCCCGATCCGCGAGCCGGTCGAGCGCGGGCGTCTCGATCTCGGACCCGAAGCATCCGAAGTCGCCGAAGCCGACGTCGTCGAGGACGATCATGACGACATTCGGCCGCCGTGCCGCGTGGGATGGGTCGGCGCCCTGGTCTCTCACTGCCACGGGAAGCGCGTCCGTCCCAGATGCGGCTGCCCGGCGAGTGTGGCCCAGTTCGCCTCACCGTTGATCCGGCGGTCATTGCTTGCCGCGAGGATGTGGCACTCGATCGGCGGTGCTTCCGTACCGCGCACGAGCTTGACGAGCACCTCGTTCCATCCCGCGTTCAGCATCACCGCGGCAGCGGTCTCCTCCCTGCCTCGATAGCTTGGACGCACCTCCTGGTAATCGGCGAACGACTGCGCCGCGACGCCGTTCACCCAGAACTTCACCGGGCAGTTGACGTTCGCCGAGAGCCAGATCTCCTGCTCCGCGGGCGCCTCAATGAACCCCTGAAGGTAGAGAATGCCGGGCTCGTCGAAGACATCGGCGAGAGGCAGAGCGTTCTCATGCGCGGCGATGGTTCGCCAGTCGCCAGCGCGCCCGCCTTCCGTGAGGACGTCGCCCACCCGTGTCTCGGGCTCATGCGGCAGTGCGAGCTCCTCGGCCGCCGACTCCCCGTCCGACAGGGGGAATGGCCCGCTCACTCGGTACGATCCGGCGCCCACCAGCACGATGGGTATCGACGGCTGAGGTGGCCGCTCATGGGGCGTCACGGTGAGGTAAAGGATGTTGCTGTTGTGAAGATCGGCCGGCGCAGGCCCGGTCACGTGCCACGAGATATCTGCGCTTCCGTGCGCGGGCAGTTCGACGCGCTGGGCTTCGGGAAGGCCCCACCCGCTCGGACCGTCGATGACGCAGGTCACCGTGATCGCCTGCGGTCGGATGTTCTCGAGACGAGTGATCAGCGACTTGGTCTCTCCCGAGGCGATCGCCGGTAGATCGATGTACTCGACGGCGACATCGACGTCGAGGCCGGGGAAGAACACCTCCGTCGGACTCGAGTCACGCAGCGCGATGATCGCGTCGTCGGCGTAGAGGTCCTCCTTCGAGACCCGGACGATCCCGTCCTCCCCCATCACGCCGTGCGCGCGGAGGACCATCCGGGCGGCCCGCTGCACACGGTCGGTCAATTCCGTCATGTTCGTCGGGATCGGGTTCCGCACGTCGGAGACGTTCATGATTCCGCGGAGCGATTCCGTCGTGGAGATCGTCTCCCCGAGCGGCTCGAGCCACTTCGCTGGGAGTCCGGACCGACCTGAGATGAGACCGAGATAGCTTCCGGTCGACGCTCCCGACGAGTCGGTGTCGTACCCGCAGTTCACCGTCTTGCACAGCGCGTCGCCGAAGTCCTCGCCGTAGAGCAGGCCGATGATCTGGAATCCCATGTTCAGCGGCGAGTACTGCGCGTTGTAGTGCGGCGTCGCCTGCATGACCCGCTCGCGAGCCTGCTTCCAGTCCAGCCCCTCTGCGTGTGCGGAGCGAGCCGCGTTGATGGCGCGGGCGGTGAGGCTGGATTCCGGGATGTACGACATCCCGATGTCGATGAGTTCCTGCACATCCTCGATGACGAACGTCGCCGACTCCAGCGCGACGTTGAAGAGCTCGCCGTAGACCGACTCTCCACCGGCGTGGTCGCAGATCGCATCCATGTACGCGTAACGCGCGGCGATCCGCGGCGCCCCGGGAGCAAGGCAGGCCCAGATCTCCGATCTGATCGGGCAACCCATACAGTCCTTGAACCAGTTGCTGTAGCTCCCGCTCAACGGCGGCTCCAGGCCGAGCTTCATGTTCATCTTGCTGAGCCCGTACTCGTCGGGGTTGTACCCGATGTGATCGAGCCAATAGCGGACGAGGTGTCGTGATGTCAGGCCCGGGCCGACCTCCTCGATCGCCTTGAGCCAGATCAGCTGCATCTCGAGGTCGTCATTCGGGATGCCGCCCTCCTCGACCTGCGTGTACCACCACACGTCGAGCGGCTCCGGCTTGCCGAATGCCTCCTCGAGCGGCGCGCCGAGCGTGCCGCCGGCGTTCTTGCCCAGCCAGCATCCATCGACCTTGTCTCGATAGCGCTCGCCGTTGACATTGATTTCCAGCAAAACGAATTACCCTTTCACACCGGTGATGACGACGCCTTGGATGAACCAACGCTGCGCGAGGAAGAACAGGATGAGGCACGGCGCCATTGCGATCGTCGCCGCGGCCATCATCAGGGGATAGTTCTGGGACTGCTCGCCCACGAAGTTCACGATCCCGAGGCTGATCGGGAACATGTCCTGCGACGTCAGATAGATCAGCGGCCCGAAGAACTCGTTCCAGTTCCCCATGAACGAGAACAGGCTGATGATGATCAGGGCCGGCTTCGCCTGCGGCAGGACGATGGTGAAGAAGATGCGGAACGTCCCTGCCCCATCGATCTTCGCCGCGTCGTCGATCTCCGGCGAGATGCTCAGGAAGAACTGGCGCATCAGGAACGTGGCGAACGGAGTGGCGAAGAAGCCGGGAACGATCAGCGGCAGATAGGTGTCGAGCCACCCGAGTTCGCGGAACAGGATGAACTGCGGGATGAGCGTCGCCCAGCCGGGCACCATCATGGTCGAGAGCATGATGAAGAACAGCGTGTCTCGCCCGCGGAACCGGAACCGCGCGAAGGCGTAGCCGGCGATCGAACTTCCCACCACCGTCCCGAGCACCCCGAAGAAGGTCAGGACGACGGTGTTCAGCAGGTACCTGCCGAACGGCGCTGCCTCGAACAGGTCGACGTAATTGCCCCACATCCAGGGGTCGGGCAGCCATTCGATGGGATAGGAGAAGACCTGTCCCGCGGTCTTGAGGCTGGTCGACAGCATCCAGAAGAACGGGATGAGGAACGCCACCGACCCGAGAATGAGGATCGCATAGCTGATGCCCGCGTTGGTCGTCCGCATGAGCCGTCGACGCGGCGGTCGAGAGCGCTTCTCGGGCACGGTCGCGGTGCGGTCTTCGCGTGCGGACGCGGTCTGCTCTTCGCGCACGATCACGGTGTGAGTCATCGGCTGTCCTTCGCTCCGGCGTAGAAGACCCAGGTCTTGGAGGTCATGAACACGACCACGGTGATGACGACGACGATCAGGAAGAGGAACACCGAGAGCGCCGACGCGTACCCGAGACGAAGGTCGCGGAACGCGGAGTTGTAGATGTGCAGGGCGAAGAAGTAGCTGCCGTAGTTCGGCCCGCCCTTCGTCAGCACGTAGGCCTGCACGAACACCTGGAACGAGTTGATGGTGCCCATGACGAGCTGGAACAGGATCACCGGAGACATCATCGGGATCGTCACCGACCGGAGGGTGTCCCACCACGAGGCCCCGTCGAGTTTCGCGACCTCATACAACTCGGTCGGAATTCCCTGCAACCCGCCCAAGTAGATGATGATCGAGCCGCCCACGCCCCACAGAGTGATCATGACCAGCGACGGGATCACCCAGAACTGATCCTGGAGCCAGCCGATCGGTGGGACCCCGAAGAGGCCGAGGAACCAGTTCAGCACGCCGTACTCCCGGTGGAACACGAAGCCCCAGAGCACGGCGACGGCGACGCCCGAGAGCACCGACGGGAGGTAGTAGATCGTGCGGAACACCGTCACGCCGCGCAGCTTCTGATTCATCAGCAGCGCCAAGCTGAAGCCGATCAGCAGGCTGACGGGAACGTAGATCACCGTGAACAGGCCGGTCACCTTCAAGGACTGCCAGAACAGCGGATCGTCCGTGAACATCTCCGCATAGTTGGCGAAGCCCACCCATTGAGGTGCCCCGGTTCCGTTCCACTCGGTGAAGCTGAGCGCAAAGGCCGCCAGGATCGGGATCGCCGTGAACGCGAGGAACCCGACCATCCACGACTGAACCCATAGCCAACCCGTGGCCGCCTCACGGCGTGCAAGCGTGAGTCGCGACGCCATCACTTGATCTTTTCGGCCGCCGCGTTGACGTCCTCCTCCAGCGCCGCGAGAGCCACAGCGGGGTCCTCTCCGCTCGTCATGGACTGCACACGGTTGGTCCACGCCGTGTTGAACGCATCCCAGTACACCGGGTACGACCACTTCACGGCGTCCTCGAGCATCTGGTCGGGGAAGACGCTGATGTTCTGCGGAGGCAGACCCGCGTTGCCGGCGACTTCCCTCCAGCGCTCTGTGGACGACTGACGGCCGGGAATGCCGCTGACCTGTTCAGACATCAGGAAGTTCAGCTCATCCTCACTGGTGAGGTGGCGCATCAGCTCGAATGCCTGTTCCGGACTCTCCGAGTCCTTCGACAGCGCCCATGCACCACCCGCCGTGGCAACCGCACGTTCACCGCTGCTCCCCTTCGGGAGCTTGATGACATCCCACTCGAATTCGTCTCCGATCGCGTTGCGATGGATCGATGCCTCCCAAGATCCACCGACATGCATCGCGACGAGGCCCGAGTTGAACGGGTGCATGCCCTGCGGCAGCGCTCCCGGCTGCGGCGTAACCCCCTTCTCGGCCTGCTCAAGCAGGAATCGGAAGGTCTCGACGTTCTCAGGCGAATTGATGACGGAGCGCGATCCGTCTTCGGTGAAGGTCTCGCCGCCGTTCGCCTTGAGAATGCCCATCATCAGCCACGGCGTGAAGGGCACGAACGCACCCCACCGGGTCTGCCGCGAGCCATCGGTCTGCGGGAATTCTGCCGCGATGTCGAAGAACTCTTCCCACGTCCAGTCCTCGGTCGGAAGCTCTATGCCGGCATCCGCGAACATCGTCTTGTTGACGTAGACGGCGAAGTTGGAGAAGTCGTAAGGGAGCGCGTAGAGCTCCCCCTCGTAAGACATCTGTGCGACCTCAGCAGGCCAGAAGTCCTCCACATCGGCGTCGGAGACATAGTCCTCCAACGACTGCTGCCACTTGTTCGCGGCGTTGGCGGGGATTTCCTGAGTGCGGGCGAAGAAGACGTCAGGCAGCTGGTTGCCCACCGCCGCCGTCTTGAGCTTGGTGTAGTAGTCCGCGCCTGCGATGTTCAGCAATTCGACCGTGATCTGCGGGTTCGCCTCCGAGAACCGGTCGATCGATTCCTGAATCAGAGTCGCCTGCTCGGCCGCTCCGTTGAACCAGATCTGCAGGTTCGCCGCGCCATCGCCGGCGTGTGCCTCCTCCGGTTCACTGCCGGGACTGCACGCTGCCAGCCCGCAGATCGTGGCGAGAGCGACGGTCACACCGACGCCCCGCAGAAAAGTGCGCTTCGTTGCCGAACGCGTGCTCAGAGACATGATTGAGGTCCTCTCCGTCGAGTTCATAGGGTTCGTTCAATGGGTGGATAGACGCACCAGGGGTACGCCGTGTGCCGTGAAGTCAGATCGGCGCCGTGGAGTCGCGGACGACGAGCTCGCACGAGAGCAGACGTTCGACCGCTTCCGAATCCCGGCGGCCGGTCACCCGGTCGAGCAGGAGTCTTGCCGCATATCGCCCGAGTTCCTGCTTCGGCTGCGCGACGGTCGTCAGCGGCGGCACCGAATGACGTGCGACCTCCGAATCGTCGAATCCGACGACCGAGAGGTCGTCGGGAACACGAAGCTGACGCCGATATGCCGCATGCAGCACCCCGAGCGCGATGAGGTCGTTGGCGGCGAACACCGCCGTCGGCGGATCCGCCATCTCGAGAAGTCGCGCACCCGCGAGGACGCCGCCTTCCCGGTTGGGCTCGCCTTCGCACACCAACGCAGACTCGACGGGCAGGCCGATGCTCTCCACCGCGTCGAGATATGCCTGGCGACGAGATTCCGCCTGGCGGTGTGCACCGACGTACGCAATGCGCCGATGCCCCAGATCGTGCAGATGTGACATCGCCGACCTACCGCCGGAATACGTGTCCGATGCGACGAGATCCGCTTCCATCGGCTCACGAGCCGCGCCGACCCGAACGACAGGAAGCCCTTCGTGGGCGGCGTGGCGCAGGTACTCATCGACGGCGGGGGACTCCTGCGGCGACATGATGAGCCCGTCGAGCTGGTGGCCACGCAAAGCCGCGAGCGTCTGAAGTGTGCGTTGCTCGTCTCGGCCTGTCGATGCGGTCACAACGCAGTAGCCTTCGAGGATCGCCTCCTCCTGCAGACCCTGCACAAGCTCCGCCGTGAAGGGGTTGGCGAGGTCGGACGTGACGAATCCGATCAGTCCCGACCGCTTGGTCGTGAGGCTGCGCGCCGCTGTGTTCGGGACGAATCCGAGCTCGTCGATCGCACGCCGGATCTTCTCCGAACTGACGGGACCGACGTAGCCGCGCGCATTGACGAATCGAGACACGGTGCCGATGGACAGGCCCGCCCGCGCGGCAACGTCGTACATGGTCACCATCGCTCTCACCTCCTGCTGATCCGCGCGGACCCAGTCTGTTACCGGTTACAGATTTTGTGTCACCGGTTACACTAAGCCAGGTCAGGAAAAGGTGTCAACAGCATGGGTGCACATCGGCACTCGAGAGAGGCATCAAACGATGCGAGTAACAACCGTCGGGGTGGGCCCAGCCGAAGCGCGGCTCACCGCGTACATCCAGGACGTATCCAGCGTCGTCCGGAACTCCACTGCGCGCCCAGCCGTGCTGATCTTGCCCGGTGGCGGCTACCAGACCACATCCGATCGCGAGGCCGAGCCCATCGCGCTCGCCTTCCTCTCGGAGGGGTACAACGCGTTCCTGCTCCGCTATCGCGCCGACGTCGAGTCGACGTTCGGGCAGGCGCTGACCGACGCAGAGGCCGCAATGAGGTACCTCCAGGAGAACGCCGAATCGCTGGCCATCGATGCGTCAAGGATCATCACCTGCGGGTTCTCGGCAGGTGGTCACTTGGCCTCCGCGCTCGGCACGATCTCTAACGACAAGCCGGCCGCGCAGATTCTGCTCTACCCCGTCATACTTTCAGCCTTCGGAGAGCGGATGCGGACGGTGATTCCGTCCACGAACGACGCCGTGACGGCGGACACACCTCCGACGTTCCTGGCGGCCACCCGGTCCGACCATGTGGTGCCGATCTCGCACACGCTTGCATTCGCGAATGCACTCGACGACGCTGGCGTGCCATTCGAACTCCACGTCTACGGCACAGGCCCCCATGGATTGTCGCTGGGCAAGACATGCACTGCGGCCGGCTCCAGAACGTTCGTCGACGTGCCGTGGCAGGCTTGGTTCGGCCAGGCAACGACATTCCTCAAGCATCACATCGGCGAATTCGATGTCGCATGACGGATGAGGACGGAGCGAGGGGGTGGCCGCCTCAATCTAGACGCGGATAGGTGTCGTTGCGCGAGACCGCCGGGCATGTCCGAAACCCGCCAGGATTCGCATGCCGTGAGAAGCATTTTTCCCACTTCCTACCCATGGACATATGCCGATGCCTCGCGATCCCAGTGTTTTCAAGGGATCGCGAGGCATCGAATGGCGGTGACGGTGGGATTTGAACCCTTGTTCAGTGGCATTTCCTTGGTGTCCCGAATGCCGTTTGGGTTGAGTTTCCGCGGATCGCGACCTTTCGTCGATGTCCTCGACGATGCTCGATTTGCCACAGTTTTACTCACGCCCTTCCCGCGCCGCCGGGCACTCGAGAAGATCGACGATGCCCGCAAGTCGCCCGGGCTTCTCGCGCTCCTGTGCGTAGGGGTGGTTCAGGATCACCGCGATCCATTGACTCGTCGACCGAGGTCATCGGCAGTTCGGACAGTAGCGTCGTCCCCGTCGAGCAAGACCCGTTGGCGAAGTCGTATCGGCCGTCGGCGTAGATCTCGACCTTGCGCACTTCGTCGCTGCCGACGATCTCGCTAAGGAGCAAGATTGGCTCGTCCGGGAATTCGTGGTGCCACCGAACCCGCAGGTACACATACACCAGTTCGCTCCCAACCTCGGATGCGGCCAGTGACATCCAGCGGAGACCGGCCCGGAATCACAAACACACCATCTCGTCCTTTGACGACGTCGAGTTCAGAGACCTCGATCTCAACGTAGTTAGTGAGATGTTGATGTGCGTACAATGCTGCGTCATGGTCCCTCTGACCTTGCGCGCCGCGGGTTCTCCACATCCTCGATGCCGGGCTCAAGAGGAAGGCCTACCGCCGTCCGTTGGTCGGATCCTGGCGTTCGAAGTTCCTGGACAATCGCCTTGATCGTTGCCTCAGCGAGGCCCGTCCGGATGAAGTATTCCGATTGCGAGACGCTCTCATAACCGGCTGTCGACGACGGTTCAAGAACCGGCCAAAACGACGGGCGAAAACTAGGCCACCTGGTTGTCGTTTGCTCAGTCTGCCGGATCCTGCGTCTTGATGCTCGGGAGGCTGTCGATCCCTCGTCCGCGGAGCCGGTAGCTGGCGCCTTTGAGGGTGAGCACGTCGGCGTGGTGGACGATCCGGTCGATCATCGCGGCGGCGACGGCCTGGTCGCCGAACACCCCGCCCCAGCCGGAAAACGGCAGGTTCGAGGTCAGGATCAGCGAGGCGTGTTCGTAGCGGCTCGAGACGAGCTGGAAGAACAGGTTGGCGGCGTCCTGTTCGAACGGGAGGTATCCGACCTCGTCGACGATGATCAGCCCGTAGCGGCGCAGGCGGGTGAGCTCGCGGGGCAGGCTGCCTTGCCGGTGGGCGTCGGTGAGGCGGGTGACCCAGTCGGTCGCGGTGGCGAACAGCACTCGGTGACCGTGCCGGGCGGCGACGATCCCGAGCGCGGTCGCGAGGTGCGTCTTCCCGGTTCCCGGTGGGCCGAGCAGGACCACGTTCTGCGCTTCCAGGAGGAACCCGCCGGAGGCGAGAGCTGCGACCTGCTGGCGGGCGGTGGGTTGGGCGTCCCAGTCGAAGTCCTCGAGCGTCTTTCGTGCCGGGAACCCGGCCGCCTTGATCCGCAGTTCTGCGCCGGACGCATTCCGCGCTGACACCTCCCTCTCTAGGACGGCGGCGAGGTAGTCCTCGAACGACCAGCCCGCGTCGCGGGCCTGGTCGGCCATCCGGGCGGCGGCTTCAGTGATGCGGGGTGCTTTCAGCGCGCCGGCGAGGTAGGTGATCTGCTTGACCGACTCGGTGCTCTTCGCGGCCATCACGCGACCCCGCTGATTCCGAACGCGCGGTCGTAGTCGGCGAGATCTCGGGTGAGATCGTCGACGACGGGTTGTCGTGGTTGCTGGAACTGTTGTCGCAGCAGCTTCGCCGTCTCTCGGTGGGTCGGGTCGGTGACGACGGCGCCGCGGGCCCAGATTCGGCGGTGGTCGGCGAGGATCCGTCCGTCCAGCCGCACTCGGACCCGGTCGAGGTCGGCGGTGACGTCGACCATCCGGCCGATCGCTTGTGGGTCGACGGAGTAGTCGCTGGTGTCCAGACGCACGTAGTAATCCCGTCCCAGACGCACTCGTTCCCGCCAGCCCAGCTGCAGCGGGACCGGAGGCAGCGGCAGCATCCGAGACCGGTCGTGGTCGATCAGGTCGATCGGCCTGGCCTTGATCGTCCGCACCACCCGGGCGTTCGCGCGTTCGAGCCAATCGGTCAGTTGCGTGTTGAAGTCGGCCGGTGAGGTGAAGGTGCGGCCGGGCATGAACGAGCTCTCCATCCAGCCGTTGCGCCGCTCCACGATGCCCTTCGATTCGGGGTCGTAGGGCCGCAGCTGCACGACCTTGGTGGCGAGGGTGCCGGCGAACGCGGCGACACCTTGCGCGAGCCGACCCTTCTGCCCGATACCGGGTTCGTTGTCCCAGATCAGCCGGCGTGGCACCCGCCCCAGCTGTTGGATCAGCTCCCACGAGCCGAGCAGCAGGTCCTCGGTCTTTCGGGTCGGGATCATCCTGGCGGTGATGAACCGGGAGTGCGCTGCGACGATCACCAGCACCGGCAGCAGCACACTGCCACCGTCCTCGAGCGGGATCTTCCGCGGCGGGAACCAGAGATCGCACTGCGCCGCGTCACCGGCGGCCCACGACAGCCGGTCGGCCGGGTCAACCGGGCGGTGCTCCGGCCGCAACCGGCGGACGTTCTCCCGGAACCAGGTGATCGAGCCGGCCCATTCGACCCGTTCTGCGATCACCGTCGCCGGCATCGACGGATGCTCCGCGAGCAACGCCCTCACCCGCGCCTCGAAGGGTGAGAACGACGTCGCCTGCGGCCTTCGCTGATACTTCGGCGGCCGGTCCGACCGCACCGCGGCCGCGACCGTGTCCCTCGCGATCCCGAGGTCCCTCGCGACTTGGCGCTGCGGAACCCCGTCCGCGACCAGCCGCCTGATCAACGCCCAATCTTCCAAGGAGATCACCCACCCAATCTGGTCTGGGTGGCCTAGTTTTCAAGCGTCGTTTTGGCCGGGTTCTTGAGCGTCGCCGACACCGGCGGCAAGCGCCACAGCAAGCCGATCAGACTCGGCTTGACTCAACTCCAGGACTAGATTCCCTTGCTCCGTACTGATATGCATCATCAGTTTCTCGAGGAACTTCTGGTAACTCATCGTGTAGCCAGTCATCGAGTACTCACTGCGCTGGATGATCGCCACACCGAGGTCATGGGTCGTACCAGCCCTGCGCTCCCCAGCAGCGAGCCTGAACGTCGATCATGCCCTGGAAAGGCCGTCGAGAATCAAGCGCAAACCATCCAGGCGGTCGGCGATACCACGATCCCTCGCGAAGCTCTCTGCGTGATCGACCGCTGCGCCAAGAAGGCTCACGAGCACTGATCGATCCCCCGGGATCGGTCCTGATGGCACTGCGGCTTGCACCATCAGGTGATTGTCTTTCGTCCGGTATCGACCAGCGCGCACACCGTGGAATTCGTTGGGCACCATCCTCCCTTCGACGTGGAAGACGACGTTGACCCGCAGCGGGCTCGCGGCGCCGGCGCGGAGGGCGACGACCTCCTTTCCGAGTGCGGCGATTGCGCGCTTCCACGCCACATTCGTGGCGTCGGAGTCACCGAGGACTGCTCCGATAGAGAGAACCTCCACAGCTGACCCGCTCACTGTAGCCTCCCCCCAGGGCTCGAAGTCCATTGACCCAGGGTCCCGCTCAACAATCCATCGCTCAAGGTTGAGCAGCCGAAAGTGGTCGAGACGACTGTTGCCGCATAGCCCTCAACGTCGACCAGGCAATCACTAGCATTAGCCGAGTGTCAGGCAATCAACGGGTCGTCTTTTGGGACTTCGATGGCACGCTCGCCGGTCGCGAGGATCTGTGGTCGGGCGCGCTCCTGGACGCGTGGAAGTTCATTGACCCTGCCTGCACTGCAACGACCCAGCAGTTGCGTCCGTACCTGCGAGACCAGTTCCCCTGTGCCTTATCCGCCAGTGAAAGCCACCGTCGCGATCTCGGATCCCGCGTCCGCGCATGACTGGAAGACTGCGGACCACTGCTGGTCCCACCCGTCCGATCCGATCTCCCCTCGGCCCATGGCCGCCAGTGGCACCGGCGGGACGACCGCCTGGAGGGCGGCCACAGTCGCGCTCACTGCCCCCTCGCCGCGAGTAGGTACCCGATCGAGCACAATTGTTGCGAGGCGGTACCAGCCACCCTGCTCCTGGGCACTCATCCGCCCCTCGCGGACCGCGACATCGGCATTGAATCTGATCGACAAAACATCGCCCATCGCCGTGCACGTCTCGGCGTCCGTTACGGCATTGGGCGTCGACTCCGGTACCGGTACAGGTTCCGCCGCCGTGCTGTGCTCATGCATCGGAGGTGCGGAGCCGACGCCGGCGCCGGATGATGCGCACCCGGCCAAGGCCAGCATGCCTGTCAAACCAATTGACCCGATCAACTGGCGCAGGTCCCGGAGTGTCCGCCGGTCTTCAAAGTTCGCCCGACGGGGGGCTGGTTGTGTTTCTGGTTGGATCATTTTCGTCCTCTCGGCGAGCGCTCTCCAACGGTGGCATTGTGTATGAGCACCCGAGGCCGAGAGACGCAGACCGCGACCGCCCATTTCTCCGCGGGCTTCTCCCGCCCAGTCGGACGGCTTTACCGCTCCCGATTTGAGGCAAGGAGGACTCCTATCCCAATACCCTCGGACAGATTTCGGTTCCTTTCAGCCTGGCCTCGAGGCTCACCCCGTCAGCGTCACGCCGAGATTGCTGGCGGCGTCCTTGAGTTCGTCCATCGTCATCACCTCAGGTGCGCTCATGTTCGCCGACCACTGCTCTGGGCATTCGAAGCCGGTCACGGGAGGCTCTCCGACGGAGGGATCCAACGTGACCTGCCAGCAGACAACCAGCAGATGTGCTTCTTGTTGGATCCCAACCTGGGCCTGACCACTACCCACGGTCATCGCTGTGATGACCGGGGGCCCGGCTGACTCATCGATCCGAATCAGCCACGTGTTGTTCCATACGTCCCACTTCCAGGCCGACAGCTGCTCGTCAGTGGCCCCCAGAGCGCGCCAGTCCCCGCAGAGGCCGTTCTGCTTCGCCAGCGAGTCAAGATCCTCACCCGTGGTGATCTGCAGTTTCGTGAAGCAGTCGACCGCGTCCGAGATTGCCGTCGCCGTGTTGCGGATAGACGCGTCCCTGGCGTCCGAGACGATGTGTTCCATCCCGCACCCGGACAACGCGAACACCGCCGCGACGACGATCGCCGCGGTGAGGCCACTCTTATGGAGTCGTTGCAAGTGCTGCCTCGAGAGCATCTGAGTAGAGCTGGGTGCCTATGCCGTTGGGATGCACGGACGTTTGCGATGCGTAAGCACCGTTCACAACGTACCCCAGGCCTGGCACGAGTGGATCTTCGCTCGGTGACACAGCGAACTCCAGGCCGTTGATGCCGGACACGCCTGATCCGGTACACAGGTTGTGACCTGTGAACGTCGTTTGCGGATCCACAAAGATGACATGGGGCGCGCTCACGGTGTCTGCCGCTGTCGCCGCGGCGGACATCGCATTACGTACACCGACGGACACGCCATTGAGCCAGTCCATGTTGTTTTCGGCAATGTAGATGCAGGCGGAGCCGGAT